>CBDUSP010000028.1:0-19975 GCA_965370365.1 uncultured bacterium | reverse complement strand
CCTGCCACCGCGTCAGCGGTGATCCTGCAAGCGAAGCGGATCCTGTTCATTTTTTCTTCGGGAGTTCTTCTTCCCAAGCCTGTTTTCCTTCGAACCCTATCCTGCCGCAGCGTCAGCTGCGATCCTGTTCATTTTTTAATGCGTTAGCCCTGCAGATTCCGTGACGTTATTTGCGATTTGTGATACCCTCTTAGAACGAGGCAAAATGCATTCTCCTGACTATCATTCCCATGAAGAGTTTCAAAACCGCTCAAAGAAGCTTGCAGAGATTCGCGCTCTTGGCATCGACCCCTATCCTGCAAAGCACGTCCCTACAGAGAAAACTGTAAAGATCGCTGTTGCTTTTGAAGAAAAAGAGCTTGGTGGCAGCGATGATGCAGCAGCTGGGCTAACACCTGTTGCCTGTATATCAGGACGTCTTGTTCTCTTTAGAGCGATGGGGAAAAATGCATTTGGCCAAATCCAAGATGAGACTGGCAGAATCCAAATCATGTTCAACCGAGACACTTCCAAAGTCGCAGGTTATGAACCAATTGAGGGATTAAGCCACATCAAGTTCATCGAGAAAAAGCTCGATCTCGGTGACATCATTCATGTGGAAGGAAACCTCTTTAGAACGCAAAAAGGCGAACTCACCATTTTTGCAAAAACAGTTACACTTCTTTGTAAATCGCTCCTGCCCTTACCCGACAAGCATAGTGGCCTTGCAGACAAAGGGATCAAGTACCGTAAGCGGTGGTTGGATCTGATTACAGATCCCGTATCCATGGATCGCTTTCGTCTTCGTTCTCGTATTCTTTCCGTCACTAGAAAATACTTTGAAGAAACTGGCTTTGAAGAGGTGGAAACCCCTGTCCTCCAAAATATCTATGGAGGCGCAGCCGCTCGTCCTTTTACAACACACCTTCATGCACATCACCAAGATATGTTCCTTCGAATCTCGCTTGAGATTCCCTTAAAAAAGCTCATCGTTGGCGGCATGCAAAAGATCTTTGAGATTGGCAAAGTCTTTCGTAACGAAGGGATCGATAAAACGCACAATCCTGAATTTACCATGCTTGAGGCATATGCTGCTGGTTGGGATTACAATGACATGATGGTGTTTGCTGAGAATCTATATGAAATGCTTGCTCTCGAGCTCTTTGGAGATACCAAGATTCGCGTGCTTTCAGAAGGAGCAGAGGCTCAGGTAATTGATCTCAAAGCCCCCTGGACGCGCCTTTCAATGAAAGAAGCAATTAAATCCTATGCAAAGATCGATGTTAACACGATGTCCGACGATGAAATGCGCGCGCACATCGTAAAAGAGACAAGCATGGAAGACAAAGATGTTAAAACCAAAACTAGAGGCGAACTCATCGCCCTCTTGTTTGAAGAGTTTGCGGAAGTCCACCTCATCCAACCGCATCACATTATCGACCATCCAATAGAAACAACTCCCCTTTGTAAGCTCCATCGCGATCCAGCCCTTCGAAAAGAAGGCATTGTCGAGCGCTTTGAGAGTTTCATCCTTGGAAGAGAGATGTGTAATTCCTATACCGAGCTAAATGATCCAGAACTGCAAAGAGAGCTTCTTGTAAAACAGGCAGATCAAAAAGAGAAGGGAGATGAGGAAGCTTCACCTCTCGATGAGGAGTTTATTGAGTCCATTTGCCAAGGAATGCCCCCAACCGGCGGCATTGGCTTTGGCATCGACCGGCTTGTCATGCTCTTTACAAACGCTGAGTCCATCCGTGATGTTCTCTTCTTCCCGATTATGCGACCTGAAGAATAGGCTGTTCGGAAGAACTGGTCATGCCATGAGTCATCGAGAGGAAACTCCACTACCGCTTCCATCCCCTTCTGTATCGCTATGCTTGTTGTCCTGCGTCGACTGAGCCGAGCTCAGCTGTGATCGAGAGGGAGAAACTCCACTACCGCTTCCATCCCATTCCGTATCGCTACCCCTGTTGTCCTGCTGCGTCGCCTGAACCGCGTTCAGCTGTGCCTGAACGGCTGCTATAAACCGATGAGGTTGTACCACAAACGTACCCGTATCAGGAAATGTATTCTTCAAATCCCGTAGCGCCAGATCTTGATTCTTGACTGCCCGTACCAACTTTGCAACGATTGATACCGCCTGGAAAAGCTGATCTCTAGGAACCTGTTTGAGTAACACCGCAACCACTTTAATATCAATCGTTTGCTTTATTTCCAGCCATGCAAGAATGATCGACCCTTTAATAGAAGAAAGATCGCTATGATTTATATAGCTTTCTATATTATTAAGCTCGCGTAAACAATTCGCAATAGTACGAGCTCGAATCTGGGCATTGTTAATTCGTTCAACTACTTTTAAAGCATCTTCTAAGACCACCTCTTTTCTACCTACAAACGCGACAAAAATATCATCACAATCAGCCTTTCCCTGAGTTTTACTGAGAATCTGATTACAAACCGTAATAGAGCAGTTTTTGTGTCTAATAATCACTGGACAGACCCCACAGAATACCGCATGGGGGTTATTAGATTTTTCAACCATTTTGATAATTTTCTCAGCCTCTGTATCATCCTTACACCGTTCAACACATTTAGACAGAACATACAGCAGGAATCTCTCATCAAGACACAAGTTAGCCACTTCTAAACACTGGTCCATGGAAATAGCTGTTCTGTTCAAAAGCTGTGAAGCGACATCTTGTTGCAGGCTTTGATTTCCGGAAATTCCCCGCGCAGCCTCGAGAGCTGTTTCCCAAGAGACACAGGAAGATGTTGCAAGTGCTTTCAATGCTGTGTTTTTTTCAGACTGAGAAGATATACGTTCCAGGGCAACTCTGAGTAATTGTTTATAAAACTCACCCTCTTTTTCTTTTTCTGTCGAAAACCTCTGCACGATTCCAACAATAGCTTTATCGCGATCGTCCTGCTCGGAAATATTTGCAGCTAACGCCAAAGCCTCATCAGGGGACCTGCCTCTTTCTGAAAGGCGCAACCAAACCCGGTCTGCCTTACGAGGATTTTGAATCTGTTTAAGCTCCTCTTTGGCCCGTTCTAAAGAGATGTCCTCTCTTTTGCAAATCATCGCAATATAACTTTCTTTATTAAGAATCATGTCAGGGCATTGCTGAACAGAATCTAAAGCCTCTTGAAAAGACCAAATATCTTCTCTAGAAACAAGGTCCTCGTACACAGTTTCGGTCTCTTTCACGATGCTATATTTGCGACCATGTCTTCCTTGCATCTTATCTTCATCAGCACACACCGTTCTAACCAGCACAAGCACATTAATCACTTTGTCCCGAGCTTCTTTAGAAAAGGGCACATAGGAGCTTTCCGTAATTTGCTTAAGAATAAGAAGCCTCTCAAAAGCCTCTTGCTTAGAGGTGCTCAGCTCTAAATCACAAATTTCCAAGAGTCTTAACACGCTGGCATTACTTAACCTCGATTTTATACCTAGAGAAGTCTCTCTACTATACGAATCTCTCATACAACGCAGGCATTGTAACTTGAGAGTCGCGTTCTGGATTGCATGAAACATCCCAAGAGCTTGATCAATGGGTAGTGAAAGTGAATCAGCCAGTATCAGATTCATCATTTTGGCATCTCTATTATCTCCTTTCGGCAAAGAGACTATCGATTGGATCCTCTTCAGATACCCAAAATCGTCTTTCTGTAGAAAAGAAGAAATCCCTATAGGGCTGAACTTACTGTGTGTCGGAGATGTTATAGATTCTAATTCCAAGATAAATTGTAAAAATTGTACACTGGGGTTTCCTTTGTAGATATTTGTAACCAGGGACTCTGCAAAAATTAATGTGCTCATGTTGTCTGGGGCACCCAGACAACAGAGATCGTCTCGCAACGCTTTTGCAAGTAGCCCTGCTGCTGCATTTTCTACTATGCCTGGCTTATCTTGCCCTGCATTATCTACTGTGTCTGGATTAACTTGGTCTGCATTATCTACTGTGTCTGGATTAACTTGGTCTGGCACAGCGAATCCTCGCACACGTGATGTAGCGGCAAGCAAAAAACTAATAGCGTTCTGCCCCCCAACAAACCGACCTATTCTGAAAGATATATCGGCATTAAAAGTTTCAGCATTAAGCTTTTTCTGGCATTCTTTATCACCACCTGAACCACAATTAACCATTGGACCAATTCCAGTGCTCATTAAACTACCCCATCTATTAATAAATAGTACATCACATTATAATACAATCTTAACAAAATATCAAGCGATGTACCCAAATCAATTCAAAACTTGGAGTTCTATACCTTTCGTGAACAAAAAATTTGAATGTGCAAAAAAGATTTGACTGTATAGTTTCCGTATGCATTTTTTGACCGATAGCGCAAAGGTGCAGCTTAGGATACAGCATAAACAAGAACGAGATGGACGAGTTCGTGATCGAATAAAAGCAGGCAGATCAAAAAGAGAAGGGCGATGAGGAAGCCTCTCCCCTTGATGAGGAGTTTATTGAATCCATCTGCCAGGGAATGCCTCCAACAGGCGGCATTGGCTTTGGAATTGACAGGCTCGTCATGCTCTTTACAAACGCGGAATCCATCCGCGATGTCCTGTTCTTCCCGGATTATGCGGCCCGAGGAATCGTCTGACGAGTCCTTGCTATTTTGCGGCAGAACTGGTCACTCCCAGAATCATGGAAGCGCGTCCAAAACGGCTGTTATAAACGGATGAGAGTGTGGTGTAAACAGAGCAGGATCATCATGAAATACCTTCTCCAAAATCTGCATCTCCTCTTTTAGAGTATTGGATTTCCGTACCAAATTTGCAGTGCTCTCTACTACCCTATAAGACAGATGTGGAGGAATCTTTTTGAGAAGTAGCGCAGTTTGTCTATCAAGTTTAGCACCACGCTCTTTTTTTATTTTTAGACATTCTTCAACAACCATGATTTTAGAAACAATATTATCATCATTTATATAATCGTCTATACTATTACGATCAATTAAAATACCCGCTATAGCACGAGCTGACTTAAACTTATCATTAATCTGTTGAGCTACTTTCAAAGCAGATGCAAAATCATCACAACTAGGCTGTCCCGGCGCTTGGGCGATAGTCTCTCTAGGGACTCCTTGGTTGTGAACATTATTTCCAACACTCATTAAACTATCTCCAACGTAAATACACAATAATAAAATTATAACACAGCAATAATAAATCCCTCAAGAGTAGATACACCTATGTAACACTCTGTACCGGACAAAAATTTCACAGAAGGATCTATCCTGCTGACATACAGTGACTTAGAATTTTGACTGCCTCACGAAACTCATTTAGTGGTTCCCTACAGTATCCCATTTGCTCTGTACAGATAGAGAATATAGAAAACATAGAGACAGATAAGAAAGACTGCTTTCTTTCTATGGATGATCAAGTCCTTTTGAAAAAAGGGCAAAATAAACACAGAGGACAGAAACATCATCCCAAGATCTACTAAGCGGATATTTGATACCGGGATTGGCCGCACGAGTGATGCGATTCCTATGACGGAAAAGATGTTAAAAATGTTCGATCCAATGATACTTCCAACCAACAGGTCATACTTCTTTCTAAAAAGCGCAATTAAGCAACAACTTATCTCTGGCAGGCTTGTTCCTAAAGCAACTATACCAAGGGCAATTACTGCTTCATTAACCCCCCAAAGCTTTGCGAGTGTTACTGCGCTAGATACAATCAGGTGCGCGCCATAAATTAAAAAGGCAAGCCCCCCTAAAATCAAGACTAGCTCAAGTCCTAAGTTTTTTAGAGGCTTTTCCACTTCTTCTGCCGCTTCTTTTTCCTGAAGATCTCTTTGCTTTGGAATGCAGTACAACGCAAGCGTATAGAGAACCAAACAAGAGACAAAAATGCCGCCAGCGAGTCTAGAGATCGTACCTGTCAGCAAAAAGATGGAAAAGAGAAAAAAACCAAAAAACATCACAGGAATATTGAATTTGAGGAGATCTTTATTCAAAGGGATGGGGCGAAGAATTGCGCAAAAACTTAAAATCCCCGCCACATTAAAAATATTCGATCCAATGACATCTCCAAGAGAAATTTCTGCGTGCTGTGTGAGTACTGCTTGGATACTCACAACAAGCTCTGGGCTGCTTGTACCGAATGCAATAACTGTAAGACCAATGATGAGCGGCTTAATATTGAATCGAATCGCTAAAGAAGACGATCCCCGAACAAGAGCCTCTGATCCCAAATAAAGAAGGACGATTCCAATAAAGAAACTAAACCACACTTTGTCTCCTCATAAGTTTGAGCATAAGAAAGATTAAAAAGTTTGCAACACATGCAATGGAGACAATCCAAAGCCACTCTCCCAATCCTAAAAAGCTCGTTCCAAAAGCTAGATGCATCGGCGGGAAATAAAGAACAAGCAACTGAAGCACGATTGAAAGCGCAACCGATCCAATAATCCACATGTTTGAAAACACCCGAAGCGGCATGCGGATTAAGAACAAAATTCCAAGCTCCAAAATAACAAGCTCTGTAAACACCATCGTCTGTCCTGTCGCTTTACCCTTTAAAAAGCCAATATGCGCTGCAAAAAGCGATCCGATTGCAGCGACCACCCCAATGAGAACAAGCCTTAAAATCCAGGAAGGGGAAAGGATCGCTTCCGTTAGTTTTCGGGGTTTTTGCTGCATCACCTGTTTTTCAACAGGATCAAATGCCAGAGCAATCGACGGGAGTCCATCTGTGACAAGATTGATCCACAAAATTTGAGCAGGAAGCAAGATTGCCCAAACTTCTCCATCGACACTTGAAAAGCCCCAGAGCATGCCGCAGAGGATCACAAGAAGCTCTGCAAAGTTTGCAGAGAGCAAAAAGCGGACAAAGCGAATAATATTGCTATAAATCGCTCTTCCCTCTTTAACCGCCTTTACAATCGTTGCAAAGTGATCATCCAAGATCACCATATCAGAGGCCTGCTTTGTCACCTCAGTCCCCGTAATCCCCATTGCAATCCCGATATCTGCCTTTTTAATAGCAGGCGCATCATTGACCCCATCTCCTGTCATTGCAACAACATGTCCGTGACTTTTCCAAGCCTCGATAATCCGCAGTTTATGCTCTGCGCTTACGCGCGCAAAAATAGCTGTTTTTAAGACTGTGCTCTTTAGAGCTTCATCATCCATTTCATCGAGCTCTTTTCCTTCAACTGCAATTGAGCTTTCTGTCATTAAGCCAATGTCTTTTGCAATGAATGTGGCCGTCTCTTTGTGATCGCCCGTAATCATCACTGGAGTAATCCCCGCTTCCCTGCAAGCGGTAATGGCTTCTCTTACCCCCTCTCGTGGAGGGTCCATCATCGCAACAAGGCCTACAAACTCCAGATTGTTTTCTAAGGAGGGATCGATTTTGGTATCCTTTGGAACTTTTTTTGTGGCGAGTGCAAGCACGCGAAAACCCTGGCTTGCAAGCTCTAATTGTGCCTTAAAAATCGCATCTTTATCTTTTTCATCACAAAGAGGAAGAATCGACTCAAGAGCTCCTTTTGCGTAAAGAACCCCATCTTTACGCAAGATGCTCATCATCTTTCTTTCTGAGTCAAAGGGAATTTCCTCTGAAAAAGGAGCCTCCAGCTCAAGAGGCTTCTTCCAAAGACCTGCCTTTGCAGCAGCAACGAGAAGTGCGCCTTCCGTAGGATCCCCAGAAATCTTCCACTCTTGATTTAGTTCTGCGTGATTACACAAAACACCCACTTTTAGAGCCAAAAGAAGATCTTTTTCTGCATCAATCGCATCCCTTGGATGAATATCAAATCTTTTTCCCTTTACCCAAACATGAAGAACCACCATCTCATTTTTGGTGAGCGTTCCTGTCTTATCTGAGCAAATCACAGAAGTACACCCAAGCGTTTCAACAGAAACAAGGCGACGAACAAGCGCCTTGTTTTTCGCCATCTTGCGAACACCCATAGCAAGCGTAATTGTTACAATTGCGGGCAGTCCTTCTGGAATTGCAGCAACTGCCAAACTCAATGCAATCAAGGCAATTTCAACAGTTCCCATCCCTTTAGAAAAGCCCAAAATAGCAATCACGATGATAATGCCAATGCAAATAAGAACCAGTTGTTTGCCTAAGCGATTAAAGCGTACTTGAAGCGGCGTGATCTCTTTTGTTTGTTCTTGCAAACTAGCTGCTATTTTCCCAAATTCAGTCTCAAGGCCCGTTTTCGTAACGATAAAGGTTCCTCTTCCAGCTGTTACTTGCGTGCCGGAAAAAACCATATTTTTCTGATCTGCAAGCGCCTGCTTGCCAGAAAGAGGTGCAGTCTCTTTATGGACAGCTGTCGACTCCCCTGTTAAAGCAGCCTCCTGAATACCCAATTGTGTGACATGGGTGAGCCTTCCGTCTGCCGGAACCTGATCCCCTGCCTCGAGGATGATAAGATCCCCCGGAACAATTTCAGAGGATGGAATCTCCCTCATCTGCCCATCTCTTATGACGCGAGAGATCACAACATATAAACTCTTTAGCGCCTCAAAGGACTTTTCTGCGCTGTATTCTTGAAAAAAACTGATGATGGCATTAAGAACTAAAATCGCGCCAATTGCGCTCATTTGGACCCACTCGCCCAAAAACCCTGCGACAAGAGCACCAACAAGCAAAAACCAAATTAAAGGGCTTGAAAACTGCCGAAAGAAAATGATCCATGCAGAAAAGCGCTTAGCAGGAGGAAGCTCGTTTTTTCCAAACTTCTCAAGACGAAGAAGAACCTCTTCTGAGGAAAGTCCATTTTGAAGGTCTGTTCCAAGCTCTTTACAGACCTCTTCAGAGCTTAGAGAGTAAACGTCCCGTGCCATAAATTTGAACGTAGCACAAGGGTCTATTCAGAGTCTTTTAGAAACTTCGTTGGAAGATTGAGCTTTAATAAACTGAGCTTTTTTTTAATTTCAGGGAGCTTTTCGCGAATAACAGAACCCCCTTGCTCGTAGAGACGCTGGTTCTGGTCATCATTAAACGTTCCAACATCATCAAAATCCATCCGAATCGCAATGTCTGCTCCCGCAAGAGAATGCTTTACAAAGTTACGATATGCAATCTCTAGACTTCTCCGGGTAACTCCAAAAAGGTGCTTTGGAGTTTCCTCTGGAAGCTTCTCGCTTAAATCGATAGCAATAACAACCTTTGCCCCATACTTCCTTGCAATGCTGACAGGCAAAGGACAAGAAGCCCCCCCATCGACACAATATCTTCCATAAAGAGAGACTGGTTTAAAAACCCCAGGAACTGCGCAGGATGCATGAATAGCTGGAGCAATCTCCCCCGAAGAAATCTCTAACGGATCTCCAGAAAGCAAGTCCGTTGCAACAATAATGAGGGGAATTCTCAAGTCTTCAAAATGGGTTGCTTGAAGAAGCCGTCTCATTAGCCCAAGCAATAAATCTCCATTCACAATTCCAAAGATCGGATTCATGTATGAATAATCAAGAACATCCCCCTTTTTTAAAGGGAGCAAAGTCGCGATAGAGCTTTCTAAATTCGGTTGATCTGCGTACAGAGCCCCTGCAACAGCTCCAGCACTGCAACCCACAATCAAGTCAGGACGAATCCCCTCTTTTTCAAGCTCCTGGATCGCTCCTAAATGAGCAAACCCCTTCGCTCCCCCTCCACCTAGAACAAGAGCAAGATTCACGGGTTTCGAAGGAGTAAACCCAGAAACCTCTATACGTTCGCCCGGATCCACGATTAAAGAAGAACATCCACTAAATAAGGCAAGGAAAGAGAAAATTATTAACCTGGACATGGAACCCTCTTGACACAAGGATTATAGAGAAAACCTATTTTTTTCGGTATAGATTATTAATTAAAAAAAAGATACTTTTCACTTAGATGAAAAAACACTCGAAGTGGCTCGGCCTCTTAAGCCTTATGCCGGCAACGGCCATGATCTTTATCGATCAGTCCGTTCTCCCTGTTGCTTTGCCTACAATTCAAAAAGAGTTGATGGCGACGCCAAATGAGCTTTGGTGGTCGATTAACTCGTATCTTTTTATATCTGCTCTTTTCCTTCTTACGGCGGGGAAAATTGGGGATCGATTAGGATATCGCAGGGTCTTTTTATCGGGCATGCTTATTTTTGTTACAGCCTCTTTATTAAGCGGCTTAAGTCCGGATATGGTCTGGCTCATTTGTTCCCGAGGACTCCAAGGACTTGGGGCCGCTTTGATGATTCCTGCAAGCGCACCTCTTATCATGTCCTTATTTCCTCAAAAAGAGAGGGGAAAAGCAACAGGACTCAATGTCAGCATTAGCTCCCTATTTTTAATCACAGCGCCCCTTCTTGGCGGCTATTTAACGCAAAACTTTTCCTGGAGATGGATTTTTTATATCAACCTTCCTATTTCCATCATTGGATTTCTCCTTGTTTTGCGCTTTATTCCCCCGTCTAAAAAAGGGGAACAAAAGATCGACCCACAGGGGTTTGTTTTTTTTGCAATCGCCTGCAGCTCACTCGTTATCCTTATCATGCAAGAAAGTCAATGGGGATGGACTTCCCTAAAAACAACAGGGCTTTGGATCACCTGTCTTACCTTCACCTTTTTTCTTTTCAAGAGAGAGAGAAAAGCACGGAATCCTTTTATTGATCTCTCTCTTTTTCGACACCCGATCTACAAGGCAGTAAATATCAGCATCTTTGCAACGCAGTTTGTCTTAATGATCACGGTCTACAGAGCCATCTTTTTTCAACAAGGCCTTGACTGGTCGCCCTTAAAAAGTGGAGCTGTCCTCTGCATGAGCTCTCTTCCCGTCCTTTTTATGTCCCCGATTGGAGGGTGGCTTGCGGATCGATTCACCCCCAAACTCCCGCTATCTCTTGGGTTTATTTTGCTCATCGGCTCATTTTTTTGGCTTAGCTTTTTTATAGAAGGTTCCTTTGGAGAGATCTTTGCAGGGCTTCTTGCCTTCAGCACTGGGATCCCTCTGATTTTTACTCCCTCTTATGCCTCCGCGATGGGAACGGTTCCTCCGAAAAAGGCAGGCCTTGCCTTCGGCGTCCTTGGAACCACGCGCGCACTCGCAGGAACCCTTGGCGTGGCAATCATTAGTTCGTTTGCCTATCACACGCAATTTCTTTCCTTTGAGAAATTAGCTGCAGAAAACCCAAAAACAGCAATTATGAGTCCTTCCTTTTTGGAAACGATTGCAAAAAAAGGACCTGCAGCCCAAGAAGTTCTATCATCTGCCCAGGCAAAGATTGTACCCCACCTGTTCAAGGAGTCCCAAATTGAGGCCTTTTCTTTAACGCACATAATCATGGGATTTATCCTGATCATTGCATTTGCTTGCGTCTTTGTGCTGTATAATCGAAAAGCATCACACCATCCTCCAGAAAGTCCTGCAGAAGGATGGGATTAGGGGCTATCCTCAAATTCAGGTTCTTTCGATTTCCCCGCTCTTCGACCAAAACTCGCCAAAAAAGCTAATTTTCTTTTCTGCAATAACTTATGGTATAACCCAGAAATACCTGGAAGTTGGTGATTTCTAGGTTTGTCACAAAAATGATTATTGGGAGTAATAGGATTGCGATGACTGGTTTTCGTTCCAAGCTAATTTCGGAGGTTTGTGAGCAGATTAACGCACGCGATAAACCTCATCCATTGCGTATTGCTATTGATGGGGTAGATGCTGCTGGGAAGACAACATTCGCTAATGAACTTGCCCTGAGCATGAAGGGACAACGAGAAATCATTCGTTCCTCAGTTGATGCTTTCCATAACTCGAAGGATATTCGATATCGGAAGGGCTCTTTGTCTTCCCTAGGTTATTACATGGATTCTTTCGACTACCCGCAAATCATTAACAACCTCTTGAGACCTCTTGGACCGGAGGGTAGCCGAAGCTACAAGACAACGGGTTTCGATCACTACACAGACCAGCCCGTAGAATCAATCCCTCAAAATGCTCCAGATGGAGCTGTTCTACTCTTCGATGGGATTTTCCTACTTCGGCCTGAATTGAGACCTTTTTGGGATTTTACAATTTTTTTACAGGTCCCCTTTTCTGTCACTTTGTCTCGCGCTCTCGAACGTGATCAAGAGGACCTAGGGGATCAAGAGCTGCTCAGGCAACAATACGTTAAACGCTACATCCCGGGACAAGAATTATACCTGAGGGAAGTGCGCCCCGGAGAATTAGCAGACATTGTCATTGATAACTCTAAACCTCATGCGCCTGTTTTTTTGAGATGACCGCTGTTTAGTCAGTAGCGAAATGTTACAAGTGTCTCCTGAAGGAACCACTGAATAATTGCCGATAGCCGGACTCGAACCAGCACTCTATTGCTAAAAGTAGATTTTGAGTCTACCGCGTCTACCAATTTCGCCATACCGGCATGAATGAAGGACCCTAAGTATATAGAGGTTTCTGGTTTTCAGAAAGGAAAAACTAGTACGCTGTTAAGTGAATTTTTGCGGTTTTGAGCAGCGTGAAAGCTGTCAAAAATTCACTTAACAGCGTACTAACCCCCTCTCGAGTAGCCCTTATTTGCCTTTTCCCAGCTGTAGACGACGCGCTCACTTTTGCTCCGATCAAAGCGAACTTGAATATCAATGTAAGGATGCGGATGCCTGTTATCAAAGTTGCGCCCCTCATCTTTTTGAAAGAGCTTGATATAAACCTCTTTATTCATCCACGGAGGCGTTGCTACAAGAGCATCGGGCTTGGTATACCTAGAAAACGGTTGATTTTCCTTGATCCCTGGCGTTTCTTGATAGTACTGCATCAAAAGTCCGATAATCTCGAGCGGGCGGTCTTCCATCCCCTGAACATAAAAATTCACCTCAGCACCAATCTGGTGCTTCGATGTCTGCGTTGTCTTCGAAGAATCAACATAAGCATTGTGCTGGGGACACCTGTGCCCTGAGGTAATAATCACGCGCTTACCCGTCTTTTTCTGAACATAATTAAACAAATCAATCAAGATCGGGTAAACCCCCTCCTTTCCCCCAATCACGGGAAGCCCATGTCTTGTCCCCCCTCCACAATCCATACAAAGGGTTTTCCCTGAAGAATCAGTCTTATCTACAACTGGACTATTTAATGAATTGCCCCTGCATCTGAAAAAATCCTTCGTGATCCGAGGAAGATTAGAGTCAGACTCCCAAGGATAGGGAGTTTTTGGCCCATGTTTCGGATTTCCAATGGGATAAGAAACATCTAGATGATTACGACAGATTGCCTCTCCCTTGCAATTTCTCTTTCTAATCTTCTCTCTTTCAGAGCGTTGCAGACCGCTACAGCTAGTAATGCTGGTGATTATTGAGAGAAACAGTATAGTCCGACTTAGGGAGGGCCTGGTCTTGAATGCGCACATGTCAAAAAACATACTCCAGGAACTTATCCGAGAGCAAGGGGGAATTTTACCTCCCTCCTTTATGCATGCCGTTTTAAAGTCCGTTCATGAGGGAATCCTCTTTATCTCACTTGATGGAGAGATCCTCTCAATTAACAGGGCGGCAAAACAGTTCCTTTCTCCCCTCGACCCAAAACCATTTTCTCAAGTTTCGGAAGTTTTTTCAGATGATTTTTTCGGTTTCTCAATGAGAGAGGCCCTTCATTTTGGAATTATCCATGAAAAGATCTATCGGACGATCTCTTCTCGAGAACTAGAAATTTCTTGCTCCTTCCTCTTTGATGGACCAAAGCAAGGAATTTTGCTCATCTTGAACGACATTACGGAAAAAAAAGAGCTCTTATTAAAAGCCCAACATAGCGAGCGCCTCAAAAAACTCGGCGAAATGGTCGCATCGATCACGCACGAAATCCGCAACCCGCTTGGAGGGATTCGAGGATACTCCTCTCTTTTATTTAGAGATCTTTACGACCAAAAACCTCTCCAGGAGATGGCGGGCTTTATCGTAGATGGAACAAAAGCGCTAGAAAGACTTGTCTCTGGGGTTCTTACATTTGCAAAGCCTGTCCAGTTAGATCTTCGATCGATTGAAGTTAATCAGTTCATCAGGCAGTTTGTCCGATTCATAAAAGCGGATCCATCAAAACCACAACTTGTCCACTTAGAAATCCATACTCCAGAGGACCCTTTTATAGCTCCTGTAGATAGTGAGGCGCTGCATTTAAGCTTATTGAATCTCATTTTTAATGCATACCAGGCGATGCCATCTGGAGGGACTCTTACCCTTTCTCTTTTGAAAATGGATAGTTGCTATCAAATAGCCATTTCCGATACGGGAATAGGAATGAGCAGCGAAAACTTAGACAAGATTTTCTCCCCATTTTTTACGACAAAAAAGACAGGAAATGGGATTGGACTCTCTGAGGTGCAAAAAATTGTAAAAGCACACTCGGGAGAGATCGATGTTCGCTCTGCTCCTTCCAAAGGAACCACATTTACTCTCACCCTTCCTCTGCAGAGGATCCAACTGTGATCGAGAAAGTTCTTGTTGCTGATGATGACTCAACCTGCAGATCCTTTGTTGGAGAAGTGTTAAGACGTCTTGGGAAAGAGCCCACTTTAGTAGAAAATGGGGCTCTTGCAATCGAGCAATTAAAAAAGATGAGCTTTGATCTCATCATCACAGATATCAAAATGCCCTTTAAAACAGGGCTTGATGTGATGAGTTTTGCAAAAAAAAACCAACCTCACTGTCTATGTATCCTTGCAACGGCTCATGGGACGGTAGAATCAGCTGTTGATGCAACAAAAAAAGGAGCGTTTAACTACCTTCTAAAACCTGTTTCTCTAGAAGCGCTTGAGTCAGCCATTGCAAAAGCAGAAGAGCACATCCGCCTTACACGAGAGAACCTGTTTTTAAAAGAGGAAAATGCAAAGAACCCGAATCTCATAGCAGAAAGTCCTCAGATGAAAAAGATTCTCCAGGACCTTGCAAAAATTGCAAAGAGTAACGCGAGCGTCTTTATCACGGGAGAATCGGGAACTGGAAAAGAAGTCATTGGAAGCGCGATCCACCAACTCTCTTCGCGAAAAAACGCTCCCTTTATCAAAGTCAATTGTGCAGCCATTCCTGAAACGCTTATCGAGTCAGAATTTTTTGGTCATGAAAGAGGTGCTTTTACGGGAGCAATGCAAAGAAAAGCAGGACGCTTTGAGCTTGCAGATAGAGGGACCCTCCTTCTCGACGAGGTCACTGAAATCCCCTTGAGTCTTCAGCCAAAACTTCTTCGCGCAATCCAAGAGCAGGAGTTTGAAAGAGTCGGCGGCATGCGTCCCATCAAAGTAAATACGCGCTTTTTAGCAACGTCCAACCGAAACATGCAAGAAGCGATCGAAACAAAAGTTTTTCGAGAGGATCTTTTCTACAGGCTCAACGTTGTTCCGATCCATATTCCCCCTCTAAGAGAAAGACATGAAGACATTCTTCCTCTTGCAAAATACTTCTTAAAGCGTTTTTGCTTGGAAAATCATAAGCAGATGAAAACCTTTTCAAAAAGGGCCATTGAAAAGCTTACCAACTACCCTTGGCCTGGAAATGTACGCGAGCTTGGAAATATCATTGAACGAACAGTTGTCCTCGATTTTGATGATACAATCGAGCCTGAGCATCTCTATCTCGATGTAGCTCGCAAACCAAAGCTACAAAGCGGGATTTCTCTCCATGAAATCGAAAAGAGTCATATCCTTGAAACCCTAGAGCTTCATCATCGCAATAAGTCAAAAACAGCAGGTTCCCTTGGTATCAGCGTCCGAACACTTCGTAACAAGCTCCATGAATATGGCGCAGACGCTTCTTTTTAACAGTCTTAGGGAGTGTCTACAAACTAAGGTTCTGTCAATTTTTAGGGATTTTCGAGCCGATCCTTGAAATAGGTAAGCAACTTAGTATTAATGTGATACTACTTACGGATTTCAAACTTTGTCGCTTTTTAATCCGTCTCATCCCCCAAGATTTGAGTTAATTGTAATACAATTATAGATTATGCTATAATAGTTCAAACTTATAAATAAGGACAAGAAATGACGCCAATTACTCCTAAACAGAGGAACACATTCATAATAAACAATCTTTTGTCTAGGATATGTTCCATTTTGGATAAAACGGAAGAGATTGCGATACAGATATTATTAGAAAAAAACAAAGACATTAAAACACCCGAAGGGCTAACGCAGAGAATGAAAGATCAACCAGCATTCTTTCTATCACAAGCATATCAGATTAGCGCAGCAAAAGAATGCCCTAGCAGCTTGCCAGCTAATTGCGACGATACTAAAGAAGAAGTAATAGTAGAACGACGAATGAATGCTGAGATCAAAAGCTTCCTAAATCAGATTGCTAAAATAGCGGGAGAGGACTCAGTAGAGAACACACTAAAACTGATCGCGGAAGGTCATAACATGACAACAGATCAAGTATTGAAAAAGCTGGATCTAATGGGGGAGGAGAATTACACAGCTACGGTTGAGGATTTTCGAAAAAATATAGAAACAGAAGCCTCTAATCTTGCTGACAGACGAAGAATCGACTTCCTAAAGAAAGCTGCTGAAATTCTGGGAGTGTCCTCTCCTGAGGAAGCTCTGGGGATTTGCAAAAAAGGTTTTAATGAAACAGAATACTACGTAACGCTAGAGGCGAATAATCTAGACACACAGAAGACGGTTCTACTCCCTCGGGTTCAAACACTTGCTGACAAACGAGCAGCAGATGCGAAGGCTCCCTAAGTAAAAATTTTCAGTCGGATAGGTCAAGAGCCTTTGAAAAAAGACTCATCCTCAAAACACCCGCACTTCATCATCGCAATAAGTCAAAAACAGCCGATTCCCTCGGTATCAGCGTCCGAACACTTCGGAACAAGCTTCATGAATATGGCGCCGTTACAGAGGAATAGTCACGCATAATCTACTTACCATTAATGCATTAGTTGTTGCCTTGACAAATCCACGATTGAATCGTGGATTTGTCAACAATATATAGAAGACACTTAAGGAGACACTGAACAACCCATTCCAGAACGGGACAACCCTTTTCCAGGATGATTGATTTTTATATGGGGAAGATCTACTAAGAAGATATCTCGAGGTAGAAGGACAGCCATGGCAGAAGACAAACCAATAGACTACAAAGACATCTCTAAGGAAGAGACTCTTAAAACCTTCCAAGTGGATGAAGCTAAGGGACTTAGCGCTTCTGATGCAGAAGAGAGACTCAAAAAGCATGGAGAAAATGCTCTTGAGGAAAAAAAAGAAAACCTTTGGAAGAAGATCTTCTTTTTCTTCTGGGGACCCATCCCATGGATGATTGAGATTGCTGCCGTCTTATCTGGGATTTTAAGAGATTGGCCCGATTTCATTCTGATTATGGCTCTTCTTTTAATTAACGCTCTTCTTGGATTTTTCCATGAGCTTCAAGCCGGAAATGCGATCGAAGCGTTAAAAAACACGCTCGCTTTGCAGGCTCGTGTACTTCGCGAAGGAAAGTGGCAGAGCATCGCAGCGAAACTGCTTGTTCCTGGAGATATTATTTCAGTAAAGCTTGGAAATATCGTTCCTGGAGATATAAAGCTTTTGTCTGGTGAATATCTTTCTGTTGATCAATCAGCTCTCACTGGAGAGTCTCTCCCTGTAGATAAAGTGTCAGGAAATGTCGCCTTCTCAGGAACCGTTGTTAAAAAAGGCGAGATGACAGGTGTTGTAACTGAGACAGGGATGCGCACATTTTTTGGGAGAACGGCAAAGCTCGTTCAAGAAGCGAATGTGAAGTCGACTCTTCAAGAAGCCATCATGAAGATGGGCAGGTTCCTGATTATCTCGACGCTTGCAATTGTCGTGTTTATCTTGATTGTTTCCCTCTACCGCATCGAGATGCATCCGAATGTGCATCGCACACTCGGAAGATTGACTGTCTTTTTACTTGTTCTCATTGTTGCGGGCATTCCTGTAGCACTTCCATCTGTGATGTCTGTGACTTTAGCGATCGGCTCTCATGCAATGAGCAAGATGAAGGCGATTGTTTCCAAACTAATGGCGATTGAAGAGCTTGCAGGGATGAGTACGCTCTGTTCAGATAAGACGGGGACACTGACTAAGAATGAGCTGACAGTTGGCGATATCTTCCCTCATAAAGACGCAAAAGAAGAGGATATTCTTCTCTGCGCATGTCTTGCCTCTAAAGAGGATGAAAGTGATGCCATCGACAAAGCCATCATGGAGAACTTCCAAAACAAAGACCTTCTTAAAGAATACTCTTTAGAGAAATTCATTCCATTTGACCCTGAAAGAAAACGGATTGAAGCAACCGTCGTAAAAAAAGACGGCTCAAAACTTATGGTTTCTAAGGGAGCGCCGCAAATTATTGTCGGATTAACGAGTTTAAGTGAGCAAGAAAAAAAGGAAGTTTTAGAAAAGATTGATTTTTTTGCAGGCAAAGGGTTTCGAACGCTAGGCGTTTCTAGATCAGAAGACAATGGCACAACATGGGAGTTTCTCGGGCTTATTCCTTTGTTTGATCCTCCCCGAGATGACACTGTGGAGACCATCCACCGGATTAAAGAGCTTGGAGTGAGCGTGCAGATGGTAACGGGAGATCACGTTGCGATTGCAAAAGAGGTATCAAAAGGATTAGATCTTGGCCAAAATATTCTCACAGTAGCGGATCTGCACAATAAGAATTTATCAGAATCTGAAATGGCTACGATGGTGGAGGGCGCAGATGGATTTGCAGAGGTCTTTCCTGAACACAAGTTTGAGATTGTAAAAGATCTCCAACAAAAGGGAAAAATTGTTGGAATGACAGGCGATGGTGTGAACGACGCCCCCGCGCTTAAACAGGCAAATATTGGGATTGCGGTGAGCGGAGCTACAGATGCTGCAAGAGCTGCGGCTGACCTTGTTTTAACCGCGCCCGGACTCATGGTGATCTCAAAGGCAATTGAGGAAGCTAGGTGTATTTTTGGTAGGCTTAAGAGCTATGCGATGTATCGGATTAGTGAAACGTATCGACTTCTTTTATTTCTCCTCGCATCCATGCTTGTTTTTGAGTCTCATCCGCTCTCTGCAATCATGATCATTCTTATCGCTCTTCTCAACGACATTCCAATCATGATGATTGCATACGATCACATGGAAGTTGCACCGAATCCGGTTCGTTGGAATATGAAAGAGGTGATGACAGTAGCTGTTGGTCTGGCTGTTGTAGGTGTTATTTCGACTTTTGGTCTCTATTGGATAGGAGATCGGGTTTGGCAGTTAACAGAGCCCGAGTGTCATACGCTCGCTTTCTTTGCGATCCTTTGTGGAGGAAATCTGACGATTTATTTAACCAGGAATCGTCACTATGTTTTTTCAAAACCTCTACCTCAGCATAAGTTCTTTTTAGCAACGATGTTCTCACAAGTTGTGGGAACTTTACTTGCCGTCTATGGGTTCGGGACTGACTCTCTACGCGGTCTTGGATGGGAAACAGTAATCTACTCTTGGATTTACATTTTGATCTGGTTTGTGATCTGCATGTTTACCAAAGTCATGATCTATGCCTTCTTCAAGTGGGAGACCGATCATTACGAATCTGAGACAAAGCGAGTTGTCGATCCTTCAAAAGGGCCTGACAAATAGGCTCCATGAACGAAGAGCAGGAGCTCAACCATCTTATTATCAAAAGTTTACCTACGATCCTGACAAATCTGCGATTCAATCGTAGATTTGTCAACACAGAACCCAATCCCTTAACAGAAAGATACTTACATACACCCTTGACAATTTTACGATTGAATCGTAAATTTGTCAGATATGTATAAAAGACATCTAGCCCCTCATATCTTAAAATACGCAAAACAATACCCGATCATCGGGCTTGTTGGCCCAAGGCAGAGCGGAAAAACAACCCTGGTTAAAGAACTCTTTCCTGAGCATAAGTATGTCTCGCTAGAGAACTTAAACGTTCGAAAACGAGCGACTGAGGACCCAGAGGGGTTCCTCGATTCCTACGGCCCTTTTGTGATTTTAGATGAGGTCCAAAACGTTCCTGATCTCTTTTCCTTCCTCCAGGAACGCGTCGA
>CBDUSP010000027.1:0-20035 GCA_965370365.1 uncultured bacterium | reverse complement strand
ATAGAGATTGATTCGGTAATAATCCGATGTCTCGAGTTAGAAAAAACTAAAGGAAAAGGATCTCCTTAAATGTATTCCTCTGCACTCGATTCTGCAGCCTTGTGCTGACTTATTGACATCCCCTGCATCTATAATCTACAATCGGGCTCCCGGTAGGACAAGGTGAAAGTAGTAACTCCCTCCACTCAAAAGATTCGGAAATGATGGTTCTCGGCTGTATGCTAACAAATGCAGACGCCGCGAGAGTAGCCGTTAAAGCATTAGAAGAATCTCACTTTTGTTTTGTACAGCATAGAACAATCTTCAGGCTTTTACAGTCCTCTTACCGTAACGAGAAATCAACAGACGTCCACCTGGTTAGTGAGGAGTTAAAGGATCAGCAAAAACTTGAGGAATCCTTTTCCTCCCTCAGCTATACCCAAATCAACTCAAAAGTTGGAGTTAGGCGGGTTCAAAGCGCCGCATTTGAACGATCGCAAGTGGCTTTGTTTTGTTAATACTAAACCACGTACGATTGTCCAAATGCGGCAGCTTTCAATCCCGCCTAACTCCAACTTTTGAGTTGATTTGGGTATAGCCTACCTGCTCTATGGAATGAGTCGCATTTTTCCCGTTAAAGAACTCAAAAAAGTATTTCGTGGATTCAAATCAATCTACAAACAAGTAATCAATTGAAGAAAATCACATTTTAACGATCATCCAGAAAAAACTTGGAGACTTGGAAACGAAGCATAGCTTTGACACGTTCAGAGACTCCGAAGATGGCTTCTCCGATTCTGACTCTGATTTTTCATGGAGCCAAACATGAAGATCTCATCACAATCGTTGAATACGAGATGATTGGCAATAGCTTTGTAGACGCTGCTTTTCTTACAACTTCAGATGGTCCCATAGATGGGGTCGTGCTGCACTCACGCTGCAATGACCCACAAAACCATACAAGACCAGGCGGATCTACACCTTGAAAGGAATTGCGTAATCTACTAAAATCCACCCTGTTACACGTTATGAGACGTTGTCGAGTACGGCAATTAGTGAGACTGTTAATCCATTGGTCGCAAGTTCGAATCTTGCACCCGGAGATCACCTTCTTGATTTGGAGCGAGTCCTATGAAAAAAATTCTTTTGGTTCTTTTTACAAGTTTCACTTGCCTTCTCAACGCTGAAATTGGGGAGAATCAGTTTTATCAATTCAGTGTAAGCACAAGTCAGTCCTATGGCAGGGCACTAGACATTTGCCAGGAAAGGGAGTTTGGTTACTTTGTTTTCAAAAGAATCTCCTATTCTGATGAAAGTGGACAGACGTTGGAGTTTAAAGGAGTAACGAGTGCTGAAGATGGAGAGTTGATTGTTGAAACAATCGAACCAGAACTGAATCCCGCTTTCGGAAAGCAGAAAATCGAATTTGAAATCTTTTGCTTTAAAGAGGCTCCAAAAGGCCTATTAGCGGTCGATGTGCAAGAACTTTTCGATTGTATCGCGATGATGCGAGAGGAACCGTCTGCCCAAGCGACAGAAATGAGCAAGGTTAGAGAAATCACCACTCTTGAAGAGTTAGAAAAAGAAATTGCAAGTGCTAATGGTCCTCTTTATTTGGATTGTTATTCAACGATGTGCCCGCCTTGTAAGATGCTCGCTCCTAGGTTTGATCAGTATTCCATCGATCTTGCTTCGAAGGGAACTTTTTTAAACGTCAATGTGGATACAGTTTCTGAAGTAGGCGACAAATATAAAATCAAAGCACTTCCCACATTGCTTATCTTTGAGGACAACGAAGAGCCAATAAGAAAAGCAGGCCTCCCAGAAATTCTTAAATACTTTGCAAGCTTGAAGGACTAGTGCTCTGTCAGCTTAGTTTTTGCTGCTTTGAGCAGCGTAAAAGCTGCCAAAAATCGACAGAACCTCTTTTAGGTACGCTCCCTATATTTGCATCACAAGAGGATTTTATCCCATCTATCTTTGGAATGCACTTTCATTATTGGCATAAAAATAAAACAAAAAACAATTGATGTATTTACTTGATTTGACAACGCATTAATGGCTCTAAAGAACGTTTGTAACGACTGGCAATCTTATCTTCCTGTACTGGAGGATTTCAGAGACAAAACTCTTCAAGAGAATGTGATGCTCAAGGGAAAATGTTGCGTTAAAAAGGTCTTGTTGCTCGTCTGTGAATTGCAAGTCTCCATTGAGTAACTTGGCTTGAAGTTCCATCTTTTTGCATTCTAGGGGCTCTTTGGTGTTCAGGATGAGAGGGCCGTGATTGACGAGCCAAAGCAGGCGTACGGTCTTGGGTTGTTTAAGGATTTGGGCTGCTTCTTGTGTGTCGATGAGGACATAGCATCCGTCTGGAAGCTGGGCGATGTAATGCAGAGGTTTCATATATCCATTGACTAAGCCTGGTTGTTGAACTATATCGCCTGTAAATGTGCAGAGGGCATTTTGCGAAATATAGAGAGGGGTTTTTGTAAATAGGGGTTGGTATTTCTCGAGGCGGGGATGAGAAAATACGAGAGATAATGAATGGGGGATAATTTCGTATGAGCGTGGCAGTGGCTCTTTATCTTTGAAGAAGCCTGTCCAAGAGTATTGCGCGCTGATCGTTTCTGTAAGATCTGCGGCAATTGTTTGTGTCTCAAGAGTTGTGGTCGTTTGCTCGGCGGAGGTGGTTTCTACGATTTGTGAGGTGCCAAGTTGGTGGTGTAGATATACCTTCTCTGGGTAATGCATGTGATTTCGAATGCGCTCGCTTGTTTTTTCCATGTAAGGGAGATCGAGTTTCCAGGCGGTGATTTGTTGGATCTTTTTTCGGAAGGAGCTTAAGAGTTTTTCTAGAGCAAATGATCTGTCTACGGGGAAAAGTGTCATACTGGGGCGGAGTAAGGGCTCATCCTTTGTTGACTTGATGATGTACTCTCGGACCTTTTGTAAATCCTGTGGTGTTTCAAGAATCGTGTCCCATAAGCAATTTTCAATCAGAGCGTCGAGTTGTAGAGATAAAGAGCGGAAGTTCGCATATCCGTTGCTTGTTCCTTCTTGCTCTGCGCAATAGCTGATGATATCGAGCAGGGTGAGGGCGTCGGTTGGTTTTCCGAGGACTTTGCGCATTTTTATGGTGCTTTCCTTATCAATGGCGATTTTGGCTCTCTGTCCATTGAGGATGCCCCGCATACGCCCGATTCCTTGAATAAGATGAGTGAGTGTAGTGTGCTTGTCGACAAGAACAGTGGCGACAGCTTTTTCGCCTAGTTTTTCATCGCGCCCTGTAGTGTCCTTTTGTCCATAAAACCAGAAGAGCTGTGAACGGGGGATGCCGGCGATTTCTTCAGGGATCCAGGCAGTGGAGTTTTTTGTCATAACAACAGGATGGCCATCATGATCAAAACTCGCCACACCAACAAATTGGGGATAAACTTTGAGGATTTCTTGGGCAATTTGATCAATATTGGGATAGTGCCGCAGCAGCGCGCCTACTTCAATCATGACGGAGCTATCCGGAAACTGCTTTTGAAGGGCGGCAATCGGGTAACGACTCTCTGTTGCGTTGAGTTCTACGATCGAATCATTTTTCTTCAATAAAGCGACAATAGTTCGAACGATGGCTTTTTCATCGGAGGCGATTTGGCAGGTGTATGGGAAGTGCTGCATGGAGAGTGTCCCTGAGCTGCCGACGACTCGGTTCTTAAAGCAATGGACAAGTAAATGAGGAGAGCTACTGACTTTCTCTTGGAAAGTACGCACTTTGGGAAGCACTTCCGCTTGAATGAATTGCAGTTTTGCTTCGATGTTCTGATTGAGGTGTTCTTGTATGCGATGAATTTCCATCGGTTTTAAGACTAAGAGACCTGAAGGAGGGGGTAGCATTGCTTGGGTTAAACGAATAAAGGTTTGATAGGCCTTTGTTTCCTTCAAAGATTTGGCTTCTTTATCAGATTCTTCCGCAGCCCGTTTACTTAAGTCTTGGAGGTACGTGCGAACGTATTTAAGAGAGAGGGGAGTTTTTAAGTTCGCTTGAATGGTGAAGTTTAGCAGTTGGTCGATGGAGACAAATTCATTATTTTGTCTTGGGTTGCGCGCGTCTTCTAGAGGAATTGCAACCCGTTCTCCTTCTGGGTCATTGAGCGCATAGTGGGCATCACAGTGACGTTGCAAGGTTTGTGGGAGGTAATAATGAAGTTGATCATGGAGAAGGCGAACAAAACCCCCTCGTTTCCCTGAAAGTTTTTGCTCTATTTGTTGCTGCTCTTCGAGTTCCAAGTTGCCTGCGAGATACCGCCTTTCTTCAGGTGTCGCTTGAATCATCCGATCCAAAAGAGAGGGGATGATTTCACGGCGATAGGCTTCTTCCGTAAGAAAGGGGAGATTTTTGTCCGGGAAACATTCGAGTTGATAACGATTTTTGATGAGACTAAATAAGTTTTTATAAAGATCGATTTCAAACTGGATCTGAGCCGGTTTGACGGCTTCTTGCAAGCCTATGGAGTAATTAAATTCTTGTCGATCATCCAAGACTTTATGTGGCTCGTCAATAAAGACTTTCTTGTCGTTCACATACTTTCGGAGATCCAGAAGTGCTTGGAATGCTTCGGTTCCCGCCTGGTCTTGAGAGAGCTCCTTCAACTTCAGGACAAACAGGTTATGCGCGGTTTGATCGCTCATAAAGACGGGTCTTCGGAGTTTTTCTGCCCGCTCCATTTCTTCTTTGATAAACGCGATTTCTGCGACAGATGCCGGACTATTTCTAGAAAACTCAATCGGAATCGCAAAGAAATGATACGCTTTCTTTAAAAGCTCTTGGAGATACCGTTCTTGGCTCTCAAAAAGATTTGCTGGGGCGATAAAGATGGCCAAATTTGTTTGAGCCGTGAGCAAGAGCCATAGAGGGAGGAGGACTTTCGATTTTCCAAAGCCGGTTCGAGCTTCGAGCAATGTCCCCGGAGTGAATGCTTTGAGGGCTTCCACCTGCTCTTTTCTTAAAACGAGATTGGAGAGAACTTCAAAGACGAGCAAATCGGGAGATTCTGCAGGATTGTAGCAACGCTTGGCTCTTGCGTGATTGATGTATTCTTCAGAACCGTCTTTGAGGCATTTCTCGGCCCGCATGAGTTGCTGCACATCTCCCCGCAGGCAGGCATATTCAGCCATCTCTTGCATGAGATAGGCAATTTCCTGATTTGATAGAGAAGGGTTGCTGTTGCGAATAACGGAGAGGTCTTTTCTTCCCAAGGCAATGAGGAGCGTTTCGATATCGAATGGATCACGCAATTCTCTTCCTACTTCCAAATGCAGCTGATGCTGATTGTGTAGATCATTTGCTGTATCCAAAATCGCTCGTTCTTTCATTTGGAGAGCCTGGTTTCTCGCGCTAATTTCTGTTTGGTAGCTCTGCAAAGCAGATTCTCTCAAAATAGGATCGCTACTCATGATTTCTTGTTCTGGGTCCGCTCTTAGAAGCTCTTCTTTCAATTGAAGAGCTCCTTTATTCAACCGTTGCAAGGATTTGCCTATTGCCCACTCAGAAAGACGGTGGACTGCATGGAGCTCTGCTGTTAGATCGACCGGTTTGCTGCTCATAAGATCTCCCTCAAGTGAAGAAAAGGGTAAGGGCTCTAAAGGAAGATCAAAGGAAATTGGAAACATAGGTTGGAACGTGTCGGTATATTTAGCAGCCCTTGGGGAAGTGGTTTGCGGATAGCCTTCTTTGTTAAAATGGATGTCGCCGCTTCGATAAGAAGGGTAAATCACGGTTGTCTCATGGTCAATAGTCTCTAAGTATTTTGTAAATTTGTTCTGAAATGCATCGTCCTCGAGACGGAAGAGTGCGGGTATGTCTGTCTTATTCTCTGCATTTTCCTCTTGCAAGAGAGTTCTGCTCATAATCTTAATAAGGGGAGATTGATCTTGGCATGTAAAATAGAGGAGCTGTCTTAACTTGTTTTTTTCTATTTCTGAACCGTTGTGTATCGTATCACAATGGTGGAAGAAATTGAGGATGAAGGCTTCGCTGCTCACGTGTAGGGAGAGAGCTTGTTCAGGCCTCTTCATGGAAGCCTCATCCATTTTTTCCCTGAGTTTTTGAGTAAATAGCCCTGCTAAGTAGGAACTACCCCACCTCATTAAATACAAATCACGCGCATTCTTTACAAGCGCTGTGGAGTCCTTGAACCGGTCGCCAGTTTTTGGAAATTCCTTTGGAGAAAGTGCAAAGACCCCCATGGAATTGCGCAAGCTATCATAGAGATCAAGGTCTTTATCACAGTCCTTTCCTTTCAGAGCCCCATGCCATGCGCGCAATTTTAGACGCAACGCAATTGCATGAGGGTGGGTATCACTACTTGTGTTACAAGCATATTCAACAATTTGCTTGGTTAAAGGAGAAAGCGTTCTTTGAGAGGTGACGTGCGTCTCTTTTAGCAGATCTAAAGCTTTTCGATATTGACGCGTATGGATGTATAGGGATACCAACCAAGTAATCGAGGTTTGATTGCGGGGATGGGGAGAAAAGATCGGTTCACTTGCTCCACTTGTCAGATCAAAAGTCAGGTAGGGCTGATTTTCTGGCGTACCATAAATAGTTGTTGAGCCTGTCTTTTCTTCTGCATAGGGCTTATATTTGCACTCCATGAATGGCAAAATGGGAACAATGACTTTTTTGCGCCCCATTGCATTTTCCAAAACAATGGTGCTCACAAAGTTTTTCAGAAACTGAACGTGTTGATTAACAGCTAGATAAAATCCAGGAAAGGTTTTGCTGTGCATCCGTTTTTTGTCTTGGATGAACTCCAATTGCAGAGAGGGGACTTCGATGCTTTGAATACATTTTGAAGAAGGGTCTGCCCAGACTAAATAGGAGAGATGCAATTGATTAAATAAGGCGCTCAAAAAAGTTGGTTTATCGCGATCGAATGTGGAAAGGGTTTCCTTTTGCTGTTTGCCATCCTGACAGCGCTGTAGCCCATCTCTTGAACCTGCTGCGATGATCTTACGGGTCTTTGTTTCTTCAAGCAAGTATTGTGCGTTTTTTTGCCAGAGAGTGTACTTTTCTTTTGCAAGAGAATCCGGGGGATAATCTCTGCTGATCTTATAAAATTCCTCGCCAAATTTCTTATAAATACAAATATCTTCTTCCTCGACTCTAAGCTCATAGGAATCATTTTCTGAAACGAAGGCATAGATCTGGATCTTTCCTTCCTGGCGTCTAAAGCTAAAAAAGTTGCGATCGTTGAACAATTCTCTGAATTTATAGTCGCGATATTCTTTGGGGATGAGGCGCATATTGAATTCGTCATTCAAAATGGTGCGCGAGGCGACATCAATTGTCAGAGATTTTAGCTGCAGTTGTCCCAATGCTCGATCCCAGACGCAGTGCGAGCTTTCTTCTTTCCCGAAAATTTTCATCGCGGCGCTCTTCCAGAGAGCAGAAACTTTTTCTGGATGCCGATCCAAGAGTGCATTGAATGAGACCCATCCATAATGAAGTTGAAGTTGAGAATATGGAGACTGCGTATAATCTCCAGGGACGCACTCCAGGAGGCAAGTCGTTGTCAAAGATGCAAGAAAATCAGAACGCTTTAGCAACGTGGGGTAGATGAATTCAAGTGTTGGAAGCGCTGCAAAAACGGCTTCGCCCAATGCCTTTCCTAAAATGGGATTTTTTTGTCCTGCGAGTATCAGTTTTTCTAAAGCTTTGAACAGTTGTTCTTCATGCAATTTTTTGTCGGGATGATCATAAAAACAGCTCATCTGGAATAAGCGCAAATGGCTTGAAACAAGAGACGCTGCTGCCACCTGCGCTTTGGGGTTGCTTTTGAGAAGCTCTTCATAGCTATTTACAAAGAATTGGAAAAGTAGGGGGATAGAGGCATCTTTAGAACAAAAAAGCCCTTCAAGGATTTCTCCTCCCTTTTTACTAAATAAAAGATGCTCAAACACTGCTTGATAAGGGACAAGCGAGATTTTATGAAGACATTTTCTAAAAAAGACGAGCATTTCAGGGATGCGCGTTGTCGTTTCTTTTTGCACAAAAGTGAGCAGCTCATGCTCTTCCTCTGGAAGGCTAAAAGGAAACTGCCTTTCTTCATCCATTAGTACGCCTTTGATCCTTTGATTGAGATCTTCTGCATGCTCCCACTTTGCCTCGGTCTTGGGGAGAATACACTCGGGCTTGGCCTTCGGCGTTTTAAGTCTTGTTGTCGTATCGACGACAGAATCAAGAGCGGGGCGACGCCATTGGATAGAACCTCTTGATGTCATGTACTCCTCTTCAGGCCAGACATCGATGAGGTCAGTTTGGCTTGGATTATATGTGCTCTTTCTTTTGCTCAAATGTCTGTCAGCGAGCACAAAAAGGCTTGCTAGGCTCTCTCGTAGCACGTCGTAGTAAGGCACGATAGGGAGTTTACATCCAAAAGAATCAATTGCTTTGTGAATGTCTATCCAATGCGGAGAACTGTTGAAGCCTTGGTACTTTCCTTCAATGATCTGTGCGGATGAAGTCTGGTGCGTCTGCAAAATACGGCGCGCATAATGGGCCATTTCGGGAAGCTCTTTGAGTGTTTCAATAGATTTGCATTCGTAACCATCGCGCAAGAATGCGATGCCAAAAGGACACCAGCCAAAATGTTCGCTATGATAATCTTGATCCCAAACTGTCCAATAGTTTGGCGGTGGTGTGTAACCGACCCCAAGCGCACTTTCTAGAGAGGCTTCTTCCGATGCAATCAAAGAAGACAGTTCTGTCCATTTCTTTCTTGTTTGAGGGGAGTCAAAACGAAATTCGTCTGTGTAACTTTTGACCAAAAGGGAAGCGCCGCGGATCCATTCTAAAAGCACTTCTTTAGGGAAGGTTCCTTCTCGTTTTGCGGCTAGGTAAACACCCATCCACACATTCAGTAGATCGACAAAAAATGAATCAGGGACTTGCAGAGACGGAAATGGGTGTTTTGAGTAGAAAAAGAGGGATGTTAGCTTGCCCAGATTTTCAAGCACTTCTTTGTTTTGTGGTCCCCAGTTTGTGCAAAAAGGAAGGAGGCGAGCGAGATTCAAACGATTAGACATCTCATCAAAAAGAGGTGCGATATTTTTGCGCGCAAGTGTGGGAATTTCTGTCAGAGGAGCCATTTCTCCAGGAAAAGCGTGGGGATAGTTGTAGGAGGCAACGGCTTGTTTTTCGTCTTTTATAGAGCTTTGATTCACTTTGACAATTTGATATCCATCAAGTCCAAGTCCTGTGACGCGAGATGTCAATGCAGTAGAGGCTCTTTTTTCCGATTCGACGGTTAAAGCGATCCTTTTTTTCTCCAACGCTCTTTGCGAGAGTTCCTTCCATGCATCGAATAATTGCGGAGGAATTTGGTTTTGTTGATCCATTTTATCGATTTGGCTGCTTAGTTTTCGTACAGCATCAGCGATGAATTGAGAGGAATGTTCGGGATTATTATCTAAATAATCAGAAAAGGCGGAGAGTTTAATCCATAATTTGAGCCATGAATGATGTGTGTGATCGCATGTTCCTTTAAACCATTTCATCATTGCTTGCAAAGAACAGCTCTTGCCGTGCTGCGCTCTTCCAGGATTTTTGGCAAGAAACGATTCTGTTCCTGGCCATCCATGAAGTAGGGACACATAGAGATCATGTATAGAACATAGATGAGGATCTAGCGGAAAAATGATCCCGTCGAGCTGTTTTAGAGGAGGCCGAGTTCTGTTAAAACTCAATAAGAGTTCTAAAAATTGATTCTGTTTTAAATGGGAGAGAGTCGCTCCAGAAAAGACGAGAGTCCTGTAATGCGTGTTGCTATCGATTTGTGGATGATATTGGAGACCATCCCCAGAATTTGTGATTTGAAACGTCACTTGTCCCCAAGAATCTTGGGCAAACTCATAAAAAAGGGCATGCCCTCCGTTATCTCCATCCTTAAGACCGCCGCCTAAGCAAATGTATCCCCTCTGCTCTAAACGCTCCCAAATCTCGTTTGCTACTTCCGTGAGGGGACGTGTTGGATCAGACTCGTAGATATACGATTCAAGTTTCTCCCCAATTTGCGTGGCTTGAGCATCCTCAGGCCAAATTGCAAGATACCGATCTAAATAATGTTTGAAGAAATCGACGGCGCGATCTTGGTTATGTCCTTCTCCGCCACCTACGTAATCATTCAATAAGAATTGAAGCAATGTGGTATCTACATGCGCACCTGTCCTCTTAATAAGAGGAGATTGCGAGGCTAATGTCTGCCAAGAGGGATGAAAACTAATCCGCTTAGCTACCGAGTCCACAAGGTTGGAGACAAGCGTAAGGGGAGAACTTTTTATAGAGGTCGATCGATAAATGCCTTCGTTCTGGGGAACTAGGAGTGTTATTCTCTCTCGTATGACTGTAAAATGATGCTGATAGCGCAAAGCTAGATTGATTGCGAGCAAAGGGAGAGTTAAGGGGAATAGAAGGACATAAGAGGCAACTTTCAGCGCGATTGTATTCCAAGAAATTTTTCCATCCTCTAGCTGCACCTCATCATTTTTAACCACAGTGGCTTGCATTCCGCCTAAATAAAAATAATGACTTAACGTCGAAATAGCTAATTCAGTATAGGATCGAGGCCTTGTATAATTGATAGGAGTAAATAAAGAAATTGTTGTCATTTATGCTTAATGTCTAAAATAGAAATCGCTAAACATTCTACATTTTAAAATAGTAAAGTGCCACCCATGATTTATGGATCTATCTATATTTTTTGTGCTAGAATTGTCACGAATTTTATTAAAAAACGTGACAAATTTTAGAAAATGAAAATGGGGCGTGCTGCACTCATGCTGCAATGGCTCACAAAACCATACAAGACCAGGCGGATCTACACCTTGAAAGGAATTGCGTAATCTACTAAAATCCACCCTGTTACACGTTATGAGACGTTGTCGAGTACGGCAATTAGTGAGACTGTTAATCCATTGGTCGCAAGTTCGAATCTTGCACCCGGAGATCACCTTTTTGATTCGGAGCGAGTCCTATGAAAAACATTCTTTTGGTTCTTTTTACAAGTTTCACTTGCCTTCTCAACGCTGAAATTGGGAATGATTAGAGGAAATCAGAATCCCTTTTTTTCTGTGAGTATTGTACAACATTTGTCAGTTGTGATAAAAAAACTTTATAAAGTTGTTCTAGAGGAGATGGTTATGATCAATATTTATAGAATTATCGTGTTAGTTGCTGTTTGCAGTTCATGGATACTACCTCTAAATGCCTGCACAGGATTCAAATTAACGGCCAAAGATGGTTCTGTGGTCAACGGACGAACACTGGAGTTCAATCGGGTAGTAGAGAGTTCTGTTGCTGTCATACCGAGAAACTATGAATTTGTTGGAACGACACCTCTAGGGGATGGTTTAAAATACAAAGCTAAATATGGAACTGTTGGTCTCATCACATATGGGGATCCCGTAATTATGGATGGCATCAATGAAAAAGGGCTGGCCGTCGGAACTTTTTATTTTTCAGGGTTTGCTGGTTATTCGACAATTACCTCTGAGAACAAATCCAAAGCTTTATCACCAACGGAATTTCCTAATTGGTTAATCACACAATTTGCAACGATCGATGAAGTGAAGGCTGCTCTATCAGATGTATTGATTGCTCCCACTGTAACGAAAGCATGGGGAAATACACCTCCTCCCTTTCACTATGTTGTTTATGACAAAAAAGGAAGGTCTTTAGTCATAGAGCCGATCAATGGAAAATTAGTGACTCATGATAATCCCTTGGGGGTGATCACAAATTCCCCTAATTTCGATTGGCATATGCTGAATTTAAGAAATTTCATTAATCTAACTCCTTTCAATGTTGAACCCATCGAATTGAATGGTGTAAAACTCGCTTCCTTTGGACAGGGATCGGGCATGGTGGGAATGCCGGGCGATTTTACTTCGCCATCGCGATTTGTACAGGCATCGATTTTTTCAACGACTGCGATTCCCTCAGAAAATGCTGATGAAGCAGTATTCCAAGCTTTTCACATATTGAATCAGTTTGATATTCCTGTAGGAGTCGTACGTCAAAAGAAAAATGGGACAATCCAAATTGATTCCACTCAGTTTGTTTGTGTAAAGGATCCTCAATCCTTAAAGTATTACTTCAAAACTTATGATGATCAATGCATCAAAGTTGTTGACTTGAAGAAATTTGATTTGACTGCAAAATCAATCAAGCAAGCGAGTACTGCTGGAATAGAAAAGGCAATAGATGTAACATCTTTCTTTTAGGAAACACTGATCAATTCATTCGCCCGCTCTTTTCGTGCTTTTCGGCGAGTTAACGATGCTGAGATTATTTGGCATAACGGAGGCACCGGTGGGTTTAGATCTTTTTTAGGATTTAATACAAAAACTCAGAAAGGAATTGTCGTTCTCTCGAACTCTACAGAAGAGTGGCCAGATGCGTTTTCGCTTGCTCTATTAGGTTTGTAGAGGGGGCAAGGCCCCCTTTTTTAGAAAGTCTTTTAGAGCTGAGGCTGTTTTGAGACGCGACGATTTACCTCGCTAGAGATTCCCTGGTCTGGTTTCTCGAAGAAGTTAGAATCGATAGCCAACAGAGCCTTTGGTACTGAGGTAATTATGAGAGTGTTTTTTCCCAAACCAAAAAATGTCAAACGGCTCGATTCGGATATCCCAATGTCTTCTATATCCAAAACGAAAAGTAATAGGGATGCTCACGTCAATTCCTACACATGGAGTTCCGATGTCATGCTTTTTTCTATGACCTAATTGACCTCCTACATCCACTTTCAAATTAAGACCAAGATTAAAGATGGTATTGAACTCATGGTCATAGAGAATCCCAAGGGTTCCATAAAGAAGGGAGAACTCTTCATGATGTACGCTCCTGAAGAGCGTATTATAATAACATGACTTTGATCTTGCCCTAAAATACCCGATTCCCGCGATAGGAGTAAAATGATCTCGTCCATTCCAGAAGAAGTTATATCCCATACTGAAGTTATGAAGAGAAATTGAGGATGCAGAGTGATTAAGAAAAGGTTCAGTTGATAATTCCTCAATACCTACGTAAATCGCATTGGGTTTGATCCTTTCATAATATAGGAAGTAAGTAGCAAGCATGTTAAATGCGGCAATTCGATTGTGGTATTCAATGAAAGGCGTGTTTTCCTTAGCAGGCAAAGTTACAGGAGGTACGTCTTGATGTATTTCGTTAGCACTTGTTTCTGCTGCTACAACGAAAAAAGATGGAATCAGTAATTTTAGGAAGAGGTGTTTCACAATCGCTCCAGTTTTAAACTGGGCGAGAGAATAGTCTCAAACTGTTTTTTTTACAACGACAAAATGGTCCCCGCGTGGAACGCAACAGTTACTTTGCTGGGCTCCATTTCCAATCACGGACCTCTGGCATGTCTTGACCATGCTTTCGAACATATTGTGTATGCTCCTTGAGCTTATCCTGAAGAGACTGTCTAACTTGCTCGGCCTTTGGTCCGAGATTTGGAAGTCTTCGAAGCGCGTTTTCTGCCAAATGAAAGCGATCAAGTCCATTGAGTACGCACATATCAAAGGGGGTTGTCGTTGTCCCTTCTTCTTTATATCCATGTACATGGAGATCTTGGTTTTTGCGTCTGTACGTAAGTCTATGAATGATCGTAGGATAGCCGTGGAAGGCAAAGACGATCGGCTTGTCTTTAGTAAAAATTGCATCGAATTTTTCATCATGAAAGCCGTGAGGGTGCTCATCTTGTGTTTGTAAACACATGAGATCCACAATATTTACAACGCGGATTTTTAAGTCGGGAAATGCCTCTCTTAAGATGGTGACGGCTGCAAGCGTTTCAACTGTTGGAACATCCCCTGCGCAGGCCATAATGAGGTCAGGATCTTTTCCTCCATGAGTGCTTGCCCATTCCCAAATTCCCATCCCTTCTTCGCAGTGTTTGGTGGCTGCATCAATATCAAGCCACTGGAACTCCGGCTGTTTCCCTGCAACGATCACATTGACGTAGTTTTGGCTTCTGAGGCAATGATCTGCAACAGAGAGAAGCGTATTTGCATCTGGGGGAAGATAGACGCGTACGATGCTCGCTTTTTTATTGCACACATGGTCGATAAACCCGGGATCTTGGTGACTAAAGCCGTTATGATCCTGGCGCCATACGTGAGAGGTAAGCAGGTAGGTGAGAGAAGAAATTGGCTTTCTCCAGGGAATATCTTGGCACACTTTAAGCCATTTTGCATGCTGATTGAACATGGAATCGATGATATGGATAAACGCCTCGTAGCAGGAAAACAGGCCATGTCTTCCAGTTAGGAGGTATCCTTCAAGCCATCCTTGACACAGGTGCTCGCTCAAGACCTCCATGACTCTACCATCGGGAGAGACATGATCGTCTGTTTTTAGCACTTCGGCAGTTGATGTCCGATCGGTAATATCAAAAAGAGCAGTTAAGCGGTTTGATGCTGTCTCATCGGGTCCAAAGACGCGGAAATTGCGCGCATCCCAATTGAGTTTCATCACATCGCGGACAAAATTTCCCATCGTACGCGTCGCTTCACCGCGAACAGATCCGGGCTCGCCGACTTTAAGCGCATAGTCTTTGAAATCGGGGAATTGGAGCTCCTCTCGAAGAAGCCCCCCATTTGCGTGGGGATTGGCTCCCATACGGCGCTCTTTTACGGGAGCAAGCTCGGAAAGTTCCTTAATGAGTTTGCCTGTCTCATCGAAGAGCTCCTCCGCGTGATAGCTTTTCATCCACTTTTCGAGAATTTTCAAGTGTCCTGGATTTGTCTTGCACTCAGTGACGGGAACTTGGTGCGCGCGAAAGGTCCCTTCAATTTGTATTCCATCAACTTTTTTAGGTCCTGTCCACCCTTTTGGTGTACGCATGATGATCATGGGCCATACGGGGCGCGTTTTGAATCCATTGATGCGCGCATCTTCTTGAATTTTTCGGATTTTGGAATAAACCTCATCGAGCGTTTTTGCCATCAGCGCGTGCATCTTTTTCGGGTCTTTTCCCTCAACAAAGTGTGGCTCATAGCCATAGCCTAAGAAAAGATTTTTAAGCTCTTTTTTCGGGATGCGAGCAAGCACGGTTGGCTCTGCAATCTTGTATCCGTTTAAATGCAAAATAGGGAGGACCGCGCCATCGTGCACAGGATTTAGAAATTTGTTTGAATGCCAGCTCGTTGATAGGGGCCCTGTTTCTGCCTCACCATCTCCAACAACACAGGTGACAATCAAATCAGGGTTGTCAAAGGCGGCTCCATAGGCGTGCGCAAGAGAGTATCCAAGCTCGCCGCCTTCACTAATCGATCCTGGAGTTTCGGGCGCCACGTGAGAGGGGATCCCTCCAGGGAAAGAAAACTGCGTAAAGAGTTTTTCTATGCCAGCTTCATCTTGAGAGATGTTTGGATAAAACTCAGAGTAGGTTCCCTCTAAATACGTATTTGCAACAAGCCCCGGCCCTCCGTGACCTGGACCTGTAACGTAGATCATGTTGAGATCATGCTCTTTAATAAGCCGATTGAGGTGAACATAGATGAAGTTGAGTCCGGGAGTTGTTCCAAAATGGCCTAAAAGGCGAGGCTTTATATCATCAGGCGTGAGCTTTTTCTTGAGGAGGGGATTATTGTAGAGGTAAATCTGTCCGACAGAGAGATAGTTTGCCGCTCGCCAGTAAGCGTCCATTTTTTGAAGAAGATCGTCAGCAATCATTAAAAACCCCTTTTTTATCGGAAGTTAAATTATTTTCTGATATCTGTAAATCATGAAGATTTTAAGCCTCAATCGAGGTTCAAGCAGCATCAAATGTAGTCTCTATGAACTTGATTCTTTTCCTGATCAATTTGTAGAGCCCATTTGGGAAGACAAGATTGAGGATAAGGAACTTACAAAAGAGATGTTCCCGAAAGAAAAGATCGACTGCATTGGACATCGAATTGTTCATGGCGGCGAAAAATATACAAAAAGTGTTCTGATTGATTCTGATGTAAAAGAGGAAATCAAAAAACTCGGAAGCTTAGCTCCTCTTCACAATTTGGCAGATTTAGAAGGGATTGAAATGCTAGAAAAGCTTTTTCCCGGAGTTCCTCAAGTTGCTGTCTTCGATACCGCATTTCATCATACGCTGCCTCCCGAGGCCTACACCTATCCAGGGCCTTACGAGTGGGTGGCCCAGGGAATTCGAAAGTATGGATTTCATGGAATTAGTTTTCAGTACTGCACAAGAGTCGTAGGGCATGGGAAAGTAGTGATTTGTCATTTGGGATCTGGCGCCTCTTTATGCGCTCTGAAAGATGGGAAAAGCATCGATACTACGATGGGTTTTACCCCGCTTGATGGTTTGATGATGGATACCAGGTCAGGAAGCGTCGATCCTGGGATTTTGCTTCACTTACTGAAATCAAAAACACCTGAAGAACTATCAAAGGAGCTCTATGAAAAATCGGGCTTGCTTGGTGTCTCTGGGATCTCGAGTGATATGCGCGATATTTTGAAGTCAGACTCTGCAAGAGCACGTCTTACACTTGATGTGTATATTCATCGCCTCTGTAGTTGTATTGGATCGATGGTTGCAGCTTTGGGAGGACTTGATGTTCTCGTATTCACTGGAGGCATCGGGGAAAACTCGGAAGAAATTCGAGAAGAAGTTGTTTCTCGTCTTTCTTTTTTATCCCCTAAGGTACTTACAGTTCATACACAAGAAGAGTTTGAAATCGCACGCGAATGCTATGGAGTCATCCAAAATGGAAGCTGAAGAATACACCTGCCCCATGCATCCCGAGATCAGAAAAAAGGAACCGGGAACGTGTCCAATCTGTGGCATGGCACTTGAATCTCTTGGAGGCAATGAAGCAGAGCTTGAGTTTAAGCAAATGCGCCTCCGGCTTTTCATCGGACTCATTTTAACCACTCCGATTCTCGTGCTTGCGATGATCCCTTATGGCGGGTGGATTCAGGCAATCCTAGCAACTGTTGTCGTCTTTTTTGTAGGTTCCTTTTTTCTTAAAAGGGGATGGCGCTCTCTAAACATGTTTACCTTGATTTCACTCGGGGTAATGACCGCGTATATCTATAGCTTGAGCTTGGTTCTTTTTTTCCCAAGTCGAACAGATCTTTATTTTGAAGCAGCTGCCATGATCACAGTGCTTGTCACGTTGGGACAGGTTTTAGAGCTCAAAGCGCGTGTGAAAACAGGCGGAGCAATCAGGAAACTGCTTGAGTTAACACCAAGCAATGCGCGCATTGTAATGGATGATGGAACAGAAAAAGACATTTCTCTTGAAGAGGTGAAAAAAGGGGATAAGCTTCGCGTAAGACCCGGAGACAAGGTTCCTACAGACGGCGTGATAATAGATGGATCAAGCGCAATTAACGAATCAATGCTTACAGGAGAAGCATTGCCTGTTTCCAAAACACAAGGAGATCAAGTCACAGGATCGACAATCAACGGCGATGGAAGCTTTTTGATGGAAGCGCAGAAAGTTGGAGGGGAGACGGTCCTCTCCCAGATTGTCCAGATGGTGAGCAAAGCGCAAAGTTCTAAAGCGCCCATCCAAAAAATCGCAGATCTTGTCTCTTCTTACTTTGTTCCAGCCGTTTTAGCAATTGCTATCATCACGTTTGGGATCTGGATGTTTTTTGACTCTACCCACGCACTTGTAAATGCGGTTGCGGTTCTTATCATCGCTTGTCCCTGCGCGCTTGGGCTTGCAACGCCCGTATCGATCATGGTGGGTGTTGGCAGAGGCGCTCTCGAAGGGCTTTTAATTAAAGACGCAGCAAGTCTAGAGACTGCCGCAAAAGTCGATACTGTCGTTGTTGATAAAACAGGAACGCTCACCGAAGGAAAGCCACTGCTTACCTACTCTACAAGCGATGAAGTATTACAAATCGCAGCGAGCTTAGAAGTCGCAAGCGAACACCCACTTGCAAAACCGATTGTTGAAAAAGTAAAGGATCTTCTACCGCTGGAAGATTTTCAAGCAATTAAGGGGAAGGGAGTCAAGGGCAAGGTCCAGGGGAAAGAGACAATTATTGGGAATCAGGCCTTTTTCCAAGAGCTTGGGATCGATGTCTCTGGGTTCGAGAAACAGGCGGGGGAGCTCAGAGAAAAAGCTGAGACCGTTTTTTATCTTGCGGTGGAGAATAAGGCGCTTGGGATCCTCTCTGTCGCAGACGTAGTTAAAGAGACAACGCCCGAAGCTATCGAGATGCTCCACAAGGCAGGCGTTCGGATTCTCATGGTAACAGGCGATAATAAAAGCACAGCCGCTGCAGTTGCAAAATCCCTTGGAATCGATGAGGTTGAGGCAGAAGTTCTCCCTGAGAATAAGGGTGAAATTATAAAGCGGCTTCAGAGCGAAGGTCACATCGTTGCAATGGCAGGGGACGGGGTGAATGACGCGCCGGCGCTCGCTCTTGCAAATGTTGGTATTGCCATGGGAACGGGAACGGATGTTGCAATGGAGAGCGCAGGAGTAACTCTTATGCAAGGGGATTTACGTGGTATTGCAAGAGCAATCACCTTAAGTCGGCAAACTGTTCGCAACATTAAGCAAAACCTTCTCTTTGCCTTCCTCTATAATGCTTTGGCGATCCCAATTGCAGCCGGAGTCTTTTACCCCGCATTTGGGCTTTTGCTCAGCCCCATCATTGCAAGTGGAGCCATGGCCTTTAGCTCCGTGTCTGTGATTGTTAATGCTCTGAGGCTTAGGAAGATTAAGATTTAATCCTGACAAATTTACGATTGAATCGTAGATTTGTCGAGTTTAAAGATAAGTCTTTAGTAGTGAACGTGTTATGGGTCTTGTTTTTCATGGAAGAAAAGTCGTTCTTTCTATACAATCTCCCACTCTAAGATTTTAACTCTGGTGAAATTATGCTTTCCTCTTTAGATCCATTAACGGTTGGATGGGCTGTGGCTGGATCTGTTGTAACTTATCTCTTCGCTGAGAGCAAAATACGAGCAGGTGAGGTAGACCTTTCCTTTGGAGAAAGAGAGGGTTTTCCGGTTCCGTTTGCAATTCTAAAGGAGGATGATTCCGATGAGGAGATAGGTGTGGGTGCGACGATCGCACTCCCGCTGCGTCATATTGTAGTAGTGAATTCGGTTTTTTGTGCGCTAAGTAAGCCGATACAACGTTTTATTCTTCTTCACGAGTGTGGGCATATGAGAAACTGGGATACGCATGCAACAGTCGTCATGCGTCTAGTCTGTGCTGTTGCAGCGTCGATTTTGTTTCCTGTTCATCCACTTTCAGCAGCAATTGGGATCTCTTTGATTGTTCAGCCGATTCTTTCAGCGATTCAAGAGAGACGTGCAGATAGCTTTGCGATTTCTCACGCATCTGTTGAAGTCCTTAAAGGGGGGATTTCCGGCTTTGAGAAGAAGCATGCAATGCGGTTACAACAGTGGGACGAGGCTTTATCCATCGGAGATAAACTTGCGTTGTACCTTTCTGAGTTTGCCTATTATGTTCTAAAAGGACATCCACTTGAAAGTTCAAGAATCGCGGCTGTTCAAAAGGAGCTTCAGCTGAGAGAAAATATCTCTTTAGATCTTCCTATTCTTTGCGTAAGTTCTACATGAAGGTCGAGATTCAGACTCTCATAAATAATACCAAGGAAGAGCGGGAATGGGTCCATTTGGATTTACAGTTTCTCCGCAATAGATAACCGCTCCTTTTTCTGAAGGATTTTGTTTTAGTTCCATCCACTGTCGAATTGTTTTTTTGAAATCTGAATGGAAGCTTTTGGAAAACTTAATCTCAATTGGAAAACCTGTTTTTCCGTCATAAATCAACAAGTCGATTTCATTTTGAGACTGATCTCTCCAGAAGTAAAGAGGGGGAGAGGCGACGCCTAAGTTTGTAAACCTCTTAAAACACTCGCTAATGACAAACGTTTCAAAAATTTCACCGACGAGTGGATGTGTTTTAAGATGATCGACTGTCCGAATAGAAAGAAGATGACAGAGGAGGCCCGTATCTATGAAGTACAGTTTAGGAGTCTTCACAATCCGTTTGGAGTAGTTTTCAA
>CBDUSP010000026.1:0-20505 GCA_965370365.1 uncultured bacterium | reverse complement strand
CTGTAGATTTTCAAGTGAACTTATATATCCTGCCGCAGCGTCAGCTGCGATCCTGCCACCGCGTCAGCGGTGATCCTGCAAGCGAAGCGGATCCTGTTCATTTTTTAATGCGTTAGCCCTAGGGAGTGTTCCTAAAAGCGGTTCTGTCGATTTTCGGGTTCTTTTGAGCCACTTCAATTACTGTTTTGCTTAAGAATTCGAGCCAAAAGCGAAAAAAACTGCTCAAGAGAGCAGATTTTTTTTGACTATTATATGCATGGAAGGATACAAAGATTCCTTTCGAGACGAAACTATCAACTGCTAGAGCTTTTTCAAAGGAGAAAAAAAATATGGCAACAAAGTCAACAAAACCATCAAAGTTCATGAAACCAATGAAACCCAGCAAAGAATTGTCCGCTGTTGTTGGTGATGGGCCAATGCCTCGTACAGAAGTAACAAAAAAACTATGGGCTTACATCAAAAAGCATAATCTTCAAGACGCAAAGAATCGAAGAAACATCAATCCTGATGCTCACCTCGAGAAAGTATTTGGTGGCAAAAAGGCGATCAACATGTTTGAAATGACAAAACTCGTTAACAAACATCTTTCATAGATTGTAAGAAATCTGTTTTTTCGGCCCAAAGAGCCATGCTGTTTTTTGGGCCTCTATATCCAAAATGATTCAAAAATACAAAATTCTCATTTCATATGATGGCACTCGATACGCGGGGTGGCAAGTTCAAGTCAATGCAGTTGCAATTCAACCCCTCATCCAAAAAGCAATTGAAACAATTCTAAGACATCCCATTTCTCTTACAGGGTCCGGGAGAACTGATGCCGGCGTCCACGCGCTCGGCCAAGTAGCCCACTTCGAAACTGAGGTTCCTTTTGAAATGTCCCCGTTTCTCCTCTCTGTAAATGCACTCATCCCTGTAGAAATTAGAGTTCATAAAGTCGAAAAAGTAAAAAGCGATTTCCACGCTAGATATAGCGCCATGGCCAAGATCTATCACTACCATCTCCACTTAGACCCAATTTTAGACCCCTTTAACCGCCTCTATCGCCATCATGTGCGCGGCCCCTGTGATCTAGATCTTTTATCTAAAAGCAAAGAGTTTTTTATAGGAACACATGATTTTACTTCCTTTGCAAACCAACCCCACAGAGGAAGCGCTAGCCACGATGCTGTCCGCACAATCACCCGCATCGACATCGTCCCTCAAGAAGGAGGCATTCGCCTTGAATTTGAGGCAAATGGGTTTCTCTACAAAATGGTCCGCAATATCACAGGAACGCTTCTCGATATTGCAGCAAAAAGAATCGATGTTTCATCGCTTGAAAGCATTTTTCAAGCAAAGGATCGAAAAGCAAGCGGAAGCTCGGCTCCGCCACAAGGACTTTTTCTTATGGAAGTGAAATATCCTCAAGAGACTCAAAGTGATACGCCCCACTAGAGAGATCTAAAAGCGGATGGGTTTCCTGACAAACCAAAACAGGAAGAGCCGGCGTTTTTTTCAGCGCCTCAAAGCCCCGAGCACTATCCTCAAACCCGATGATTCGATCCCCTTTCTTCCCGTGAAGGCGAATCGCAAGCAGATAACATTCAGGATCTGGCTTTGGCTTTTCGTAGTTCTCTCGTGTAATAAAGTGGGGGATTGTCTGAAGCGCTGCATTAGATGAGCGAATCAACTGAATCTGCCCTAAGGGAGAGTTTGTCACAACACACCTCGAAATCCCTGCCTTTTCAAGAGCAAAGAGAAGCGCTTCCGCTCCCGGCATTAATTCAATCTTTCCCGAAGCAATGAGATCGGTGTAGATCTCTTTTTTCTCCTCATACAGCAATGCCCAATTGGGATCTAACTTTGGAAACTCTAAATAAATTGCCTCTCTTAAAGCATCTGCATTCAAATGAGCAAGAGAGCAAAACTTCGAAAAACCCCATCTTGCATTGCAGCCATGCTTTGCAAGCATGTTCATATAGGCTTGATAATGAATGTGTTCCGTACTCACTAAGAGCCCGTCAAAATCAAATAAAAAAAGCTGAAAGCGGTGTATCCAATCCATAGTTTCCCGAATAGATTTACATGAAAAAATGCTTTCTGTAAAGAGTAAGATATATGAAGAAAGTCAATTATCTGTACTTTGGGATTTATTTTCTCCTTCTTTCTCTTATGTCTGCAAGTGGTATTTTTACAAAAAGCGCCCTTGAAGGTTCGAGACTTTTTTTCTTACTCTATGCAATGGGCCAAGCTGCCTTAGAAACCTGCGCCTTAGCACTTATTGGATATCTCCTTGAACGTGTTACGAATCGAAAGGTTTTTCTAGCCTACATCGGTGCTATCTTCTTTCTTTTCATTCTCCACGTTCTTGATTTCATCATGGAGCGGATTTTAGATCTCTCTGTTTGGGGTACACTTGGCTTTGTCTTAGATGAGTCATTTTCTAATTTTCTACTCCTTCTCGATGCTTCCGGAATCCCCATTTCCCTTTGGGTAGTGATGTTTGGATCTCTTTTACTGATCCCTTTTCTTGGGATTGCTCTTTACAAAGGGACAGAAAAAATCATTGAAAGACATGATTATCCTCCGCTATTTGAATCACTACCCATCACCCTATTTTGTACGCTCGCGGCTCTTCTTTGCTGGGATTTTTCAGCCTCACGAATCATCCACCCAAATACATATACCGCTTTCACGCAAACGCTCCCCTGGAAATTTACGTTTTTAAGGCCAGAAACGGTGACCCTGAACACACCTGGGTTTCTCCAAAAAATCCCCGATGAAGAGACCATCCTAAAAGAGCTGCAAGCTCCTCAAAAACCCTTAAGTAAAAAACCCAACATTTACCTCTTCGTTATTGAAAGTTTTCGAGATGATTTTATCACTCAAAGCGTTGCCCCCAATCTTTTCGCATTTAAAAAACTGTGCGCAGAGATCGCTCAGCCTTTTTCCAATGCAAATGGGACCCATCTATCTTGGTATTCACTCTTTCATTCTCAATTCTCCCATAACTGGCATCTTGTACAGCAAAATAACTGGCAAAGCGGAAGTCCCCCTCTGCATCTTTTGAAAAACCTCGGCTACAAAACCAACCTCTATAGCTCTGCTGATCTTGGATACTACGGAATGGAAAGCTTGCTTTTTGGGAAAGATCAGTTCCTCTTGGATACTTCGCAAAAATTTCACAGTACAACAGCATCTCCTGCAGAAACAGATGCTGAAGCACTCAATGCCATGTTAAGCGCCATCAACAAAAATCCAGATCTGCATCAAGGACAACTGTTTGTGACTTTCTGGGACTCCACTCACTTTAACTATAGCTGGCCAAAAAACTGGGCCCCTAAATTTACACCTTTTGCAAATGATCTATCGTATTTCCGCGCTTTTTATTCAGAAAGTAGGATCAACAAAATTAAAAACCGCTACCGCAATTCTGTCCATTACATCGATTCTCTCTTTGGAAAATTCCTCGAAAACATCCCAAATAAAGAAGATGCAATCATTATCGTCACGGGAGATCACGGAGAAGAATTCTTTGAAAAAGGGCACCTCTTTCACTGCTCCCATATTGTCCAAGAGCAGACAAAAGTACCTCTTTTAATGTACTTCGGAGGCAAAACACCTGAAAGGAAAAGAGGGATGGTCTCTCATATGGATATTTTCCCGAGCATTCTCGATCATCTATCCGGGGAAAAATATCCTTCCCTCATGGGAGAATCTATTTTCCGAGAAAAAACAAGACCTTTCGTTGCGATTTCTCGCTTTAATGCGGGGAGGACTCCTTACGAATTTTGCATCCACAATGGAAGATACAAACTCGTTGGACAGTTCCTCGATCGAAAGAACATTCCCTTTTCCGACAAAATCAAAATTGTCTCTCTTTCCACTTTTGATGATCAGACATTCCCAGAGTCTCATAGAGGAAATATCCACGAGTGGATTGCAAACGAGTTTGGGGCTGCTCTTCACTAAGGAGTTCCCCTAAAAGAGGTTCTGTCGATTTTGTCTACGACCTCTCTTTTAGGATGAGTGAACTCTATGGCCTTGCCTATGGGATCGGTTTTGTCCTCGAAAATGGCACCGTCACGCTCCGAGATCGCGACTCAATGGAGCAAATGCAGGTACCAATTTCTTTCCTACGAGAAATTCTTTCCGAAAAGCTCAAGCAGTAACGTTAGGGAGACACTGATCAATTCATTCGCCAGCGCTTCGGCCAAAATTCACCGAAAAAGACAATTCTCAACCTCCATTAACTCACTCGAGTTAATTACGGTTTCCGAATTAACTTTTTCGGCGCTTTTGGCGCGAAGCCATGGCAAAGCAATTAATCAGTATCTCCTTAGGGAGACACTGATCAATTCATTCGCAGCCTCCCCTGGACGCGCTAAACGTTCTCGTTTAGCTCGAGTTAGAGCGTCTGGAGAGCCTGGAGGGTAGTTCTCTAAGATTTCCTAAGATATCCGTTTTCTATAAGAGATCGAATAACTGCATCTGTCTTAGCCCGAGCCATCCCTTGGAGTGTGCTTTCTGCTTTGCCATCAACCCAGACTTGTTTATTGATCTTTTGATTCATGGACTCTAGAATGTTGGCAACATGCTTGGAAGAAAGGTCACCTCTTCCTGCAAGTGCTTGAAAAAGGGGAACCCTCGAATTCTCTCGAGCAATCAGAATAAGGGTGTCAATCTGTGCCGAAGAAAGGTCCTGCCCTCTTGCAAGGCTTGCAATAACAGCATCGTAGTGATCTGAAGACTTGAAGTCTGGAATATTCCAAATCTTCTTAATGAAATGAGAAATGGTCGCTTCAGATAACTTAGATCGTTCCACAAAAAGTCTAACTGCTTCCTTACCGTCGACTTCTGTTACGAATGAGTCAATAGCTATTTCAGCGATAGAACAAAGCCCCTCTGAAATCTTCGGGTCAGAACACACAAAAGTTCGTACTATCCCGAGAAGCATATTTCCCCGCCAATTGCTTAACTCCAACTTATCATCCAACCTCCTGTAGAGCGCGTTATAGAACGCATCAGGAACTTGAAGGAGACCCTTCCCGCAGATCTCGGAAAAAACTTCCATTCGCAGACTACCCGTCAAGGGATGTTCTTCAGAAGATCTATAGTAAACGGCTTGTAAAACCTCACTTCTCTGACCCTCCGAAAGGCTATTTCCATTATAAAAACCTCCGACAAGTTGTAAAACCTCTTTTTGCCCCATAGAACCGTTCCTAATACTATCTATCAATTGCTGCATACGGCTTAATAGAATGCGGCCATTTTCATCAAGACCGGAGCTGGCTACAGTCCCTAAGACAAAGGTACCAGGGCTCTTTGGTACATTGGGCCCAACAAGACAAGAATGGGCAACCTCTGTCGTAACTTTCACCACATCCGTTGCCTTGGAAGATTGAGTATCCGTTGTGTTTTTGTTATGCTGTTGGTGTTGAGTCGCTGAAGGTTGGATTGACATGCATTCTCCTTTTAAATTTCTGAACGGAAAAGATGTTAAACTATTTTTTGATTTTATTTACAGAAGAAAGCCAGGGAAAAGGGGGTCTCTCATATGGATATTTTCCCGAGCATTCTCGATCATCTAAGAGTATCCTTCTCTCAAAGGAGAATCTATCTTCCGACAAAATCAAAATTGTCTCTCTTTCCACTTTTGATGATCAGACATTCCCAGAGTCTCATAGAGGAAATATCCACGAGTGGATTGCAAACGAGTTTGGGGCTGCTATCTATTGATGCAAACTCTCATCAAGCCTTTTCAGAAGCTCCTGAATCGGTCCAAGGCCTACTTGTCTGTTTGAAATATCCCCTGCCTGATCAAAGAAGATCACTGTGGGTAGAGAGCGAATGTTATACATTTCACTTAACGTATCTAGTTTATCCACATTCACCTTCAGAAAGCGGACTTTTCCGCCAAGTCTTGCAGCGCTGGCCTCAAGAGCCGGAGACACTTTTTTACATGGACCACACCAAGGCGCGTAAAAATCAACAAGAATTGGCACAGTGTGTTTGCTTAATTCTTCTTGGAACTCTTCAAGGTTACGGATCTCTACCACTTCCCCTTGGAACTGTTCCTTTTCTACAGACGATGCCATTTTCTTTGGTGAAGATAAATCTCTATCCGATATGTACTGCTGCACCTCTAAAGCAGCCTTCGCTCCATCCCCTGATGCAGTGATTGCCTGCTTATAGATTGGATCGACAATATCACCCACCGCATACACTCCTTCAACAGAGCTCTTCTGTCCCCTATCCACCACAATATATCCTTGAGAGTCCAACGCCAACGAGCTCTTAAATAAACGGCTATTCGGCGTCGAGCCAATAGCTAAAAAAAGACCATCTAACGGGAAGTCCACTGTCTTCTTCCCATTAAGGCGGAGATCAACCCCCACTACACCATTCCCATCCCCCTTAATTCTAGAGACTTGTGTGTTATACATGATCTTGATATTTTGCTTAGAAAGGAGCTGTTCAATGCGCTTTTTCTCTTGCGCGCGGAGCTTATCTTTACGAACAAAAAGGGTTACCTCTTTTGCGATATTGGACAGGTAAAGCGCCTCTAAAACGGCAGCGTCTCCACCACCTACAACACCAACACGAGCTCCCCGATATAAATTCCCATCACAAATTGCGCAATTCGTGACTCCCCTTCCCCAGTATCCATCAGCACCCGACTCTCCAGGAATACCTAGATAATTTGGCTGCGTTCCCATGGCGATAATGCAAGAATCTGCACGAAAGGAGACAATTTTTTCTTCTCCATCCGTTGATCGAGTCGTGATTGTGAAGGGGCGCTTTGAGAAGTCTACAGCGATGACCTCTCCTGAATAAATCTCCGCTCCATTTGCAAGAACTTGGGCACGCATTCTCTCTGTCAAAACCTGTCCCGGAATCTCTATTTCCCCAGGCCAATTCTGAACGCTGTGTGATTGAGTAAGGAGTCCCCCTTGCGTTTGTCCCTCGATGATCAAGGGCTTCATCCCCGCTCTTGCAAGGTATAAAGAAGAGGTCAAGGCCCCAATCCCCCCTCCTAAAACAACGGTTGGATAAATGGTTTCACCATATACACAAATCGAAAGAAGGCTTAAAAATCCAAAAATCACTCTCATAAAAAAGACCTTAAACAAGTTCATGGTAAAAATAACACTTAATACCATTTATAAGAAATAACTTCACACTTGAGTGTGTGAACGCTGCCAAATTAACTTTTTCGGTGCTTTCGGCTCGAATCCCGGGCAAAGCAATTGATCAGTGTTTCCTTAATTCTCTGATTTCCAGAGAAGATCTCTTGCAAAGAGGCGATTTAAAGAAACCGGGAGAATGGGAGAAACAGGGAGAAAAGGGAGAACTTTTCCCTGAATAGGGACAACGTCTACATTGCTAAATCGTTCCCTTAAAGTCTGCTCAAGACGGACCACTGAAAATTGTCGCACATGCGTCGGATCATTTTCATACTCGTGTCCAAAGAGAAACTTCCAGCGATTGCGCATGCGGAAAGCGTTTGGAACCGATCCGATAAAGAGGCCACCCTTTTTTAAGGTCTTTTGGATTTTATCCAGAAATGGGTTCACAAAAAAGATATGCTCTAAAAGCTCGCAAGCGACAATCACATCGAATGAATTTTCCTCAAAAGGCCACTCCTGATTCAAATCAACCCAACGCGTCTCGATGCCTAGTTTCTTTTCAATGAGCTGAAGAGCTTTTCGATCAATGTCGGCCCCAATCACCTGATTCCCGTTTGCATAAAATGCAGTTAGCATTCCATCACGACAACCTAAGTCTAGGACTTTTTTCCCCTGACCGATCCACTTTTTCAGATAATGCCCGCGGACTCCATGACAAAACAGATATCCATAGCGACCCCGATCTTCATGATGCCCTCGGTAGACGTTTTCTAATTGATTTTTCAACATAGCACAGCTTTTTTCAAGGGGATTGTCTCACAAGAGGAGCATTGATTACGAGAACATTTTACACCCTCTTAAAAAAGCGCGCTTCTTTGAAAAAGCGCGCTAGAGCGAAAAAATGGAATTTATGAATTTTGTGAAGGTAAAGGAATCGATGCAAGTCGCCGAAATGCACTGACAACACGGTAAGGAATCAGAGGATGCTTTCTTAAAAACTGATCTAAAAAGCTCTCTGCCCAAGAGCGAATATCCTTAAACGTTGCCTTTCTTTCTTGGTTCTTGAGTGCTTTAAGCTTTAAAGAAAGCTCTCTAAAAAGCAATACCCCATCCTGTAGTGGCTTAATTTCATGCAAGCGAAGATGTGCAGTGACTCCCCCTAACTCTTCGTTTGCCTGAGAGAGCTCTTGATTTGTCTGCTCTAAAAGAGAGATCTCCACCTCTTTTCCTTTGAGACTCCGTTCGTGTCTAAATCCCGCCTCTTTATATTCCGTCATCAAATCACTTGCAGATTGCTTGCTAAACTCTGAAACACGAGGATCTCGATAGTCAATCAGCACCCCATTCGATTCTTTTAGCCCGTACTTTCTGATGAGCCAAGCCCAGTCAGTTTCACAAGAAGATCCCTCAATTTGCTGGTAATCTGCAAAAACTTCCTGCTCTCTTTCCATCCAATAGTCTCGACTTTTCTCCTGATATACAATATCCGCAGTGTTTTTCTTAATCTCACTTAAGTTTTTCCGGATAAGCGCATCATTTTTTCGAACTTTTTCTTCCGCAGTATCAGCTTTTCTTATGTGTCTTGAAACTTCTTTAAGTTCCTCATCAAGAAGGAGATTGACCTCTTTAAAAAGTCCATCAAGCGTATTGTTGAGAGGCTCTGCATTTCGAGGCAAAAAGGCATGGGGGTCTGCCCTATACATAGGGATTTCATCAAGAGAGGAAAGAGAATCTGAATTTTCTATTTTTTCCAAATCAGAAAAGGACGCTATTAGAGACTCTACTTGTTTTTCAGCCCGTGGGTTTTGAGCCAAGAAATCACCCGATAAATCAGACATACCATCCCCTTTTTAGTATACAAAGCAGGCCAACAAGAGGATCGACTCTTTTTTAGACATCATAGTCAGTTCATTATGAATGACTTATGAGCCCATGTTTAGAGTCGACCCCTTACCCTTGAGACCTGCTCGGTATAACTTCATTCTAACAAAAAGATTATTAATTACAAATTAATTGAACAAACCAAACAAATACATACACTTAAGTGAATGTTTTTTTAAATTAAACCGATCTTAAGAGGACACTCAAAAGAGCAACTCCTTATCCCTTTAAATCATCTTCGGAATAATTCTCACATTTGATAGGCTCGCATCCATGGCTCAAAAGCACCCCAAAGAATTAGCTCCGCTGATTGCTCATCTCAAAAAACTGCCAGGCGTAGGAACGCGCACAGCCGAACGCTTCGCCTTTGAACTGATCAACTGGCCTCAAGAGCACCTCACAATGTTTGGGGAGACCTTAACCTCTATCCGAGACAAAATCCCTCCTTGCGCGGTCTGCGGATGCCTGACAGAGCAAGGCTTTTGCAGGTTTTGCGAATCTGGCACAAGAGATCTCTCCCAGATGTGTATTGTCGCCTCGGCTCGCGATGTGTTTGCAATTGATGGGACAGGGACCTATAAAGGCCTTTACCACGTTGTAGAAAACCTTCTTTCCCCCCTTGATGGACGCCATACGAACACTTTAAGACTCGACCGCATTGAGGAAAGGGTCATCAAAAACAACACCAAAGAAATCATCCTCGCTTTTGACTCTACTCTTGAAGGCGATACGACCGCTTTATACCTTAAAAACCAGTTACAGCAATCCCATAAAGACCAAAAAGAACTCCTCATTTCTCGCCTAGCTTTTGGACTTCCGATGGGAAGCAGCCTCGAGTATGTCAACGAAGGAACATTGACGCGTTCTTTTAAGGGGCGTCAAACTTTTTGACTTATTTAATAGAAATATTCTACGATCAGGCCGACTTATGAAGAAAAGAACCCTTTCCCCAAGACTCCTTTTGAGCATTTTGCTATCAAGCGCCACATCCCCTCTTGTGAGCTCGGAGTTCTATGATGATAGAAAAGTCTCTCATATTGAAATCGTTGTAGACTCATCTGGAGATGAGCAATTTGACCCCAAAGCCGCTTTAGCCCGAATGAAAACGCAAGAAGGAGACAACTTCTCGCAGCTCACTTTCGATAGCGATCTAAAAACTCTTTCCGAAGAATACGAACAGGTCAACCCATCCGTTAAGATCGAAAATGGCCAGATCTTGATCGTCATTCACGTTACCCCTAAACCGATCATCCACCAAATTGAGTGGGACGGGAACGAGCAAATCAAAACATCTACTTTGAGAAGCGAGCTCGATATACAACCGGGAACGATTTTCAACAGACAATCATTCAATAAAGCGTTCAATAAGGTCAAAGAGTACTATTTCAAAAAAGGATATTTTGAATCGCAGATCTCATATTCTATTGAGCCCATCCCCCACACCAATGAGATCAATGTTCGCGTTGACATTCAGGAAGGGCGCCCAGGGCACATTAAAAGAATCGCTTTGCATGGATTTACAAAGAGTGAAAAGTCCGACATCGAAGAGCAGATGCATTTAAAGAAGTATAACTTCTTAATGAGCTGGATTACTGGGAGTGGAATTTATCGCGACGAGCTGCTCGAACAAGACAAGATGACCATCCTAAACTATCTTCACAACAAGGGCTATGCGGATGCAAGAGTCGACATTCACCTTGAAGAAGATCCCGACAGCGGAAGGCTCATCGTAGAGATCACAGCGCATCGCGGGCAACTCTTTCACTTTGGCGGCATTCAATTTTCAGGAAATACGCTTCTATCAAACGAGGAGCTCCTAAAGCGCTCTGCAATCACAGATGGCGCCCCTTTTTCACCAGAAAAGGTCAGAGATGCTTCCCAATCGATCAAGGACTACTATGGTCAAAAAGGATATATCGATGCGAGCGTACAGTATGAAACCATCCTCAAAGAAAACGAGCCTGTCTTTGATGTTGATTTTTTCATCGATGAGGGACGCGAGTACAAGGTAGGCCTCGTTCACATTTTTGGAAATACCTCGACGAAAAATAACGTGATTCTCAGAGAATCTCTTCTCGTTCCTGGAGAAACTTTTGACTCAAGAAAACTCAAAGCAACGCAAAGAAAGCTCGAATCCATCGGCTACTTTAAAAGCGTGAATGTCTATGCAGTGAGAGCTGCAGACGATGAGGACCTTGGAGACAACTATCGCGATGTGTACATCGAAGTTGAAGAAACAACAACAGGAAATGTGAGCCTGTTTATGGGAGCAAGCTCGTCCGAGAGCGTCTTCGGAGGACTCGATCTCACAGAGAGAAACTTTAATATCGCAGGGGTTTGCAAAGCACTCGGCGGAAAAGTATCTGAGCTTCGTGGCGGCGGAGAGTTTTTCCACGTCAAGGGAACCATCGGAAAAGAGCAAAGCAACGTGCTCGTTTCTTGGATGAATCCATACGTGTACGACACTCTTTGGAGATTCGGAGTAGAGCTCACAACCACATGGAGTAAACTCCAGGAGCACGTAAGGGTTACAACGTATGGGGGCTCTCTTTATACGAACTATCCCCTTTCCACCTATTGGACTGCTGGGATGCGCCAGAGATTGCGTCATGCAAAAGATACCCTTTCTATAAGCGCTAAAGGTGACTCTGCGGAGGCAATAGCCTCTTTGGAAAAAGTAAAAAGGCAGCTAAATCAAGACGGTCTTGTCTCTGCATTTAGTGGAAATATCAGCTATGATTCAACAGACAACGCAATGAAACCCCATCGCGGCTGGCGCTCGTTTTTTGAAACAGAGATGTCTGGTGTCGGGGGATCCTATTACTTTTTCAAGTTTAGCTACCTCAATGCAATCTACTGGCCTGTTTGGGCAAGAGGAACGCTAAAGCTTCGTGGTGACTTCAAGTACATCGTACCTTTTGGAAAAACGGACCGATACACAGTGCCTTATAGTGAACGATTCTTCCTTGGAGGTGAGGGAACAGTCCGAGGATACAAGCCTTATATGCTAGGGCCTGTTGTAAAATTGAGAAATGACAGCGGCCACTTAAAAAAGACAGATACTCCTTATGGAGGACTCTCCTCATCGCTCGTATCCCTTGAATACAATCAAGAAATCTTTCGCATGCTTGACCTTTTTGCCTTCGTCGATGTGGGAAGTGCGGAGTTTGCATCCTTTAAAATTAGCGAAATCCGCCCAACAACTGGCGTGGGAGCTCGCATTGATATTGGGAATGGAACCCCGATTATGGTAGGATATGGTATTCCGCTAGTCAAAAAAGACCGCAATGGTAAAAAATGGCAAGAGGTCTTCTTCTCTATGGGCGGACAGTTTTGAAAAATGATATTTTAAACTTTTAGGAGAATCTATGATTAAAAAATTCTTTTCAGTGAGTCTAGTTGCGGCTCTTCTCTCTGGATCATCCCTTGCAGCAGACAATCTCGTAACTGGTGTTGTTAACTTTACAAGCTGTGTTTCAGAATCAAAATACGGAAAACAAGAACAAGAAAACTTTGAAGCTCTGCGCAAGCAAATGGGTTCCATGATCGAAAGTACAGAGAATCAGCTCAGAGAGCTATCTGCGAAATTCGAAGATGAAGAGTTTCTCCTTAGCCTCTCCCCAAAAGCAGAAGAAGAACTCAAAACGAAGTTCCAAGCGCTTCAGGAAGAACTCTCCCGCTACCAGAATCAGTTCTACCAAGTGCTACAGCACGCGAACCATCAGATGGTTCAAAAAATCAGCCAGTCGATCGCAAGCGCTGCAAAAGACATTGCCGAGAAAAACAACCTTGATTATGTCATGAACAAAGAAGCTCTCTTCTACACTAGGCCAGATCTTGATGTAACGACTCAGGTGATTTCTGAAATGGACAAGATCTATGAGATCAGCGCAAAGTCTAAAAAAGTCTCCGAAAATGACGGGGCAGAAGAAAACGCATTGGAAGCTTTCGGTAAGGACCAGGCTCGTTAAATGTTGAGCTTTACTCTTGCCGAGTTGGCGGAAATGACTTCCGCCACCCTTTCGGGGGATCCGGACCATACCATTGCAAGCGTAAACACTCTAGATGAGGCGTCATCAGGTGACGCCTCTTTTCTTGCGAATCCAAAATACTTGGATACCATGAAAAGATCAGAGGCAGGTGTTATTTGCATTGATCCGGATACAGAAAAAGCGGAAGGGAAAAACTACCTCGTATCAGAGGATCCTTCCCGCACTTTTCAAATGATTGTAGAGTCCCTCCTAGAATCAGAACAATCGGGATTCACAGGGATCCATCCAACAGCTGTCATTCACCCAACAGCGAGTGTCCATCCAGAGGCAAATATTGGCCCCTATGTCGTCATCGATAAGGACGCAAAAGTAGGCAAAAACACCACTCTATCCCCCCATGTCTCCATCGGTTACGGTGTAGAGATTGGTCAGGACTGCTTCCTTCATGCATCCTCTGTTGTTCGTGAAAGATGCATTTTGAAAAATCGGGTTACTCTCCAACCAGGAGCGATTATCGGCTCTTGCGGGTTTGGATATACAAGAAATAGCAAAGGCGCTTACGAAAAACTTGAGCAAATTGGCATCGTGATCCTTGAAGATGATGTGGAAATTGGCGCAAATACAACAGTCGATCGGTCGCGCTTCAAGGCGACTCTTATTCGCAAAGGATCTAAAATCGATAACCTATGCCAGATTGCTCATAATGTGGAGATCGGCGAGGACAATGTCATTGCAGCACAAACAGGTATTGCGGGGTCTGCAAAAACAGGCAAGCACGTCATGCTCGGTGGCCAGGTAGGGATTGTTGGCCATGTTGCACTTGCTGATGGAGTGATGATTGCAACGCGTGGCGGCGCTTCCAAGTCGATGAAAAAAGGAGCCTATCGCGGCAGCCCTGCAATTCCGATTGAAAAATATAATCGTCAAAAAGTCTTTGTTCGAAAAATCGAAAGCTACGCAAAGCGGATCAAAGCGCTCGAAGAAAAACTCTCAGATCTAGAGAAAACTTCTTAAGAAGATCCGGTAGTTATTCAGTGTCTCTTTAATCGCCCTTATTTCTTGCATTTGTTGGTGTTCCAAAATGGAACCTCGGATTCTCGGGATCTTCTCGCTTCGTCTGATAATAAAGCGTCTTATGCTCTCCATCGATGAGCCGATTGAATGTGAAGAACATGGCCCTTCTGGAAGCATTGCTTGTATTTGCTTTTGAAAAATGGGGAACATACGATGTAAAAAAAACCACATCGCCAGGTTCCGCATTCACTGGAATCCAATTGAGTTTCTCCACAAGATCCGAGACAATTGTCCCGTGCATGGGTCCTCCTTCTACATACTCAAGAATTGCTTTGCCTTGATCCAATAAATCCTGGTCCACTCTCGGATCATCTTTAAAGCTTTCTCTCCAATTCTCAGCAATCTGCAAGCATCCATTCCCTAACGTTGCTGCATCAATACAGACCATAGCCGTGATATGCTCCTCAGGCCCAAAAATCTCAAAGGCAGGGAAGTCCTGGTGGTAGGGAAAAGCTCCCCCTCCTGGCCGCTTAAAGTTGAGCTTATCTTTGAATGCAACATATGGCTCATCTAAAAGGCTTCCAAGATACGTCGCTAATGTATCTTGCACAAAGAGGCTGAGATCCGGATAACAGGTAAGAAGATCCTCTGTCCGACAAACTTGAAGAGGATCTTTTCTCTCTGGAACTACAATCGGCAATTCAGGAAACTGCTCGGACAGGACTTGCAACGATCTCCCTGTATCTTTTGCAAGATAAAGCATCTCCTCAGCATCTTGATGCACTTGCCCTGCTAAAGAGCGTAAAAAATCTACCTGCTCTGGGGAATAAAATCCCCGAATCCACAGATACCCTTTTTCTTTAAGAGTCTCTGCCATAGCTTCTTGGGCAAAAAGATTCCCCCCAAATAGAAGGATTAGAGAGAAGAAAAACCGTGCCATTTAGAGAGCTCCTTGAGCAAATCGATCAATTACACGTTGAATGATTGTTGTCGATGAAATGCCCGGAGTATAGGGAACTGTTCTAAAAATCCCTCTCTGTAAAGCGACTCCATACTGATCCTCAACGAGATCTTTATTAAAATCGTCTCCATGAACAACGAAATCAATCCCAAGTTCATCCACCATCTCTTCAGTAAGTCTCAAAGGAGGAGCCACAATCACCTTATCCACATACTTACATGCCTCAATAACTTTGACGCGATCTTTTAGACCAATAATAGGAAGTCTCTTGTACTCCTCAACAACTCCATCTGCTAAAACACCAACAATCAAATAATTTCCAAAGCTTTTGGCTTTTTGTAAAAATTCAACATGGCCAGCATGAAACAGATCTCCTGTGATATCTACATACACACAAACGCGCTTTTCCTCAAGTGCCTCAACTCCTTGAGCCTGAGAGAATAAAGAAAACAACACAACAGAAAGCCATACAAATCGACGCATACATTCACCCTAAAAAATTTACTTTGCAAGTAAACACCAAGCACCATTTTTAGGTCAAGACATCCCCTTTCCTTCAACACAACTATAATTATAGTTTGAATAACAACCGAAAATAGGTTCTTGTGATATAATATATGAGAACTACGGAGTATATCATGCGAATAATTAGTTGCCTCAACACATCTGCAGCAGCAGAGGCAATCATTGCTTTGCGCAACGGGAAACAGCTGCCTCTTTCCGAATCCGATAAAACCCACCCGCATTTTCAGTGGGAGCAAGCTCGCTTACAAGAGCTTACTCAAGGAAAAGGAACACTAGCACCAGCTCTTTTAGAAGAAGCTGTAGGAATCACTGCTTTAGCTTCACGTGAACTTTCTCAGGCAACTACACATTTTGAAAGATCGCTTGATTTCAGGGGAAGGCACCTCGCTAAAGAGTTCCTAAAATTAGGAGTTGTCTCTCACAACACGGGAAATCTCGCCGAAACATTAAAAAACTATGTTCAAGCCATTGCTAAGCTCAACGCGTTCAAGGAAAACAGGGAATCCATTGAAAAAGCTCTTGGCAAAGGCCCTAAAAAATGATCTCCATAAAAACTTTTTGCTAGTTTACTCTATCTTGATTACATTCAGGGGAATCCTGAAAACATCAAGAGGAGTTCTATGCGTCGATCTTCATCCCCTAAAAAAAGAATCCAAACACTCACAACAGCCCTTTTTCTTCTCGGTCTAGCCATTCTTTTCATAGTCGATCAGTGGTGGCCAGGGATCATGCTTGTCATCGGCGTCCCTCTTGCTCTTCGCCAGTACCTGCTTGGAAAAACCTATGATGCAGGCATTTCGCTATTTGTGTTTATTGGGATTTTTGTAACGGGAACGTTCGACATTTCTTGGAAAATTCTTCTTCCCGTTCTCTTTACACTCGCAGCCGTTTATCTTCTCATACGCGAGTTTGTAGAACCAAGTGCAGAAGAATAATTAATCCCCATCGCTTCGCGTACTTCGCTTAACGTTTGATGGGCAATTTTATTTGCTGCATCCGTCCCCTTAAACAAAAGATCCATCACATACGCTGGATCTTTTTCAAGAGCTTCTCTTTTTGTGCGGATGGGCTCTAAGAATGCCAAGAGCTCCTCTAGGAGATGCTTTTTGACAACCGAATCGCCAAGCCCACCTTTTCGATAGTGCGCTTTCAACTCTTCGATTGTTTGTTTATCCCTTCCAAAAGCATCGAGATAGGTGAAGACGGGATTCCCTTCTACTTTCCCCGGATCTTCTACGCGTAAGTGATTTGGATCGGTGTACATCCCTCGCACTTTCTTGGAAATGACATCAGGAGAATCGGAGAGATAGATGGCGTTGTTTAAACTCTTTCCCATTTTCGCTTTTCCATCGATTCCCGGAAGACGCGCCACGGTCGACAGAATTGACTTCGGCTCGATAAGCACTTTGGATTTGTAGATTCGGTTAAACTTACGCACAACCTCAGTTGTTTGCTCAATCATAGGAAGCTGATCATCCCCGACTGGAACAACATCTGCTTTGAAAATCGTAATATCCGCTGCTTGAGAAATCGGATAGATCATGAAGCCCGCAGGAACCTCTTCCCCATATCCTTTTTGTAAAATTTCTGCTTTTACAGTTGGATTATGCTTCAACCGATTCCAAGTCACAAGATTGAGAAAATACATCGTAAGCTCTGCAATCGGGGGAATTAAAGACTGAATGAAAATCGTTGTCTTAGCAGGATCAATCCCGACAGATAGATAATCGAGCGCAACCTGAAGGATGTTATCTCTCACCCTCCCTGGGTCATGCGCATAATCCGTCAGCGCCTGCGCATCTGCGATCATCACGTATTGATCGTGATCCTCTTGCAGCTTCACCCGCGATGCGAGTGATCCCACATAATGTCCCAAGTGGAGCCTTCCTGTTGGGCGATCTCCTGTAAGAGCAACTTTTTTTCTTGTCATAGAAACGGAATATAGAGTTTTTTTTCGATAAAATCACGAAATTTCTTGCAAAGACCCCCGGCTGTGTTGAGAATGACCAAACATGAACCAGAAGAAGCCACAGACACCACGCACTATCGGCCCCTACGAAATCATCCGCATGATCGGGAAAGGGGGTATGGGAGAGGTCTATTTAGCAAAAGACCCCATCTGTGATCGCGAAGTCGCTCTCAAAAGGATCAAACCGACGTTGAGCGAAAAAAAAATCATTCAAGACCGTTTTTTAAGAGAAGCGCGCGTCACAAGCCATCTTTCGCACCCTTCCATTATTCCAATCTTAAACATCCACTCCTCTCCCCCCGATGTTTATTACACGATGCCTTATGCTGAGGGAGAAACGCTGCGCCGCATTTTGTACACGACCAAAGAGCAGGAAAGACTAGGAAGACCCCTCCACCCCATTGGAAGATCGATCCCCTCTCTCACGCGTATCTTTCTCCAAATCTGCCAGGCCATTGCTTATACCCATGCAAAGGGAATCATTCACCGCGATTTAAAACCAGAAAACGTGATCGTCGGAAGATACGGCGAGGTCATGCTCTTGGACTGGGGTCTTGCCAACTTTATCGATAAAATCAAAGATGAAAAAGAGCCTCAAATAAAAGTTGAGGGAAAAGATGAGTCCCTCACGCGACCTGGAAAAATTGCAGGAACCCTAGCCTTCATGGCCCCGGAGCTTTTGACTGGGAAATCCACGTCTATACAAACAGATATCTATTCTCTCGGAGTTGTTCTCTACCAGCTCCTAACGCTACAGATTCCTTTCACAAGAAAGACCATCGCAGCTTTCCGCAAGCAGCTAAATAAAGAGGAAATCGTCGAGCCCATCGAGATGGCGCCTCACCGAGACATCCCTCATCAGCTTTCAGCTGTCTCTATCAAGTGCCTCTCTAAAAACCCTCAAGAGCGCTACAAAAATGTAGAAGAGCTCATCGCTGATATTAAAAAGTATGTCGAAGGAAGACCTGAGTGGATCCCGATGGCTCATTTAAGTCTTTCAAAACAAGAAGACTGGCAACTCGAGGAAAATATCCTCCTTCCCAAACACATAGCCATCACGAAAACTCTCGATAGCACGTCTTGGGCCGCCCTAAAAATCTCACGAAAAGCCTTTATCGATAACATCAAAATTGAAACAACGGTTTGTCTTGAAAAAGAAAGTCAAGGCGTCGGATTTTTATTTAGCCTACCAGAGGCTGATGAAAGGAGGAGTCTAGAGGAAGGCTATTGTCTTTGGCTTGGATCCAAATCCCATCCGGCACACCGCCTCTTTCGAAATAACGTCCAGGTCCTCGAGGCTAAATGCATCTATTTGGAGCCAAATACCGATTATCAAATCCGCATCGAAAAAATCGAAGACCAAATCAGACTCTATATCGACGATCTTCTAAAGATAAGCTTTACCAGCTACCTTCCTCTTGCCGGCTCTCACGTTGGTTTCTTACACAAAGACGGAAACTTCTCTATAGAGGATCTTAAAATATATAGCGGAAGCTTAAATGCCATGGTCAATTGTTTAGCCGTTCCCAATGCATTCTTAAGTCACAGACTCTTTGATCTTGCTCTTCAGGAATATAAGCGAATCGGACAATGTTTTCCTGGACGTATGGAGGGACGCGAAGCCCTTTTCCGAGCAGGACTCACCCTTCTTGAAAAGGGAAAAGCAAAAAATGACACGGCCCTTTTTCATGCAGCTTTAGAGGAGTTTGAAAAGCTCTTTAAAACACCGGGGGCTCCGCTAGAATATCTTGGGAAATCTCTTGTTTACGAAGCGATGGGTGACGCGGAAGAAGAGGCAAAGTGTTTGGAGCTTGCTTTAAGAAAATTCCCAAAACATCCACTGCTTCCGATGATTCAAGAGCATGTGATCTATCGCATGCATGAAAGTTCTCTTAAAACAAGAGAGACTGCCTATCGCATCCTCCTCCTTGCAATCCGCCACATCCCAAACCTTATGGGTATCTCTGATGCAGAAGATCTCCTCAAAAGCCTCCAGGAAAACTGGGAAACCCTCCCATTTATAGAAGACGACCCAAATCATTTAATCCTGATTGCAATCCAACTTTGTTTTTGGCTCAAGAAAATCCCAATCTTGGTTGAGATGGGAAAAGAGATTATCAAAAAGGAGCCGTTTAATAAAGTCCTCCTTGGGAATATCCTCTTTTGCCTCATCGAGCTCGAGGAGGAAGAAGAGCTCAAGCCCTTTCCCCTTGTTGAATCCATTAACCGCCTGTTTTTTCCCTTAACGCAAGAGATCCCCAAAAAGTGGGATAAAAAAGAGATGAGAGTTTTTTATTATCTCATCCGAAAAGGGCTTAAAAGACGCGATTTCAAAGACCTTTCCATTTGCTTTGAAAATTTACGGGGAGTGCAAATGAACAGAGAAGATCGCATTCTGTTTGATTCTTTTGAACTCTGGCACCTCCTCCTCCAAAAGCAGATCAAAAAAGCAGAAGCCATTTTCCGAAAATACCCATCGACGCTCCTCACGCAAGAAAACTCGCCTCTTCACTTCCCCTTTGGAACCTGGCTATATCTTGTGAAAGGCCCTCGCATGGCAAAAGTCCACTTTGGGGCGGTTCTCGAAACACCCTTTCCCTCAACAGCCGCCCTTCCAAGCCATTTTCTCTCTGGAAGTATTGATGAAGAGAAAGGATGGATTACGCGAGGCTTTTTCTGGGAGAAAAAGGAGCTCTACAGACAACTCGAGCTTTTTCACGCAGTTGTTAAAAAAGACAAATCCTAAACTTCTAGATGTTTTAGCATCTCATACATAAATCGCATACGTACATCCAAAGGACTTAAACAAGCACGGATTTGCTTCCAGTCTGTTCCAGAGTCGGGGAAAGCGCGCGTATAGCCTTCCACATCAATATTTTCAGGACCATAAGTAGGGTGAAACATCGCCAGAAGAACGGAAGGGCGACTACGAATCGGCACTGCAATTGCCGCATTTTCCCAAATAGAGAAATCTTCTTCAGGAATCTTAAACCGCTTAAGATCCTCCCTAGAATATCGAGCAACCACTTTGGCTCCACTTGCCTCAGGATTTAT
>CBDUSP010000025.1:0-20555 GCA_965370365.1 uncultured bacterium | reverse complement strand
ACGAATAGAAGAAGTTTCCACATCATTGCCTTTATTTCTGATGATGTTTTTTATCTATTTACACAGAGGATTATAGCATATAAACAGTATAAACAAAAGAAAAATTATAACGGGTTTTTAGGAAGAGAGGCGAGTGTTTCTTTTAGCGTGGGGAAGATGCGCTTATCTCCAATGGCATCGAGAAGACCGAATTTCTTGAGGTCGTGTTTTGTATGTTCTTTAACCTCAGAGAGATAGAGTTTTATCCGCCTCTTTTTGCAATCGTCGTAAAACTCTTTCATTGCATTGAGTCCAGAGGCGTCGATCATGGGGACAGAGCCAAGTCTTAAAATAAAGACTTTGGGAAGAGGACCTGCAAATCCCAAAATATCTTTTAACATGTTGGCAGTGCCAAAAAAGAAGGGCCCTTGGATTTCGTAGATTTGGACTCCTTTCGGAATTTTCTTGGGGAGGGGATGCTTCTTTTCGGGGAAATCGGGGGTCTCTTCTTTGAAGAGGCTTGAAATTGGGGTTACTTTAGACATTGAGCTCATCTGCTTCATAAAAAGAAGACACGCTAAAATCATGCCGACGGTAATCGCGACTGAGACTTCGATAAAAACAGTTAAGAGAAAAGAGACAATCAAAATGATCCGATCTCCCATGGGTCCTTTAAGGAGTCTTGTGAAGTGGTGAAGTTCACTCATATCCCAGGCCACCATCATCAAAATTGCAGAAAGAGCAGCGAGTGGAATTTGACTTACAGATGAAGAAAAAAGAGTGATGACAGCGAACAGAAACATCGAATGGATCATTCCAGCCATCGGAGTTTTTGCACCTGTTTTTACACTCGTTGCGGTTCTTGCAACGGTTCCTGTAGCTGGCATACCCCCAAAGAGAATTCCTCCAAAATTGCCGACTCCTTGAGCGATTAATTCACAGTTAGACCTGTGTCTTCCTCCGATCATCCCATCGCCGATAGTTGCAGAAAGAAGGGATTCAATGCCGCATAAGAAGGCAATTGTGATCCCATCTTTTACAAGTTGTTTTAGGTGTCCAGGAGGAATATCAAAGCGAGAAAGTTTTAACGTAGGCATCCCATGAGGGAGCTCTCCAAAGCGAGACTGGATGGTCTCAATGGGGAGGTGGAAAATAAAAATCACAAGAAAACCACAAACTACTGCCAAAAATCCCCATGGAAGCGAGGGGAAAAAGCGCCGTATGCAAAGAATCATCCCAAGCGTACCTAAGGACAGGGAAAGAGTGATTGGATCAAAGGATGGAAACACATGGAAGTAGTGTGTCCATCTATCGATGACCTCTGCAGAAGATGGATCCATTTGCAGGCCGAAAAAATCTTTGATTTGGGTGGAGAAAATAATGAAAGCGATCCCCGTTGTAATCCCTGTTACAAGTGAGTGGGGAATGTATTTGATCAAGGACCCAAGTCGAAAAAGGCCAAACAAAATCAAAAAACAAGATGCGAGAGCCGTTGCAGCACAAAGCCCGCCATAGCCAGATCGTTGAACGATATCATAAATAACGACAATAAAAGCCCCCGTTGGCCCCCCGATTTGAATGCGGCTTCCGCTAAGAAGGGAAATTAAAAAGCCGGCGACAATCGATGTGTGGATACCTCTTATGGGCTCAAGCCCTGATGCGGTTGCAAAAGCCATTCCAAGAGGGAGCGCAACAATTCCAACCGTGATGCCTGCAAGCAAATCTTTTTTAAAAGTCGCAAACGTATAACGCTTTTTAATGAGATATAGATAGGACTTGGGAATAAACTCGTGGAATTTGGAGGTGCGCATTTTATGGATCATATAAAATAATTCTTTTTTTTAAATAAAAAAACTGAGATAATTTTCTTATGCCAAAGAGTATGACTGGATTTGGAAGGAGTGTTGTCGACGCTCCTTTTGGACGCCTAATTGTTGAAATCCAATCTGTAAATCGAAAACATTTCGAAGTGTCCCTTCACCTTCCAAAGGAACTCTTTCGCTTTGAAAATGAGATAAGAAAGTGGCTGAGAGCAAAAGTTTTTAGAGGACATCTCTCTCTTCGTCTTCAAGTTATTCCGTTTAAAGAAGCTATAGGGTTCCCAGATGCTGAACTTTTAAAAAGTGTGAAGACGGGCTGGGAAGGGATTTCCAAGGAGCTTGGACTTGATCCAAAAGATGTGAATCTCTCTTTCATCACGGCTGTAATGCCGCAGGTGGAAAAAAAGGATCTTTTTGAAGACGATGGCCCTCTCAAAAAATGTGTAGAGGATGCTTTGCAGAATCTCCTAAGCATGAGGGAAGAGGAAGGAAAAGCTCTTGTGGAGGATATCTTGCAGCGTATGCAAGAAATCCAAAAAAAGGTCTCCTCGATTGAAAAACTCTCTCCTGATGCATCAGGGAAAATGCGCGAAAAACTGACTGAAAAAATGAACGCTTTATTTACCCCGGATCAATCAATAGAGGATCGTTTACTTAAAGAAATCGCGCTTTTTGCTGAAAAAATAGATGTTTCAGAAGAGCTGATTCGCTTGAAGGCTCATTTTGGACAGCTTGAGAGTTGTTTAAAGGCTGAAGGGTCAGTTGGGAGAAAGATGGAGTTTGTCCTCCAAGAGATTTCAAGGGAGATCAATACGATCGGATCAAAGTCTCTTGATGCGAAAATCGCTCATCTTGTTGTTGAGACAAAAAGTGAAATTGAAAAAATCCGCGAACAAATTCAGAATATCGAATGAAAAAAGGACTTATTTTTGTTGTTAGCGCGCCAGCCGGCACAGGCAAAACCACGCTTGTGAAAATGCTCGCGCAGGAATTTAACCATATCTCAAGGAGCATCTCCTATACAACGCGCGCAATCAGGCCCGGGGAAACGGCAGATAGGGACTATCACTACATCTCAAGGAATGATTTTGAGGAAAAAATTCGCAAGGATGAGTTTTTAGAGTACGCAAAAGTATTTGATCACTACTACGGAACCTCGCGCGCAGTAATGGAAGAAAAACAAAAACAGGGTAAGCACATCGTTCTTGTCATCGATACTCAAGGAGCGATGAGCCTTAGAGATTCTTTAAAGGCGGTGTTTATTTTTGTTTGTCCTCCAAGTGAGGACTCTTTAAAGACAAGGCTTTTAAGGCGTAAGACCGATTCCCCTGAGGAAATAGAAAAGCGGCTTTTGCAGGCGAAAAAAGAAATGGATTTTGCTCCTCTCTACGACTATCAGATCGTAAATGATGATCTTGAAGTTGCCTACGACGCACTTCGCTCCATCGTTATTGCCGAGGAGTGTAGAAATCGTTGAATTAAAGCCTTTTTCAGCGTATCATCACAAAGGAGACACTGAACAACTCATTCACCAGCTTTTCGGCCAAAATTCACCGAAAAAATTAATTTTCGATCTACAATAACTAGCCCGAGTTTATTCCGATCTACAAATTAACTTTTTTGGTGTTTTTGGCGCGAATCCCTGGTAAAGCAGTTATTCAGTATCTCCATAACCCCAACTGGATATCTATGAAACACGATGCTCTTACAACAGAAATATTAAGAAAAAAATTTAAAAATAATTTTGATCTTTGTAATTTTGCAATTAGTATTGGTCAAGGTGAGATTTTAAATAATCCTGAGTCAATGACATTGAGAAAAATTCTTGATACTGTAGACATAAGGGCCTCAGAGGCGCTCCGCGAAGAGGATTAATCCTAAATGTCGCCCCAAAAGATTTTAATCACCTCAGCCCTTCCCTATGCAAATGGGCCGCTTCATTTTGGTCATATTGCAGGGGCGTATCTTCCTGGGGACTGCTACGCCCGCTTTCAAAGGCTTATGGGCAATGATGTCCTCTACATTTGCGGGTCTGATGAGCATGGTGTTGCAATTACTCTGAGCGCAGAATTAGCTGGGAGGACACCGAAAGAGCACGTCGATCATTTCCATGCAAATATTGAAGCGTTTTTTAAGAAGCTCAATATGTCATTTGATAAATATGGTAGGACGACATCAAAAGAGCATGCGGCGCTAACGCAGGAATTTTTTTTGGTTCTGCAAAAAAAAGGGTACATCGAGGCGAAGACGGAAGATCATCTCTACTCAGAGAAGGAAAATAGGTTTTTAGCTGATCGCTACGTAGTTGGAACCTGTCCAAAGTGTGGGTTTGAAAGTGCGCGAGGTGATGAGTGCCAAAAGTGCGCGGCCTCTTATGAAGCAACCGATCTTAAAAACCCGCGATCAAAACTCACAGGATCGCCTCTTACTTCTCGACCAAGTGAGCATCTTTACTTGCGCTTTGACCTTTTTAAAGATCAGCTCAAATCGTGGATTGAGAAAAAAAACTGGAAAGAGAGTGTTGTCAACTTTGCGATGAGCTACATTGATGATCTCAAAATGCGCGCAATTACGCGCGATTCTGACTGGGGGATCCCGGTTCCAGGGATGCCAGGCAAAGTGTTCTATGTTTGGTTTGATGCGCCGATTGGCTATATTTCAATTACCAAGGAATGGAACGCAAAAAAATGGGAAGAGTACTGGCTAAATTCCGACGCAAAGCTTGTGCACTTCATTGGTAAGGACAATATTCCATTTCATGCAGTCTTTTTCCCGGCAATGCTTATGGGGCAGGATTTGCCTTACAAACTTCCTGATGAAATCCCCGCAAACGAATTTTTCATGCTGGAAGGAAAGCAGTTTTCCAAGTCTGATAACTGGACAATCGATACAGATGACTTTTTCTCTAAATACAGTGCGGATCAGGCACGCTATGCAATTGCTGCAAATGCACCTGAAAATTCCGATGCTGAGTTTACTTGGAAGGACTTTCAAGGAAGATGCAATGCGGAGCTTCTTGGGAAACTGGGGAACTTTGTGCACCGCGTGTTTACCTTTACAAAGCAGCATTTTAACAGTGTAGTTCCTGAAAAAGGGACGGATACAGTTTTTTTACAAGAGATACGCGCCCTTGTTGCTCAAGCCCAAAGTGCTTATGAAGGGTTCCACTTAAGAAAAGCGACGCAAATCCTGATGGAGCTTGCGCAAGCAGGGAATGCCTATTTTGAGCATAAAAAGCCATGGGCCATGGCAAAAGACCCAAAACAAAGGGAAGAGCTTGGAACAGTGCTTAATTCGAGTATTCAGTGTATTAAAGCGCTTGCCCTTGTTGCATCGCCAATCATCCCGGAGAGCGCTCAAAAAATCTGGAAGCTTCTCGGATTTGAAAAGGAAGGCTGGGTAACGATTCGCGATAACGAAATCCCAGCCGGACAAAAACTAGGGGAGTCCACTCCTCTTTTTCGTAAAGTTGAAGATGAGGAAATTTTGGAACAAATTAAAAAGCTAGAAGATGCCAAGAAAGAGGAATTCCCGGTTCAGACGCAAGTTTTATCTGAGCCCCTAAAGGAAATGATTTCTTTTGACCAGTTTGGAAAAATCGATCTTCGTGTAGGACAGATTCTAGAGGCTTCTAAAGTTCCAAAGTCGAAAAAGCTGCTTAAACTTCATGTTGATCTAGGCTTTGAAAAGAGAACGCTCGTCTCTGGGATTGCGCTTCACTATGATCCAGAAGTTTTGGTTGGGAAAAAGGTGATTGTTGTTGCGAACCTCAAGCCCGCAACGATTATGGGGATTGAAAGCTCTGGAATGATTTTGGCAGGAGGATCTGGGGAAATTTTAGAGCTTCCCCAGATAGATGCTCTTCCTTTAGGAAGTATTGTTTCATAACCTCTTTGAGACTTAATTTGAGAAGTACTTACTAATCGTATTTTTCAAATCGTTGGTTATGCTTTTCAATTAACTGCAGTCTTGAAATCTTTATATAGTAGACCAGTGTAATAGTTTAATAGTGTCAGGACATTCCCACTTGTCTTAGATGGATTCTCTTTATACGTCTGTTCGGCGGCGGCTAGAATCGGCTGCATACCCTCCTTAGAACGTGCCAAAAGCCAACCAAGTTGAGTAGTATCGAAATGATTATCCACGCAAAATTTTGAAAGATTGTGTATTTCGTTAAGGATGTTATCTACAAATGGAAGATAACCACCAGGAAGTTTCTCTCCCTTATTAAGAGTAACTTCAAAAGTGTTCAGGTTTGCTATAACATTCTCTGCAAGACCCCAAGCCTGATCGATTGGAAGTGGATCGCTAAGCTGTGAGAGCTTAGACATAACTCGTGCGAAAAGATCGGTAATACATGAACAGCAACTATCGCTAGATGTTTCATTATTTACAACTGTACCTGTTTTTACAGTATCTGTTACCACAGTACCTGTTACTAAATTGTTTGAATTTGGTTCTATAAAGCTTGTCATAACTATTCCTCTCTGTTTTTTATTAATATGGTGTGTAAAGCATTAATTATATAGTTTGTGGAATTTTAATACAACTAAAAATTAGAGGGTTAGTGTGAGTCATGAGCCCTTCCCTCTTAAGGTGTTGAATATAAAAGGGTTAGGGGGCGCTCAAAACAATCCGGTATCTTACCTGATTGTTCCGCAGCTTTTGGATCGCTAGATTGATTTCGGACATTGGCATCTCTTCAACCCAAGGGAATACTTTTTCTTTGGCTGCAAGCTTGAGCATCTCATTGATTCCAACTGGCGTCGCATTATTGCTCCCGCAAATGACTCTTTGCGTTGAAACGAGGTTTTTTGGGTGAAAGGAGATTCCTCCTGGCGGCCGACTGACAAAGCATAAAACCCCATTTGGCTTTAAAAGCGTGAGAAGAAGATCCCAGTCTAAGGCAGCATCCACTGTACATAAGAGAAACTCAAAGCTTTGAGGTTTTGGAGGGTTTTTAAACGTGTAAAAGCGAGAGGCTCCAAGCTCTCTTGCTTCCTTTTCTTTTGTAGGGGAGTGAGAAAGGGCCGACACATTGGCCCCAAGCGCCTTTGCAAATTGCACAGCAAGATGGCCCAAGCCTCCAATCCCAATGATGCCAATTGCTTCTTTTTCCCAAACGCGATGCTTGATAAGGGGAGTGTAGACAGTTGCCCCTGCACATAAAAGGGGGGCGGCATGTTTTGATTCGAGCCCATCTGGAATCGGGAAGGTAAAACTTGTGTCAGCAATAACAAATTCGCCAAATCCCCCATATTTCCCTTGGGAGTAGATGGCGGCCTTCTTCTGGCAAATGTTGGGCTCTCCATGCATGCACTCGGGGCATTTTTCGCAAGAGGAGTGGATCCAACCAACACCTACACGAGAACCGATTTCTTGTGTGGCTTTGTTTCCTTTTTTTACAACAGTGCCAACAATTTCATGGCCGGGAACAAGAGGATAAGTCGATCGTTTCCATGCATTTTCAATCATGTAGAGATCTGTTCTACAGAGCCCACAATGAGAGACTTTTATGAGAAGCTCAGAGGGCTTAAGTTCCCTTTCTTCATAATCAAAAGGTTTTAAGTCTTGGTTCGGTCCAAATGCCGCGTATGCATGAATCATGATATAGTTTTGCCAGAATTTACCAAATAATGGTAGTGTTTTCAAATGAATATCAGAGGATTTGGATGCCAAGATTTTTGAGAATTATTATTTTCCTTGTTTTAGTTTTTTTTACATACGAGGGGGTCAGGGTATTTAGAGAGAGCAATAGCCCTGTTTTAGCGTCTGATGAACCTGAGAATATAAAACAAGAAGAAGAAAAGGTGGTGGTTCACGAAAAAAGGAAGACACCGAAATTAACAATTGTCTTTGTAGCAGATGCATTTGGCAAAGGGCTCATCGATAAAGTGTCTCCTTTTTTAGATGGAGGGATCCATTATTTGCAAACGAAAGGGACGAACTACTTAAACGTGTTTCATCCTCACGGAAGCTGTTGCACAGCGCAAGGCCACGCGTCAATGACCACGGGAACATTTCCAAGCTATCATGGTATGGTAAATAACCAGTGGCTTGATGGTGCCTCACGCCTTTTTTCCTGCGTTCAAGACGATGATTTGTCTCTCTCAGGAGTGTTTAACCCTGAAAATGGTCATATCTACAACGTTGATGATTCAAGCGAAACGATTTCTTACTATTATCGGGCGGGTGTTTCTCCGAGGAACTATAAAGTGGATAATCTCTCTGATCAGTTGATGCTCTTTTCCACTCCAAAACAAACCTCTAAAGTCTTTTCGATTTCTTCGCATCAAGAGCCAGCAGTTTTAATGGCAGGAAGACTTGGAAAAGCTCTGTGGCTAGATGGTCCAAGTGGTCTGTTTACAACGAGCAAATACTATTATCCGCAAGGAGCCCCTTCTTGGGTAAAAACCTTTAATGAAGCTCATAAGCCTCCGAAGGACTTTGTATGGGAACCTGCTCACCCCTTAAAAAGCGGGGCGTACGATTTCTCTGGTGCTAAAAACTACAGCTATAGCGATGCTTTTCGCGGAGTCCTGCCAGAGAGACAAACATTGTTTGGTCAGAGTATCCGTTCAGATGCGCCTGTCCTTGGTTTTCAACCGTATATTTCATCGCCTCTTGGCATTCATACGCTGTATGATTTTGCAAATAAGATCATCGATACAGAGTTAAGTAACAACCCAAACGAAAGGCTTGTTCTTTGGGTAAATCACGTTGCTTTTGATACATTTGCAGGACTTATTGGTCCTCAAACGCAAGATGCAATTGATATTGGATATCATCTAGACAAGGGGATTCAAACGGTCATTTCCCACGCCTATAAAAAAGTAGATCCCGCAGATTGTCTGTTTGTCTTTTGCAGTGATGAGGCCTATTACCCAAGCATTCCAGAGGTTTTAGAATCAGAAGGGTTTGATCTAGCAAAAAGAACGGTTTCGGATAAGGGGCCTGTTACAAACCTTGTCGAAGAGTTTAATAAAGAGCTTGGATGTCAGTATATTCAAACGATGATCCCGCCCTTTGTGTATATGAATCGAGAGAGGTTTGATCCGCTTTCCCCAACAGAAAAAGACATTTTACTTGAAAAAGTAAAAGTGCAGTTTCGATCAACTCCGGGGATCAAAGATGCGTGGGGCTTTGATGAAATTGTCTCCTGGCCTTTTGAAAGAGAAGATCAGGGACGCTTTTTTAAGCTACACGCCTTTAGAAATAACCCCAAAAAAAATCCTCCGCAAGAAAGGCGAAGTGGTGAGGTAATTTTCCAGTCCCTTCCCTTTAATTATGTGACGAGCAATTTATCGAATGATTCAGAGCCAATGTTTGGGGTAGATCATACTTCTTGTTATGACTATGATTCACATACAGCGCTCTACGTTTATCAGAAGGGGAGATTCCAAGCAAAAGAGGTTCAAGATCCGGTGATGATTCAGCAAGTGGCAATCAGTCTTGCTGAAATCTTGCAAGTGCCAAGACCGTCTGCTGCGTCGGTTGATGTTGGGCCTCTGCCCAAGCTAGAAATTGCTCCTTAAGGAGCCACTGATCAATTCATTCAAAAAAAGATTTACAGTTTTTTAACGAGATCTTAAACTTGTGCGCGGTATGATTTTCTTCTTCATTGCGAACAATGATCTTTGCATGTGGGCCTTGTATGGTTTAGCACCACCTGCTGTCAGGAAAACGTGACTATGATAACACGTCCGGCAAGCTCCCTAAGCGGCCCTGCAAATGTAGAATCTGTAAGCAACAGCACTTTTAAGATAGGACAACTTGTTCCTTCAGCTCTCACTTCTACTTCAAAGACCTCCAAACAAGCCAAAACAATAGGAGGGGACTTTGCCAAGGGCAGAGGTGATGTTGGAGTGGGTCCTTTTAGAATAGTGAAGGATTGTTTGCATCCTAGAGATCAATGCATTTTTTTTCTTTTCACTTCGAATTCTCTACGAGACTTTTCCATAGGACCAAAAGGACTTTTCGCGATTGATGTATGCGAGGACTTTAAACCGGTTCCAGGCTCAGAGTTAATGAACAGAATTGTTGAGAGTAGCATAACTTGGGATTCTCCTTCTATGGAGGCATTGCGATTGTCATTGTTGAGAGAAGTTATGCAAACAGGGCCGTTAAAACACAATATCCACTCTGGACAACCGCATCCAGGACTGGGCTTTCTGCGCCAAGGAGATCCAGAATATGTAAACAGACTCGGAGCGACTGTAGAAGCAGAGAGCAAGAGGTCTGGTCGAGACAAAGATATCCTCTTAAAAAAAGCACTTAGATTAGGCCGTCCATCTGCTGATCAAACTTTTGTAATCCTCAATGGCATGACACAAGAATCTTATAGGAGTTCTTCTTCGCCACGGGATGATATGACTTCTAGGATATTCAGGCGAGTGCTGTCACAAGATTTGCAACTATCTCAAAGGCATCTCCATCCTTTTCTGGCTTGCATGAAGGGGCTCAGAGATGAGGGATTGATGCTCGAAGGGTTGATCGCTTTTGTCCAAGCTTTTTGCGTACCGAATATTAAGTTCACAAAGAAAGATTTTATCATACTGTTAGACTGCTTGCAGAGGTTTCCACCAGTGTATCAACATGCCTGTGTTTTTTGGATTGAGGACAATGGGTGTGTGCGGAAAGTTGCCATGAATCAGCGCGATGTTCTGCAGAGATATGGAGGTCCTCTCTTGAAACAATTGGAAAAAAATAACATTGTTGATGATGGGGATATCATTGACCGGATATTTGAGATTACACTCACCGATACAATTGATCAGTCTTCTGAAAACTTATTTAAACAGGCGATCGATCTGTTCGGTGATCGTATGGATAGAGATAGGCTCTTAGCTCTACTTACACGTGCAACAGAGATTGAGTGGAGAATAGAAGGCGGTAATTGTTTTCAGTTAATAAAAAAATATGGTGATCTGTTCGGGAAAAAGCACATTTCACGCCTCTCTTTCATCAGAGGTTTGGTAGACCCCAAAGAGCGGAGTAGGCTGGGACTCGAGCCTTCTCCAAAGCTAACAGATGCTCGTAATCAAAGGGAGTTCAGTGGACTAATAAAGCTTTATGTAGAAAAGGGGTGCGGATACGAATGTGATGAATCGGAACGGAAATACATAAATACGTGTATCTCAACTTATCTAAACAAATTGCAAGTTAAGAAAATTCCAAGGGGTCCGTTTAAAAATAAAATAATTAAATGGTGCAGGATTATGGATACTATTTCTATTGATGTCAGTCATGATAGAGCGTTTGTTTCAGCATGGCTTGATATTGTTAAGGATAAAGGGATCTTGTCTTACAAAAAGGTGTTCTGTTTAATGAATCTATTCAATGACAATATTTCTTTGACTCAAGATCATCTGTCTCACATATTTGAAGTGGTGGATAGTCTCGGTGAGGATCCCCAGAGTCATTCACTATATCGCCTTTGTATCGAAAAAGCTTTGGAAATAGGCCTCGCAAATCTTACAGAAGGCCAATTTAAAGATAGAGTGGTGACTTTTCTTCATAGAGAAAAAAGGTTAAACGTTCATAACGCACGGGCAGCTAGTAAAGCCAAAAGAATGAATTCCGATTTTATTCTGTGGGTATTTAAATCTACGATCAGGGATGAAAGGCTTGGCAGTACTCCTTTTACAGATATTGTGATGCATGCAAATGGTTTGTTCAATGAAACCGTTATCAGGGAGATGCTTGAATTTGCAGAAAACAAAATCACCGATTCCCAGGAAGGGGGAGGTAATTTTGTGCCGATTCTGGCGCATTGTGGTTCTTATTTTAAAGGGGAGCTTATGTCAAAGTTGCTGACTATTGTACAAACAAAGTTCCATGACCCTTTCCAGGGACGATTTCTGCAATCTCTCCTAGAAAATAATGACATTATTTTCGATCAAGAACACATTTCACAGATGCGTGACATTACTAAGATGGTGAGAGATTCCGGCCAAAAACAAGAGATTAAGAGGCTCTGTAACACAAGAGCGAATACACGCTCCTAGGAGCCACTGATCAATTCATTCGCCCAGGGAAATTGCATGAAAATATTTGAAAGCTCTGGGGTCGGTCAGGGTTATCTTATTAAAATTTTAGAAAAAACAGGATCCGCTTCGCTTGGCAGGATCGGCTGACGCCGGCAGGATCACCGCTGTCGCGGTGGCAGGATAAAATGTTTTAATTAAAAACATGAGTGTTCTCCAGCAATCCACTTTTAAAAAATCTGCAGGTTTTCAAATCTATTTATCCTGCCGGCATAGCCTACTGCCAAGCGAAGCGGATCCTGTTAATTTTAAAGGGAAGTTTCAGTGAGATAATCCTGAGTGAATTAATGGAGGTTGTCATTCTCTTCTTAGTTCTTTAAAAAGAAACTCTTGGGATCTGCTTTGCAACGAAAAAAACAAATAAAGATGCTGTAAACAAAGTTCCTGCTATTTTCGTAGTCTCAAAGAGGGGAGAGGTAGAAAGATTCTGTATACGGGTGTCTATTATTGCTGCCTCTTTTTCAAGTTCGATTAAGGTTCTATCTAGTGTGTTAGGAGGCGCTGGATTTTCTTCCTCTACATTGTTTATTCTATCATACATATTTGCTCCTGATTTTTTTGGAAAATTTTTACGAAAAAGTTAATTCTCAACCTCCATTAACTTGAGTGAGTTAATTACGGTTTCCGGATTAACTTTTTCGGCGCTTTTGGCGCGAATCCCTGACAAAGCAATGAATCAGTGTCTCCTTAGCTATATTTCGTCGTTATTTAGTTTCCTTAGTACAACGTATGTATCCTTCTGCAAAGGCTCTACCGCTTACAGTACCTATTGCAGTCGAACCCACAATAAAAACCGCTGAAGAGGCTGTGGTACTCATTCCAAATCGAGTGATTAGGAGCCCAGCTCCTGGTAACATTATAGCGTCTACCATGCTGGCTATAGCAAATCCAATTGTACAGCCAGCTGCGGCGCCCCCAAGGGTAGCAGCATCTCTTATCGTCTTTTCGGTAAGATCATCTACTTTCTTGTCTCTAGCTTCATTTCCTTTCTCTAACTTTCTAAGTCGTTCCTCAATAGATGCCCCTCGTTTATTAACGTATGCTTCGTCACTGTCAATTTGTGGTTCTTCAGATGGTGTTACAGGCATCGGTTCTCCTTAAATTTTAAACAACGCTTTGTTTAGGAGATACTTTTAAAGCGAAAAACTAGTTCATGTCAAATAAAAAATAGATATTGACTCGTCGAAATTCAAGGTTGAGAAGCTTGTCAGTCCTTAGAAAAAAGTGGAAAGAGGATCTACATCGATTTTTACAAAAGGTGATGGGGGGATTTTGTTTAAAGCGTATGCGATCTGACCAATGTTTGGCGCTTTAATGAGAAATTGGAACCGATACAGGTCCTTAATTTTTGGATGTCCTCCGGGAGATACGGGAAAGAGTTGCGCCACCTTCCCGAGCTCTTTTTGAAGAGATGCTCGCGTATCTTCTGCCATTTGTTTTGCTTTCCCAGGATCTTTTGAAGAAAAAACAAGTTTTGCTAAGTGACAAAAAGGAGGGTAGCCAAAGGACTTTCTCTCTTCGATTTCTTTTTGGTAAAAAGCATTATAGTCCTGCGTTTTTGCAAGAGCGATCAAAGGATGTTCTGGCATAAAGGTTTGTAAAAAAACCTCTCCTGGAAGCTCTTCTCGTCCAGCCCTTCCCGCAACTTGGATGAGAAGTTGAAATGCATTCTCGGGAGAGCGAAAATCAGGGATCGTAAGAGAGGCGTCGATATTTAAAACTCCCACCAGGGTGACGGACGGAAAATGAAACCCTTTTGCGATCATCTGTGTTCCGATCAAAACGTCTGCTTTATGCGATCGAAACTGCTTAAAAAGCTCTTCGTGACTATCTTTCTTTGTCGTCGTGTCTCTGTCCATGCGGAGAGTCCTAACTCCTGGCAAAATGGCTTGAAGCGATCTCTCTACGTGTTCGGTTCCAAACCCTTTAAACTCAAGAGATCCTTCTCCTTGGCAGTTAGGGCAGTTCCGAAAGGGAGGCAAGGCGTAGTCACAAAAATGGCATTTAAGAGAGTTCGCTCCTTTATGGAATGTTAGCGATAGATCGCAATGGGGGCATTTTATGGGCGATCTGCACTCAGAGCAGAGCTGCATACGATGATAGCCTCTTTTGTTGAGAAGGAGGAGTGTTTGCTCTCCTTTTTCAATCCGCTCTTTCATGGAATCGAGAAGTTCTTGGGAAAAGTGGGTAAACCCTCCATTTTTATCGAGCGCTTGCTTCATGTCGATGATATGGATTTTTGAAAGATTGGCTTTTGTCGCCCTTGATCGAAGGGTATGGAGTTGGTACTTGCCAATCTCCGCATTATAGCGCGACTCGAGAGAGGGCGTTGCACTTCCAAGCACGACCGTGCATTTTTCAAAGTGCGCTCTCATGACGGCGATATCCCTTGCTTGGTAGCAGGGCGATTCATCTGTTTGCTTATAAGAGCTATCATGTTCTTCATCGACGATGATGAGCCCAAGGTTTTGAATGGGACAAAAGATGGCAGATCTTGCGCCGATTGCAATGCGGATTTTGCCGGACTTTAGATCTTCCCATGAAGAGGTCCTTTCTCCAAGGCTTCTTCTGTGGTGGAGGATCGCGATTTTTTCAGAAAAACGGGCGCGAAATCGCTCGATTGTTTGCGAGGTAAGAGCGATTTCAGGAACGAGCAGAATCACACTTTTGTTTAACTCCAAAGCTTTTGCGATTGCTTGAAGATATACTTCTGTTTTGCCGCTTCCTGTAATTCCATGGATGAGATGTGAAGAAAATGTCTCTTTTTCAAGAGAGCTCTCAAGAGATTCAAGGGTCTTTTTTTGCTCGGCATTGAGCTTTTTATGGCTTGTTTGAAAAAACTCATCTTCAAGAAGATGTTCATTGTGAGATGCAACTTGGCTGGATCCAATCCATTTTTTTTCGATGAGCGTTTTGATGGAGCTCATGGACACTTCAGTCTTAATTGTAGATAAGAAAACCCCTTTGGGATGGTTGAGGAGAAGGTCGAGGATATCCGCCTGTTTGGGAGATTTTGTCCGCAAATTTTGACAGGCAGTAAGCGTCTCTTTATGGCTTTTTGTTAATGATAAAAACGTCCTTGTTTGTGCTTTGGTCTCTTTCCGGATATTTGGGGGAATAAAGCATCTTAAAACCTTTTGCATGCTCGCTGCGTAATAATGGGCCATCCACTCGGCAAGCTGCCATTGCTCTTTCGAGAATTCTGTCTGCATTGAGAGGATTTTTAAGATGGAGCGTACTTCAGGGAATTTAGATGATCGTTTAATAAACGCGATTGTCCCTTTTGCTGTTTTTGTTTTTAGAGGGACTTCAACGCGCATTCCTACTTGGACTTTTTTTGCGAGCTCTTTTGGAACCGCATAATCCAAAGGCCTTGCAAGATTTTGATCGAGATAGACAGCTACGTAGAGGGACATATTTTACAGAGGGCTTTCCAAAGGGAGCGTTTAAGAAGGGGGTCTTTTAAATAGAGAGATAAGTCGGGAAGAAGGAAAAGGGGCACATCTTTCAATGTTCTCGTTTGCTTGGCAGGAATCTCTTTGTAATGGGCCATAAGACCATGCAACTGCCAGAGAGTGTAATCACACGCGATGACAAGTTTTAGCTCTCCACTTGATAAGAAGGCATCCCACTGATTTTCTTTCTCGATGGTCTCTGCATTGATTAAGTTTGCTGGTCCAAAGTGAATATCGATTGCTTTTACGATTTGCTTGAGGAGGTCATTTTGTTTTGTGGGCTCATGAGTATAGAGAATCGAAATCGGCGCCACTTGATTTTTTGTTTTCCAGCGATTTGCAATTTTTTTTGCCATTGTATCATTGGGAATTTCATCAAGAATGGACGTTTTAGGAAAGACCTTTTTGAATAAAGCTTTTAAAGGAGCAAAGCTTAAAGATTCTGTCTTTATCTTCTCTTTTTTTTGCCATTGGACAGGCTCTGGAGTTGTCTCTACAGGGAGTGGTTCTTCTTGCTTTTTAGGAAATTGAATAGGTTCTTGTTTTGGAGGCGGGGAAGGAACAACGATTCGAGGGGCAGGTTTTGTTTTTACAAGGGAGCGAAAGTACGTGGCATCTTCGGGAGAAGCTAGAATGACAGACTCAACAGACAGAAGTTGGCGTGTTTCTCTGATCAGGTCTTGGTAAGGCATACAGTTTCCCATTCGATCGCATCAATTAAAGGCTCTTTTTCAGAGAGAAACGGGATAAAACCTCTTCTTGTTAGACCTTCAAGGATGAGCGTTCGTAGATGCGTGTGTCCATCCGGGAAAAAGCTGCGCAAAACCGACTCGATCGTGCCAAGGCCTAAAGCGCATTCAAGGATGTTTCTTAGCTCAAGGAGTTTAACAAGCACATTTTCATCTGATCTGATTTCATAGAGAAACGGAAGAAGCAAGGAGAAAATGGAGCTCATTTTTCCGCGAAATTCCTGAAAAAAGGAAGGGTTGAGGCCTTCGTTCTCTGGGTATAAAGAAGATCTGGTTTCTAAAATAAAAGTGCTCATTCTACTTAACTCGTCTAATAAGGGGCTATCCCCAATTCTAGAGGCTTGTAGCAAGATGTCGCAATAAAAGCAAAGTTTGTTCGGAAAGATTAACGCGTTTGGATACGGCTTATTTAGAGAAAAAAAAGAGCAAAGCTCTAGTGCTTGAAGTTCTGGGGATTTGCCTTGAAGTTCTTCAAGTCTTTGAACCTGTTCGATCCTTTCGGAAAATTCTTGAAGAATGAACAACAGGCTTAACGAACGGATCGTTGGGGGGTTGAGGTGGCGAGGAAACTGAATCCAGGGGTCTTGTTCTATCATTAGAATCTTACGTAAAAAAAGAAAAAATGCTAGCAGATTGTTTCTTATGGCGCAAGAAGAGCGTCTAGATAACTGTTCAGATCAAAAGGAATAAGGTCGTCTTCTCCTTCCCCAAGACCCACCCAACAAATAGGAATACCGAGTTCTTTTTGAATGGGAACAGCGATGCCCCCTTTTGCAGAGCCATCGAGTTTTGTAAGAACGATTCCAGTTATGGGGCAAAATTTGTGGAAGGTTGTTGCTTGATCGATCGCATTTTGGCCTGTTGTTGCATCGAGAACAAGAAGCGTTTCGTGCGGAGAATCGGGCATCTGCTTTTGCAAGACTCTGCGTATCTTTGCAAGTTCCTGCATGAGATCCTCCTTGTTTTGAAGTCTACCAGCTGTGTCGATCAAAACGACATCAATCCCTCTTGCTGTTGCGGCTTTTAGGGCGTCAAAAGCAACGGCTGATGCATCGCCGCCTTGGGTTGATTTAACAAGGGGAACGTCGATTTTGTCTGCCCATGTTTGGAGCTGTTCAACAGCCGCTGCGCGAAACGTATCTCCTGCAGCGATCAGCACTTTTTTCCCCATTTTCTTGTAATGGAGACTCAGTTTTGCGATACTTGTTGTTTTCCCACTTCCGTTGACACCGACAACCAAAATGACATGAGGGGAGTGCATTTCGACAGGAAGAGAGGGGGTAAAGAATTTTGCGAGTTCCTCTTTAAGAAATCCAAGTGCATCCTCTACGGTTTTTTTTCTTAAGAAAATGCGGAGTTTTTCGACGAGATCTACGGCAATGGAGGGACCTAGATCTGCTTCATAGAGGAGTTGTTCGAGATGAGTATAGGTGGACTCATCAACACCCCGGGAAAAAAGAGCCTGGATTTTGGACCCGAGGCCTGATCCCATTTTAGAGAAGATTTTTTTGACAAACTTAAACATACCTGTTTACCGGAAAAGAGAGTTTATCAGATAAGGAGTTTAGAATGATACAGATTCCAGGGCGCATCCCAATTTTCATCCATCCTTTTTTTTGGCTTCTTGCTGGATTTATTGGCTGGATTAACTCGAACTCTTTTCTCGGGATTGTCATTTGGGTGGGAATCATTTTTGTGTCTGTCCTCATCCATGAGTTTGGGCATGCCCTCACTTCGGTATTTTTCAAGCAAAAGGCAAAGATTCAATTAGTTGCTCTCGGAGGGGTGACCTCATATGAGGGGCCAAAACTCAAATTTTGGCAGCAATTTATCATTGTCTTTAACGGGCCCCTTTTTGGGTTTTTTCTGTTTTTGGGGGCGGCTTTTCTTTTAAGATTTAGCTGGTCGCCTGTCGTTACGACCATTTTGCAGATTACGAAGCTTGCTAATCTTTTTTGGACGGTGGTCAATCTTCTTCCGATTCAGCCGCTTGATGGCGGACAGCTTTTAAGGATTGTCTTGGAGGCAAACTTTGGGATTCGGGGCTTCAAAGCCTCTCTTCTTATCGGAGCGATCACCGCGGCTCTTTTTTCGTTTACTTTTTTCATGATGCGAGCTTTTCTTGCAGGGGCTCTTTTCTTTTTATTTGCCTTTCAAAGTTTTGATCTTTGGAGAAAAAGTCGGATTGCGACGGGAAGTGATCGAGATGAAGAGACGCGAAAACTTTTGATGCAGGGAGAAAGGGCCCTTCAAGAGGGGAAAAAACAGGAAGCAAAAGAGCTCTTTCAAAAGGTTTGTGAAAAAACAAAAGCAGGCGTTTTAGGATCAACAGCTGCTCAGTATTTAGCTCTACTTCTCAGTGCTGAGGGAAAAAAAGATGAGGCCTACGATTTACTAATGCCGTGGCAAGATCATTTAGCAGATGATACGAAATGTCTTTTACATAAGCTTGCAGCAGAGCATCAAGACCACGCGCTTGTTGCAAAACTCTCAAGAGAGAGCTATCAGGTTGCGCCAACGAAGGAAATGGCGCTTAACAATGCGCGGGCATTTGCGCATTTAAAAGAGGCTAAAAAAGCGGGAGGATGGCTTCAAAGCGCCTGGGGCTACGGCGGTCTCGGTCTTGAAAAAATTCTATCAGAAGAGTGCTTTGCAGCGCTTAAAGGGATTCCTGAATTTGATGGGTTTGTAGACAAGCTGGGAAAAAAGGATTAGGAGATGTGTATTACGACAACAGTTGTATTGTCATTTGCTTTTAGATTCATCTCTGCTTGCGCAGCTGTTACCAACTGATGAGCAACGGGTGTTTGCTCAGTTTGCTGTTCGAAGATATGGACGATCTTTTCTTCGGAAACAAAGTCTTTGAGTCCATCACAGGCAAGAACGAGGGTATCCCCGAGCTGCAGTTGATTCACTGTGATTTTTGGCTTATGGATGACAAGAGGGTTCTTCTCATCGCCAGTATTTGCAACATCGCCAATTGCTCTAGCGATATTTACTCCCCAAGCTAGATGTGAGCGCAGAAGTTTTGCTTGTCCCCCAACTTTTTCTATCCGTGCGTCGACCACATCATGTCCATAGACCTCATATAATCGATTTAGATCCTTTTCGCTGAGCCAGTCTCGGATACAGGAGAGGGGAATCGAAACCACGTTTCCTTGGGTATCTTTACGATAGATATTTGCTTCGCTATCTCCCAAAGTTGCTGTGAAAATTTGGTGTGTTGCAGTGTCAATATAGCAGACAACAGCAGTTGTTCCAATATGATCCCAGCCGGAATTGTTAGCCACTTCCTCATGAATTTGGTGAATGACTGTTTCAAAGGCGCGATGTACATTTCCGCTTAAATTTTCAAGTGCTTGGGGAAAGAGTTCCTGGAAACGGGCATTTGCATAGGCAGAAACCGCGCTTCCCCCATGGCCATCAAAAACGCCCGTCAAAATCCCTTTTTCCATTTCAAGATAAAAATGGGCATCTTCCATTGTAGGTCGGAGTCCTTGTGCATCAGCAAAGTCATGTGAAAACGTTAAATCAAAGGCCTTCTTTTTTACTAAATCATCTGGAGAAAGGTTTATATCGGATAGCTTTGCAAAGGGAGACCCGGCCTCTTCATAGTGTTCAGCTAAAGCCTTTTTTTGATTTTTAATCATCTTTTCTAAGGCTTTTTCTGGAGGAACTTCACTCCTCCACGGAACTGGAGTTAATGAAACAGGATTTGGCCCAAAGAAGGCATTAGCGATCCCTTCTATCACAGAAGCCCCTGCATTGATTGCCCACTCAGAAAGCCCAGGTTCGTGCCTTGCGCTTATTGTAGGAGGATCTTGCCATTGGGTGTGAGAGTCTTCTATTTCCATGGCTACAATATAGTGATTAATGTGGATTTAGTCAATTCAATTTAATTGTATAATATATTTGGTGGTTCTGGTGACGCGCAATTAAAATGATGTGCTTTTTGTTTCCAAGATCTTTTAAGGAACCACTGAACAACTCATTCGCCAGCTATTCGACCAAAGAATCTGCGAAAAAGCTCTTCTTCCTGCGAGCTGAAAGAATCGGAGTTTTTCTGAGAAACCTGTGTTTTAATAAAGACCGTTGCGGGCATTGCTTTGTCTGCAATATGTGTGAAGGCTAAGGAAGTTTGTTCAAGGAGATTTACACCAGCGCTTGGTGTGTTTTTTGCTTCAAGTGTAAGAAGTCCGACACAAATAAAAAACAGAGCTTTTTTCATTCAATTACCTCAGTTATCACAGACAGGCAAGTGTATGAAAAAAAGAGTCTATTTTCAAGAGGTCTTAAGAAAACATTTGCCATACCTCTTGGAGGTTCTCTTGAGGAAAGTTGGGGTTTTTTGCAAGTGCTTTAAGGACACATCTTTTGTTGGATTTACTAGTGAGTTCTTTAGCGATTTGCAATACCTTTTGGAGGTTCTCTTGAGAAAAGGTGGGGTTTTGTGCAAGTGCTTCAAGGAGACATCTTTTGTTGTATTCATCAGTGAATTCTTTAGCG
>CBDUSP010000024.1:0-20614 GCA_965370365.1 uncultured bacterium | reverse complement strand
CTCCAATTGTATACTCTCCAAGTGCATCTGTTAGCGTTGATGCAATCAGAATAGGACCTTGAAACACCTCAATCAAAGCACCTGCTATCGGATTTGACGAACCAGTGACCGTCCCGGCGATTGTTCCTGGATTTGGATTAAGTGCAAAATCAACCGTCGTTGTTGCTCCCGATGTGACAGATGCTCCTACAATCGCGTCTTGAAAACCACTCGCTAAGGCTTCAACTGTGTAACTTCCTGGAGCCAAGCCTCCAATTGTATACTCTCCATTTACATCCGTATTGGTAAAACCAATTAGAATAGGACCATCAAAAACTTCGATAAAAGCATTCTGAATGGGGTTTGATGTTGAAAAATCAGTAACTGTACCAGCGATTGTTCCAGGGTTTGGATTAAGTGCAAAATTAACCGTCGTTGTTACACCCGAAGTTACTGAAGCACCTACAACCGCGCTTTGAAAACCACTCGCTAGGGCTTCAACTATGTAGCTTCCAGGAGCTAAATCAGGAACAGAATAGTTCCCACCTGCAACTGTTGTAGTGGTCGCAATAAGAATAGGTCCCTGGAATATCTCAATTGTAGCACCAATAATGGGACTTGCGCCGGCATCTGTAACCACACCCGCAATAGTGCCACCACCCGGAACAAGTGAAATATCCACTACGTTGACTTGGTTATTTTTTACCTGCGCTCCAACGGCTTCCATTTGAAAAGATGTTGCACTTGCAATAATTACATAGTTATTCCCCGGTTGAACATCTAGTATTGAATAGAAACCATTTATATCTGTTGTATCAGATCCTTGAAGTTGCGAATTGCGAAAGGCTTCAACAAGAGCTCCTGAAATAGGATCCCCCGTGCTATCATCTGTGATCGTTCCTTCAATATCGGCTAGAGCTTTCAACGAAGCCGGCATGATACAAAACATCAAAAGAAAGATGAAGGCGTTGCGTTTTTTCAAAGCTAAAACCCTCCTCCAATACTGAAGCCAAGATAGAAGCCACTGAGATCAATTTTACGACTCCCGATTGATCCCCTTTTTCTCAATTTTTGCAATTGGTAGTCCACAAACAGAGATAAAATTAAATGATTCTGAACTCTTGTAATCCCTGATTTAAAGAGGACTCCCGCCCCATCTCTTTTATTCGTACGACGAATAAATTCAGAATCGTTTTTCTCTTTCATCCAACTATAGACAGGTCCAACACCTAAATAAATATTCGCATTTTCTGAGAACCAAATTAGATATTTCAACCCACTGCTTACAGAAAAGACCGTTAGGCAGGTATCTACCCTTAATGGAACAGAATGCCCCTGTTTGCCCATATAGGAAAAGTTATTCCACCACTTTAAGTTCTGTGGCAACCTCAATGCTGCTTCTAGCTGGTAGGAGGCACCGACATCACCATACACTTCCTTGAAAGTTTCTGATTTTGCAAAAAAACCAGCCAGACGCCCTTCAAGATCCACCGTAGACCTCTTCGACTCTAAACTGCAGAAACTCAACAAAAATAAGAAAAAAATCGATACGTTTTTAAGCAACTGATGCCGCACAGCTAACGTGCAAGCAATAATCCCCTGAGTGATGCGTTTATTCATCATTGATTCAATAGCTTCTGGAGTCTTTTTGTTCTTTTCGTCTTCATCATAAATAAGCTTGAATTTGTCTGCGTTAAGGAGATACTGAATAACTGCTTTGCCAGGGATTCGCGCCAAAAACGCCGAAAAAGTTAATTTGGAGATCGGAATAAACTCGGGTGAGTTATTGCAGATCGAAAATTAGCTTTTTCGGTGAATTTTGGCCGAAGAGCTGGCAAATGAGTTGTTCAGTGGCTCCTTAAAGCTGCCGAACTCAAGCTTATTTATATCGACAGAACACTTATCTACTGTTTATCAATTTTCTGTAAAGAATTTTTTATGTATAGATTTAGGGAGACACGTTCCTTAGGAAACACTGAACAACTCATTCGCCAGTCCTTCGGCCAAAATTCACCGAAAAAGTTAATTTTCGATCTACAATAACTAACCCTAGTTTATTCCGATCTCCAAATTAACTTTTTCGGCGTTTTTGGCTCGAATTCCTGGCAAAGCAGTTGTTCAGTGTCTCCTTAGGAAACCCCCTCTGAGAGGGGAGAGCTTCTTCTTCCTCCTTCAAACTCAATGGAAAATAGCTCGTGTGCTCGCTTGGTATCTTTGAGACATTGCTCCTTACTTTCATGAGCTAAAAAGATTCTACACGGAACTGTCCGCAAGGAGGTTGAAGCAGGGATTGTATCTCCTTCCTTAATTGATAAAACAAGGTGATCATACGAGGGAAGGTCTTCAATTTCATGAATGCCATGAATACGGACAACTTTGCCACCTTCCTTGATAGGGCAATTGGCATTGGCTATATGTTTTTTATACACAATGGGCTGAGGAACTGTTGTTTTCCCCTTTGTAAACACTTCAACAGCCGCGAGAAAGGGGTCAAAATTAGAATGTTTACGAATCAAATAAGGCGTGGAGCCACCTGAAAAGCGCGCTCCAATCTCAATGAGAGTAGGTCCTCTTCGAGAATCGTCTTTGATTTCCAAGTGAGCGGGTCCTTTTTCAATTTCAAAGAGAGCCACTACTTTTTTTGCGTAGGAAATCAAGGATTGAATTGATGGTTCTTCCAGAGGAATTAAAACTCTACTATCATAGAGGGCTGAGATTTGACCTCCCGGAATTTTATTATAAATCCATACACTTGTGACAAAGATTCGGCTCCCATCTGAGAATGTGTTTACTGCATATTCTTTGCCATCAATATATTCTTCTACCACAGCGCTTGTTGTATTCGATCCAAAAGCATTTTTCGTATTGATGATTTTGTGAAAATAGTCTACGAGATGACTTGAATCCTGACAGATAAAAACAAGATCTGCTGAAGCCCCCTTAGGTGTTTTGATAACGAGAGGAAAGATGTGAGTGTCTGCAAATTCTTTTATTTTTTCAACAGATGAGCAAAGAGAGAACTGCGGACAAGAAAGAGGGCTTTTTGCAAGAAGCTCTCTCATTTGGCCCTTGTCACGGCGTGCATTCATCAGGTTTGTGGGATTTGCAACAAGCTTAAGCGCTGGTGCTATTTTTTCTGCGTACTCAACACCGCTCTCTGAAGCGGGAATACATCCCTTAATTGAATGAGGGAGTTTTTTAAGTTTCTGTAAAATTTTCTGAAGATCTGTTTCGAAAATCACTGTGTCACAAGCTTCGAAAAAATCTTCTTCCTTCATCCGATGCTGTCTATATAAATCTTTTTCATGTGTATAGAGAGCGATGACATGATACCCTAAGCTTCGCGCTGTTTGTTTTAATAGAGCGCCTGAACTAATGGGATCAACGAGCACAATAGCATCAGAAGAAGCCTTTTTCGAAGAGCGTAAGGCGATCATGATTCCTGAAAAGATCACAAGACTCATTCCTATAAATGCACTTAAACGAAGCGATTCACCCCACACGATCCAGCCGATAAAAAAGGAAAAAACAACAATGAGATAACTCATAGGAGCCATTGTTTGAGCAGAAAGACGTCTCATCGCAGCAGTCAGGCTAAATTGCCCGCAGAGCATGCTGATGGCGGCGAGGATAAGATAAGCCCACACAAGCGGGTTTGGAGTTTCCCAAGACAAGAAAGCAAAAGGAAGTGCTCCAAGACAAATAATGAGAAAATAATAAAAAAGAAGTGTCAAGAAAGGTTCATGTGCAATGTATCGAACAGTGATGATTAGACAGGCGGAAAGCACACCAGAAAGGAGAGCAAACCATAGCCCTTGATCCATTCCATGAATTCCTGGGTTTAAAACGAGAGCAACCCCAAGAAACCCCATAAGAATATAAGGCCATGAGGAGTGTTTCATTTTTTCGCGAAGGAAAAACCCTGCAAGAAACGGAACAAATAGAGGCGCTGTACTTTTGAGAAGAGTCGTTTCAGCAAAGTTCTCTGTTTTAAGCGCAAATGTTAAAGCAAAAAGGCTCCCTAATCCAAGAAGCCCCCTTAAACAAATGAACTTTAATTTAGATGGGGACCAAAGGGGAGCCCTTTTATAGAGGATTAGAGGAAGCAGTATACACAGGCTAAATAGGCTTTGAAAGAAAACAACGGACGTATTCGCAAGGAAGGGAACGCTCGCTTTATAAAAAGCATAGGTAATGGAAAAGCATAGCCTGGCAAGTATAGCAAGAAAAACCCCAAGCAATACTTTTGATTCTATTGTCTTAGAAAGCATAATTCATGTTATGCCAATTCTCACTTTTACTGCCAAGCCCCGTTAAGGAGACACTGAACAACTGCTTTGCCAGGGATTCGGATCAAAAACGCCGAAAAAGTTAATTTGGAGATCGGAATAAACTTGGCCAAGTTATTGCAGATCGAAAATTATCTTTTTCGGTGAATTTTGGCCGAATAGCTGGCGAATGAGTTGTTCAGTGGCTCCTTAAGGGAACCACTGGTTAAAGAGGCGCTGTCGAAAAGAGGTCTATGACTCAGGACTTTCGGTTTCTGGCGCGCTCTCTTCTTTTGGAGCTGCTGCCTTCGGGGCCGCTTTTTTCTGAGCCATGTACTTCTCTTTTACCTTTGCAGACTTGCCTTGCTTGCCTCGAATGTAATTGAGCTTCGCTCTTCTTACCTTTCCTGTACGAACCACTTCGATACTCGAGATCCTTGGGCTGTGAAGCAAAAAGATCCGATCCATACTTGAACCATGGGCTATACGATAGACGGTAAATGTCTCAGAAAGACCCGATCCCTTTTTTGCGACTACAGTCCCTGTAAAAGCCTGGCCTCGCTCTTTTTGCCCTTCAATGATTCGTGTATTTACACAAATGGTATCCCCAACGTTAAAGACGGGAACATCCTTCTTAATAAACTCTTTTTCCAACTCTTGGATAATTGGTGCTTTACTCAAACTTCTACTCCTTCCACTAAATCGGGACGAACCCGGAGTGTTTTTTCTATTGCTCTTTGTTTTCGCCACTTGGCGATCTCTGCATGATTCCCTCCCCGTAGCACGGGAGGAACCTCTAATCCCTCAAATAAAACCGGACTCGTATAATGAGGAGCATCAAAAATCCCCTCTTGAAAAGAGTCTTGCTTCACGGCGTCAGGATGCCCAATTACGCCCGGTATAAACCGAGAAACCGCATCAACAAGCACAACAGCGGCCGAACATCCACTTGTCAGCACGTAGTCGCCAATACTGATCTCTTCATCTACTTCTTTCGCAAGTACTCTCTCATCAATCCCCTCATAGTGACCACAAAGAAGGATCAAATGCTCATGTTTTGCAAGCGCCTCACACTTTGCTGCTTTTAGCAAACTCCCTTGCGGAGAGAGATAAATCACATGCGAGTTTTCTCTTCGCACACTCCGAATTGCCTTCACTACAGGATCCGGACAGATGACCATTCCAGGACCCCCTCCAAACGGACGGTCGTCTACCCTTCTTCGATTCTCGGCAAAATCGCGAATATCCACATGCCGGATCGTTATACACTCCGTCTCTTGCGCCCGCATCAACATGCTGACATCAAAAGGACCCTGAAAATAGTCCGGAAACAGAGAAAGGATATCTATTTCCAAACTATTTTTTCGCAGCTGCGCTTTTTTTACGCTTTTCTCTTTTAGCCACAGTTCTTGCAAGCTTCTGCTGCATCATTGCTTGAATAACTTCAGGAGCTTTGCGTCCAACTAAAGACTTAACGTTGTCGCTAATTTGCGCGCCAACACCCAGCCAATACTGAATGCGCTCTACATCTAAAAAATACCCTTTTTCATTGGGAGCAAATGGATCGTACCATCCCAACTTCTCCTTATACTTCCCATCTCGGGGAGTTCGAGAGTCTGTAAGAACAATTCGAAAACAGTGACGGTTGTGTGCCCCTTGTTGTCTCATGCGTATAACTAACGCCATTTCATACCTTTCATTTGATTTTTCATATTCTTTAAATCCGAGAGTCCCGGCATTCCTTTAAATAATTGTTTTACCTTTCTGAAGCCTTTAACCATGCGATTCACATCATCGATGCTCACCCCACTTCCCTTAGAGAGTCTTTTGCGTCTTAAGTGACAGAGATCATCTCTCTCTTCTCTTTCTCGTGGCGTCATGGAGAGGATCATCGCCTCCATTTGCGCAAACTGCTTGTCAGACACATCGAGATCGCCAAGTGAGCCCATCCCTGGCATCATCTTCAAAAGACCTTTCATCGATCCCATTTTCTTGATCATTCCCATCTGCTGAAGATAATCATCGTATGTAAACGATGCCTTGCGAATCTTCTGCTCCATCTCTCTGCTCTTCTCAGCATCGAAATGCGCTTCCGCCTTCTTCACAAGGTTAATCACATCTCCCCTACCAAGGATCCGATCTGCCATCGATCGCGGATTAAAAAGCTGAAGGTCTTCAATTTTCTCGCCAATCCCTTCAAACTTTAAAGGCTTGCCTGTCACCTCAAAAATGGAGATTGCAGCGCCCGCTCTTGCACTGCCATCGAGCATCGTTAAAATGGTTCCGGTAAAGCTAACTCGCTTATCAAACTCTACAGCTGTGCGAACCGCATCTTGTCCCGTCGCGGCATTGGCAACAAAAAGCACTTCCTGAGGATCTAAGAGTTTTTTAAGTCCTTCAAGCTCTTTCATAAGAGCATCATCGACATGCAGCCTTCCAGCTGTGTCCACAATCAATACATCAAAAGTCTCTTCTCGTGCCTTTTTGGCAACCTCAAGGGGATTTGTCTCTCCATCAACGCTAAAAACATCCACTCCAATTGACTTTCCAAGCGTTTTTAGTTGCTCGATTGCAGCCGGTCTTTGCAAGTCGCATGCAGCAAGGAGGATTTTTTTGTGCCCATGCTCTTCTTGAATATATTTTGCGAGTTTCGCACAGGTCGTTGTCTTTCCAGATCCTTGAAGACCGCAAAGCATCAAAACAGATGGCTTGCCCCCAAGATCAAGTGTTGACTCGTCACCGCCCATTAACTGAACAAGTTCATCATGAACGATCTTGGTGAATTGATCGCCAGCAGATACGGATTTGGTGATCGATCCACCGAGAGATTTTTCTTTAATCTTTTCAACAAAACTATTTGCAACTGTGAAGTTTACATCCGCATCAAGCAAAGCCATCCGGATATCGCGAACCGCCTCTGAAATATTTTCTTCAGAAAGGGTCCTTTTCCCAGAAAGATTTGAAAACAAGCTTTGTAGCTTTTTTGTTAAAGAGCCAAACATAATGAGAATAAGGGTACTTGAAAAACTTATTGCTTTTCAAGGAAAAAAAATCGGTCTTTCCCCGATAGATCCTGAATCAGCTCTGATTCCTTCCAAAGGGGCGATTTAAAAATTTCTTGCACCCTTTTTCCTTGAGAAAAACCAATTTCCAAATAGAGATGCCCTCCACTTTTCAGATGGTCATGAACTTCCAGAGAAAGGCGCTTATAAAAATCTAAGCCCTCTTCTCCCCCATCCAAAGCAGCTTTTGGCTCAAAGTCGCGTACAGAGATATCTAGCTTTAAAACATCTTTTGACGAAACGTACGGTGGATTGCACACGATGATATCGGCTTTTTTGCCTGCAAAAGGAGTAAACAGATCCCCTTCCAGAATTTGAACATCTACGTCTTTTGCATTTTCCTTTGCAAGCGTGATTGCATCGGGAGAAATATCAGACAACACGACCTCAAGAGATGGAAACTTTTTTTTGACAGAAATGCCAATGCAGCCAGAGCCTGTACAGACATCCCATAAAACTTTTTGATCGTGGATATTTTTCGCGATACGCTCTACAAGAAGCTCCGTCTCTACTCTTGGAATGAGAGCCCTTCGATCGGTTTTAATCACGCACCCAAAAAATTCAACTTCGCCAGTGATGTACTCAAGCGGTTCTCCTGCAATAACCCGTTTGAGCCACTCTCTTAACTTAAGCAGTTCTTCTTCAACAAGAGGCTTATCGAACCGCATGTACAAGTCCATTCTCTTGCACTGCAGCAAATAACTTAAAAGGCGCTCTGAAATGCGCCGCGGATGTTCAATTTTCTTATCTTGCAAAAATTGCGTAGAAAGTTTGAGAACCTCTCCAAGAGCCTTCACTCGGACAGCCTCTCTTTATGGAAGTGATTAACAAGTGCTTGAGTAAAGTCATCGAGATCTCCCTCCATGACTTTGTCGAGCTTGTATAGAGTGAGATTAATCCGATGATCTGTCACTCGATTTTGTGAGAAATTGTACGTCCGAATGCGTCCCGATCGATCTCCCGTCCCTACCTGAGACTGACGCAGTGCTGATGCCTCTGAGTCTGCCTTTCTCTTCATTTCCTCAGAAATCCGCGCAGACAAAAGGCGCATGGCCTTAGCTTTGTTTTTGTGCTGCGACCTCTCTTCCTGACAGGAAACCACAGTCCCCGTTGGTAGGTGCGTAAGACGAACTGCAGAGTCGGTGGTATTGACGTGCTGACCACCTGCTCCAGAGGCACGGTAGGTATCGACCCGAAGGTCTTTTTCAGCAATCTCAACTGTCTCTTCTTCACTCGGTTCAAGCAAAACCGCTACTGTAATTGCGGAAGTATGAACGCGTCCTTGCGTCTCTGTCGCGGGAACTCTCTGCACGCGATGCGTGCCAGCTTCATGCTTCATGAGGCGATAGACATTTTCCCCTGAAAGGGAAACAATATATTCTTTGCAACCCCCTAAGTCTGAATAAGCGACAGAAAGCACATCGACTTTCCACCCCTTGCTACTGGCGTAGTTTTGGTACATTCGGGCGCAGTCGCCGACAAAAAGAGCCGCCTCATCGCCACCCGTACCTGCACGGAGCTCCAAAATCACATTACAATTATCGTTGGGATCTGGGGGAACAAGTAGATTTTCTAACTGCTTGGAGGAGACCGCAACCTCTTCCTCTAAACGCGAGACATCCTCGCGAAGAAGATCGAGCATTTCTGGATCTTGTTCCGATCCAAGAAGTGCCTTATTCTCTTCGAGTTGCTTTTTCGAAGAAAGGAATCTCTCCCAGCACTCTTTGAGTCCTGAGAGATGTGCATGCTCTTGAGAAAGAAGCTTATAGCGCTTTTGATCAGCTAACGCCTCACCCGAGCCTAGCTCCGCCTCAACTTGAGGAAGCCGCGCTAACAGCCGCTCAATCTTTTCTCTCACTTCTTTTTCTTCTTAGGCACAGCTTTTTTTGCTTTATTCGCTTCTTCCTGAACTTCCTGGGCCTTTTTCACTTCTTCCGTCTTACGCGCATACTTCTTCGTGAATTTATCGACTCTTCCTTCAGCGTCGAGTAGCTTGGTAGACTTTGTGAAAAACGGATGCGAAGACGAGGAAATTGAAATTTTGCATAAAGGATATTCTTTCCCTTCAAAAGTTTTCTTTTCCTTTGTCTTCAGCGTGCTCCCAATGAGATATTCTTTTCCCGTTGAGGAGTCAACAAACAAAACTTCCTGGTAATCAGGATGGGTATTCTTTTTCATAGACCGGTTCCTTGAAATATTCCTCATAGAGTAAGGGACGCCTGCGAAAAAAACAAGAATTTTCTATCTTAGAGAGTGTTTAAGAATTAGGTTCTGTCTCCTTTCGGGATTGTTTTGGCCAGTTTTCGGTTATTCCACCTAATTACTTAGCTCGAATATTGGAAGAGTTAATACTCGCGGCATTAACGGAAATCTGCAAGGCGCCGCTTTTGGGGCGCTTTTTTCTTTCTCTTCTTTTCAAAAAACGTTTTTAATAAATGGGCCGATTCTTCCGCTAAGACATGCCCGGTGATTTCTAAAGAATGCATCGGATGATCCTCTGCAAAAAGATCGATCCAACTTCCGTTTGCCCCAAGCCGAATATCGGGAGCCCCCCAGACAACCCTATCTACACGAGAGGCCAGAATAGCCCCCGCGCACATGGCGCACGGCTCTAGAGTGCAATAAAGGGTCGTTCCACTTAGGCGCCAGTTATTAAGGGCTGCGGCACCAGCTGTCATGCAAATCATTTCTGCATGTGCCGTCGCATCCTTAAGAAGTTCCACCTCATTATGACCCCTAGCAATAATCTTTCCTTGAAAGACCAAAACAGCCCCAACAGGGACCTCGTCCTTCTCTAAAGATTTTTTTGCCTCTTTTAAAGCTTCTTTCATGAAGCTGTGGTCTTTATTTGAAAAATCCATTGGGCCCAAGGATAGCAAGAAAACAGCAAAATGTTGAAGGTTTATCTCTAATCCACTACAATAGATGGCGTAATGTCATAAACCCAATAGAGGAGATATCCTCATGTCTTTAGATAAAGGAACCAAGGAAGAGATCACAAAAAAATTTCAGTTACACGAGAAAGACACCGGCTCTGCCGACGTCCAGATCGCGATCCTAACTGAGAGGATTACGGAGTTAACAGAACATTTGAAAGTTGCTCCAAAAGATCACAGCTCAAGGCTTGCCCTTCTAAAATTAGTCGGACAAAGACGAAAGTTGCTTGATTACCTCAACTCAACGGATACCAAGCGATACCAAAGCTTGATTGTCCGCCTGAGCTTAAGAAAATAATGTGATTGGGGGGTTCGCCCCCCGTCTTCCTTTTTTTTCACTTCCCACCTTGTTTTTAATCAGTCCATTCTCTTAAACTCATCTGTTTATTTAAGGAAAGGATACACATGTTCAAGCAAGAAGAAATCACAATTCCAGTTGGCGATAAGACGCTCACAATTGAAACCGGAAAAGTCGCAAGGCAAGCCAACGGATCTGTACTCGTCCATTGTGGTGAGACAACTGTATTTGCCTCCGCATGTGCATCCGAAAAGCCTCCTGAAGGAATTGACTTCTTCCCTCTGCGCGTCGACTACCAAGAAAAACATTCATCTGCCGGAAGAACTCTTGGTGGATTCCTTAAACGAGAAGGAAGACCTGCTGAAAGAGAAATTTTGACATGCCGCCTCATTGACCGCCCACTGCGTCCCATGTTCGAAGACGGGTACTATAATGAAGTGCAGATCCTCTCTTATGTGTATTCATATGATGGTGTTCATGTTCCCGACGTCCTCGCGATCACTGCCGCGTCAGCAGCTCTCGTAATTTCTGACATTCCCCTTATCAAGCCGATCGGAGCTGTTCGCGTCGGACGTCTTGATGGCAAGTTTGTCATCAACCCGACAAAAGAAGAGATGAAAGAATCGACACTTGATCTCGTTTTGGCCGGAACTGAAGATGCGATCCTTATGATTGAAGGATTCTGCGACTTTCTAACAGAAGAAGAGGTCATTGAGTCCATTGAAACAGGCCATAAAGCAATTCAAGGCATTTGCCACGCTTTAAGCGACTGGGCAAAAAAGATCGGCAAACCAAAGAAGAGAGGAGCGCTTAAACTCGTTCCTGAAGAGGTAAATCTTGCTGTTCGCGAATCTGCTGAAAAATTGCTTGAATCAGCGCTTCGCGTTTCGAAAAAGGGTGAGAGAGAGAAGATCATTTCAGAGATTAAGGAAACGCTTCTAAACACACTTCTCCCAGATGGAGATGAGAACAAGTATGCGAAATCCGATGTTCTTTTAAGCTTTAAGAAGCTTCAGGCAACTCTCATGAGAAAAATGATCCTCGATGAGAAGGTTCGCATCGACGGACGTGGTTTGACAGATGTCCGCCCAATTGATGTTACGCAGTCCTTTCTCAAACGAACTCATGGAAGCTCGCTTTTCACAAGAGGGGAAACACAAGCGCTTGCCGTTTGTACTCTTGGCGGAGAAACAACCGCGCAGCGCTATGAAGACCTTCACGGAGATGCATACCATCGCTTTTATCTTCAGTACTCATTCCCCCCCTTCTCTGTTGGTGAGGTAGGAAGAGCTGGCCCTGCAGGAAGACGAGAGATTGGTCATGGAAAACTTGCAGAAAGAGCCCTCTCTGCCATTTTACCCTCTCAAGAGGACTTCCCTTACGTCATTCGCCTTGAGTCAAACATCACAGAGTCTAACGGTTCTTCGTCGATGGCCTCTGTTTGCGGCTGCTGCCTTGCAATGATGGATGCAGGGGTTCCTATTAAGCGACCCGTGGCTGGAATTGCGATGGGCCTTGTTCTTGAAGGAGACAAGAGCGCAATTTTATCTGACATCCTCGGTACAGAGGATTTTCTTGGCGATATGGACTTTAAAATTACTGGAGATGACAAAGGAATCACAGCCTTCCAGATGGACATCAAGGTAGAAGGGATTACCCATGCAATTATGTGCGCTGCGATCCGTCAAGCAAAAAAAGGGCTAATCCACATCTTAAGCAAGATGCTCGACGTATGCCCTAAAACAAGCGAAGAGATGTCTCCTTATGCACCACGCATTGAAACCGTTCAGGTCAAGCCAAGCAAAATCGGCACTGTGATTGGTCCAGGTGGCAAGCAGATCCGAGCAATTGTTGATGAAACAGGTGTTCAGATCGACATCAATGACGACGGCGTTGTCAGCATTGTATCGACAGATGCAGAAGCGATGGCTCGTGCAAAACAAATCGTTAAAGATCTCACTTCTGAAGTTGAAATTGGAAAAACATATACAGGACCCATCACATCGATTGTTGACTTTGGATTCTTCGTTAAGATTTTTGCAAAAGATGGGCTTTGCCACATCTCAGAAATTTCTCATCAAAGAGTGAACGACATCAAAGATATCCCCTTCAAAGTGGGAGATATGGTTGAGGTCAAGGTGCTTGATGTCGACTCCCGTAGTGGAAAGATCAAGCTCAGCCACAAAGCAACGTTGAAAGCAGAACAACACTCATGAACCGCAGTTTATCCAGGGATCTAGCAGCCCACGCTGGCAAAAAAGTTTTTGTCCGTGGGTGGCTTAATAACTTAAGGTCCTTTGGAAAACTTGCATTTTTACTTGTGCGCGACAGGTCGGGACTGTGCCAAGTCGTGATCGAAAGCAAAGAAGAGCTGAAAAAACTTCAGCACTTACAAGTAGGATCAATTCTTGCAATTGAGGGAGACGTCTCTCCCTCAAAATCAGATTTCAAAGTTGAAATTACAAACCCGTCCATCCAAGTTGAAAACCCGATCACAGAAGCGCCTGAAGTTGAGTACTATAAGCCTGAGATGCATGCGGACTATGAGTTCTTGCTCGATCACAGGCCTATTTCTCTAAGACATAGAGAGATTCAAAGCATATTCAAAATCCAAGGAGAGATTGCGCACGCCTACAGGCTGTTCATGCACGATACAGTGCGAGCCTTTGAGTACTTTCCACCAAACATCATTGGAGCGTCATCTGAAGGCGGCGCTGAGTTTTTTAGTGTGGATTATTTTGGCTACACAGCAACACTTGCACAAAGTAGCCAGCTCTACAAGCAGATTATGGTTGGGGTAAATGAGCGAGTCTTTGCGCTCACTCCCTTTTTCAGAGCCGAGCCATCGCAAACATCGCGCCATCTTTCCGAAGGGAAACAGTTCGAGTTTGAAATGGGCTTTTTTACCCATTGGCATGAAATCATGGATATCCAAGAAGCGTGCATTAAATTCATTTTGTATCATCTTGAAAAAAACTCCCAACACGAACTCGAACTCTTACGCCAGCCTCTTGTAAAAGCGCCCCAAGATGTCCCCTTCCCAAGAATCACTTTTTTTGACGCGTTGGAGCTCTATTTCAAAAGAACTGGAATCGATGAAAGAAATGAGCCCGATTTAAGTCCTGCTGCAGAAAGAGAGCTCTGCAAATGGGCCTTAGAGGAAAAGGGAACCGCATTTATCTTTGTGACCGACTGGAAGGCAGAAAAGCGCCCCTTTTATTCATTTCCAAAAGATGGGGGTCTTACAAATACCTTTGATCTTCTTTGCGCAGGAATTGAGATCACATCTGGGGGCCAAAGGCGCCACACCTACGAATCTATAATCGAAGGAATTAAGTCCAAAGACATGGATCCGAATGACTTCACTGATTACTTGAGCATTTTCAAATATGGGATCCCCGCTCATGGAGGCTTTGGGATGGGGCTTGAAAGACTGACCATGACCCTTTTAAAGCGCAAAAACATCCGAGAAACTTCGCTTTTCCCCTCCGATCCAAAAAGAATTGCCTCAAATCGCATCAAAGCACACATCTTTTTTGGCGGAGAAAATATCCGCAGCGAAATTGTTCGCCTTTGTCACAAAAACAATTTCCCAATCGACTACCTCAAACATGAGGATACGCCAACCTCTGAAGACGCCTCAAGAGTTCGCGATATCCCAATGGAAATGGGAATTAAAGCTCTAATCCTACGCGGAAAAAGCTCGAAGAAGAACTACCAATTCAATATCCCGGCTAATAGAAAGCTCGATGCAAAAGCAGCATCAGCAATTGTTGGAGAAAAGTGTGAGTTTGAAAAACCAGATATTCTTTTGGAGAGATTTGGGCTTAAAGTCGGAGGCGTTCCTCCCTTTGGAAATCTCTTGAATATCGACAATTACTTCGATGAAGGGTGTAGATCGGGAGACAAATCTGCGTTTAACTGTGGTCTTCCTTCAGAGTCGATCATCATGAAAAGCGAGCATCTATTTGCGATCACAGACCCCAAGTGGGGCCATTTTTCTAAACATGCTTAATAAAACACAGCTCCTTCACTCCATTCCGAATTTCGGTAAGAAGGCATGTTTCCTCGCAAACAAAACCCCAACCATCTCCTCAACCCTTCAAAAAGCGGGAGAATATCTTCTCACAAAAGTACAACGACACATCCACAAAAACCCCTTATCGAAAGCACTAAAACTCAATCTATCGGCTTTATGCACACTTCACCCCACCGCTCTGCACAGCAAAAGATTGGATACTTCTCCTGTTCAAGCAAGCCTCTTTGACGAACAGAGTTTTTTTACCTTAGAGGTTCTTTTCCTAACTGCACGATATGCAATTGCATCTACCGATCGAAATACAAAACTTTGTTTTTTGCGTTCTTTTTTCAAAATTTCTCCCAAAGAATTAGAGAGACTCAAAGAGGAGGAAGAATCTATTGCTATTGCTTTCTTGACGATGTCCTCTATCCACAAAAAAACCCCAGAAAAACTCCGCGAACGCTTTGCTTCACTCGTTCTTTCTGCAGCTTTGAAATCCTTTGAGAATCGATCACATCCTGTCCATAGATTTTTTACAAAAGACCAGCAAATACAATCTGCATGCGAGCTTTTATTTAAATGCAATTTACCAAATGATTCAGAGCATCTGCAGACATTACTCAGTTATCTCGATCAAGTAAGTCACGAAATGGCATCAAAACATTATTCCAACATTGACGCTGAAGAGATACTAGACACCGAACAGGATGAAGAAGGCTTCGATCTTGCATTCACGGCTCTTTATATGACAGAGGAGAATGTGAAGGCCCTCAATGCCCTCCCACAAGAAGAGCGGGAAAAACAAGCGATGGAAGCCCTCTCTGTCATTCTTAAGTTCATAGAGAAATTAGGGGAGGAGGATGCACAAACTCTGCTGAAAGACTTCTGCGAACCTAAAGGAATCCTTCATCAGTATAACCTTCCAGACACCTCTCAATCTCTTCTTGATATCCTAAGTCATTTAGACAAAATCACACACACCAAAGCCTCCGAAGACTATTACAAAAAATAGTTGATCTTTTACACATAATTACAAATAACGTATAATAAACTCAACAAAAAGAGGTATTATATGTTACGCACTACTCCAGTCTGTCTAAAAAATTCTTTATTTCGCGGTGTTTGTAACCGAACCTCGTATTTCGTTAAAGAGTCCCGTTTTTCCTTCCAACAAAAGACTTCACAAGCCTATCGCAACACAAAAAGCTATTTTTTAGACTTAAGGGATTCCATTCAAAAAAATATAACTACGACCCGCCTCAGCATAAAAAACAAGACGCAAGCAAGGGTTCAAGCAACTCAACGTACGATCTCTGCTATCCTCTATGGCAGCGAGGAGTCTAAGCAACCTACTCTCCTCTTGGGAGATGGTAAAGCTGTGGTTCCGGAATTGTCACAGGACCCTTCTTTTGCACAAGCTGTGAGGTTTGCTGAGACCGATGTAAACTTTGCACGCGTTGACCCCCTCCTTCGGGAAATAGAGGATGAGCAAAATAGGCTTACCCTTGCAAAGCATGAAGTCAACACAATCAGCGGTATAACAGATAGCCTTAATTTTGTTCGAAATAGATTGCCTAAGTACGATCTCGGAGAGGAAAATACCAACGAAATCTTAGGATTGCTCGACCAGCAAAGCCATGGCATGGCATCTGACGCCTATAAGACCCTATTCAAGTAAAAAAGCAATCTCTTCATTGCAATAAAAAATAGATTGATGTTACTTTTTTTTCGAAAAAAGGAGCACAATGTCACGAATCTCCATAGCATGTAAAAATTTATTTGAAATCTTGTCATTTGCCACAAAGCCCCTTCAACCCCAGCCATCTCCCCTCTCTAAGAAAACAAACACCATCGCAAAAACGATTTTTTCAACCGGTAACGGAGTCAAGGCCCTCTCTGCAACAGATGTTGAATCCATCCGCGATAAAAAAATAACAGACTTAGTATCCCTCCTTCCTGAGGGGAAAAGGCAAGGACTGGAGATTCTCTTTAAAAAAAACAGTCTATCTGCACAAGAAAAAATTAATTTGATTATCCCTCAAATCCCTCTCTTTTGTCGCTTTGAGTTGGCAATCAAGGAGGCTCTAGCTTTTTCTCCTAAAGAAGACATCCACATGCTTTGCTCTTCCAGGGGCACCCTACACACATATCACCTGCCAGAAGGATCCTTTTTGCTTACGCTTATATTGATAGATCTCGATAAAAAAACAGAAGGGAAGGCCTCGGATATTTACTATGAAAGCTGCTCTGATAAATACTCAAAAATAAAACAGCAGTTCTTTGAGCTGAATCTCAACAAGGCAGGAACCTTATCTGAAGTCGATGCTTTGGAAAGCATATTAAATCGCCCACTTGCTTTAGGAGAGCGCCTCCTCCTTGCAATCAGGACTGCTGGCAAGATAAGCCCAGACAAAGTAAGTATCCGCAATTTCTGTAAGAAAGGAGGCCCTCTGAGAGAGTTTAGACTGCAAGACAACGAGCCAGGTCTTTTGCGACTACTACAACAGCTCGATGCAAAAACAGCGGGGCAGGCATCAAAAATCTATTTTAAGAAGCCATTGAAATCATCTTCAAAATCCTGATTTATTCACAAATCACCGCATAGCGCGTAAATATTTAACAAATAAATACTTCTAGATCAACTAACTAATATAACTTGCAATAAAGCATGAATAAACGTTATAACTGGTATTAAATTACAACTATAGGAAATATATGATAAGATTTTTTAATCCGCTAGCCAGAACAGTTTCGCATTCTCTGCCTGCAATATCATTATGCCCAGAGTTACGGTCGCAGGCCAGACACTGTTCTTCTTCAGGCAACAAGGATGACAAACAAATAACTGCAATAAAGGATCAGTTCAAAGTAATAAGTGAGCAAAAGCCCACAATCCCAGGAAAATTAAGAGAACTGGATCAGGAGGCGATAGATCTTAAAAACAAATACTTGTTAGGTAAGGCAGAAATAATATTCAAAGCACTAAACAACCTCCCCGAAGATCAAAAATTGCTTGTACAACAGAAGCTATCAAGCCTGTCAATGCAATACAACGCCTTTGAAAAGAAACAGGGAACGGAGCAACTGCCCCAATCCTTCGATACTAAACTCAGGTCGTTAACACACTTTATTCCTACAGACGCTCAAAACAAGTGTCTCGATCTTGATGGGAAGTACATAGTGGCAGCCTGGGCAAAAAACGATGAACTCAAAAAACAGCTCGTAATAGGATGGACTCTGCTCCAACAAGAAAAAACGTTACTAGAGCTACAGAAAGTGATCGAGGAGAGCCCACTCTCTCCCGAAGAGGAAACTCCAAAACCGAATGAAAAAAAATAAATAGGCGTCTTCCCCTAACTCATCTCTGGTTCCATCCCATCTGAACCTTCATCGGTTCTCGTGGGTTTTGGTGGAGGAGCCGGTGGCGTGATCTTTTGAAGATCGTCCGCCGATTTTATGCGCTCGCGCTTCGCATCGGTGTTCCAAGTGCCATCCATGATCCTTTTGACATCTTCGGCATCCAATGTCTCAAATTCCATCAACATATCCGTCATGAGCTGCACTTGAGGCTCATACTTTTTTAAAAGCTCGATTGCTTTATCATGCGCCTCTAAAATAAGCGCTTTTACTTCTTTATCAATCTTCTCCGCTGTCTCATCAGAGTAAGCTTTTGACTGAGGGCCATTTTGCCCTAAGTATTGCCCAGATTCAGGCTTTTCATCATATGAAACAGTCCCAAGAGTATCACTCATCCCCCACTCGCAGACCATGCTTCTTGCAACTTTCGTTGCCTGCGAAATGTCATGCTGCGCACCTGAGGACATATCACCGATAAACAGTTCTTCTGCAGCACGTCCGCCCATAAGCACGATCAGCTGATCCAACACTTCTTTCTTCCAGTAGCTAAGACGGTTCTTCTTAGGCATAAAATGTGTGGCCCCAAGAGAAAACCCGCGAGGGATAATCGTTACCTTGTCCACAGGATCGCTCTTCTCTACGACAAGAGCTGTAATTGCATGGCCTGTTTCGTGATAGGCTGTTGTCCTCTTTTCACTCTCGTCCATTTCAAGGCTACGCCGCTCCTTTCCAAAGCGCACCTTATCGCAGGCCTCTTTCATTTCAGATGAAGTCACTGCAAGACGCCCTCGTCTTGCTGCAAGAAGAGCTCCCTCATTTAAGATGTTTTCTAGATCCGCACCCGATGCTCCCGGAGTATTACGAGCGATATCTTCTAAATTCACAGATGGATCAATCTTGATTTTTCGCGCATGCACCTTCAAAATTTCAAAGCGCCCTTTCACATCTGGAAGATCAAGAACAACGCGACGATCAAAACGACCCGGTCGAAGCAGAGCCTTATCTAAAACATCTGGACGGTTCGTTGCCGCCATCAAAATGACGCCCTCTCTTGTATCAAACCCATCCATCTCAACAAGAAGTTGGTTCAGCGTTTGCTCTCTTTCATCATGACCACCACCCATTCCGGCCCCACGATGACGCCCGACTGCATCAATTTCATCCATAAAGATAATGCAAGGAGAGTTCTTCTTTGCCTGCTCAAACATATCGCGAACACGACTGGCCCCAACACCCACAAACATCTCGACAAAGTCTGAGCCCGAGATCGAAAAGAAAGGACGATCTGCTTCACCAGCAACTGCCCTCGCAATGAGCGTTTTTCCAGTTCCAGGAGACCCAACCAAAAGAACTCCCTTTGGAATGCGCGCTCCTAAAGCAGTGAATTTATCAGGGTTCTTCAAAAAATCGACAATCTCTTTTAGCTCTTCTTTTGCCTCTTCTGCTCCCGCCACATCCTTGAACGTGATCTTATTTGTCTCTTTTGTCATCAATTTAGCTGGAGACTTCCCAAAATTCATTGCAGAGCCTCCCCCCATTCCCCCTTTCATTTGTCTTGAAAAAATGAAGTATAAAAAGAGAACCACCATCACGATGGGAAGCAATGTTAAAACGTAGCTAAAGTAGTTGGGAGCAGGCTCCTGACTTTTAAATGTCTTTTCTAAAACCGTATTTCTCGGCTGATCCGGCGCGCGATAGTTAAGGCCCTTGTTCGTATCAAAGCTCTCCCACTCTTGCTTTGCCTGCGCAAACCAATAGGTAAAAGAATCCTTGTCTTGCTTCTCTAAATTCTTTGACGAAATTTCCTGGTTATTAAAGAACCAGATGACAGAAGTTACTTTTTGCCTGGCCTTATTTAAGTGAACGACGTTTTTCTCTAATTCTTGAGAAACTTCCCCAAATTGCTTGCTCGTATCCACATAGCTTCTTACGCTACGCAGAGCCATCAAGCGGACACCATCACTTTCAGCGCCTAAATCACGAACCAATGGACCTAAACGATCGACTGCTCCCTGATAAACACCTAGCTGCTCACCAAGCGAAAGACTGGATGCAGAAAGGATTGTTTGATCAAGACTTTTAAGCTCTTGTTTGATTAGCTCATTGCCAATCCCAAGCGCAGGGGATCGAAGCAGACCAACAAAATCACGAATTTCTTTAAACGCAGCATCTACAGAGTCTACCGTGGTCATCTGCTGTGCGAGTGCAAGCGTTCTTTGAACCAAAGGAAGGGTGACTTGGCTCACAGCTGGCGTCTCTTTAATAATAATCGAAGAGCTTCGATCCACTGTATCATGCGCACTTCCAACAACCACAAATCCAGAGCGTGGGATCGCCTGGCCACTTAACCCTAAATAAAGACTCGCTGAATCCCTTACATTTTTGGCAAGACCATCTAGCTCTTTCTCTAAATGCGCTGACTCTTCTTTCAGCTCATGATTTTGATATAAAAACTCAAGATACTTAAAGCGGGCAATACTCTCATCTTCAAGCCGCTCTTTAAACCGCCCTCCAAATGTAACGAGATTATCGTTTTGGGCAATTTTATGGTTCTCTTCAGGAACAGTTAATTGGAGGTTCGTTAAATGCTCGACTTGGTGACTAAAAGATACGCGCGCTTCTTTGCCCCCAGAAAGAGACTGAAGTCCAAAAATCAATACGACAGCAGCGAGTATCAAAAGAAAAAAACCGCC
>CBDUSP010000023.1:0-20920 GCA_965370365.1 uncultured bacterium | reverse complement strand
TCTGAAACGAAAGGTTTGCTGTTTCGCAAGCGCGCACTTACAAATTTAAAGTTTCCAGCCGCTTTACAAGCTTCTAGGGCAACTTTTTCGTTATCCCGAATGGGCTCTCCAGCATACCGAAAATTTGCAATTAGCCCATCTCCAAACAGACCTTTCATCAAATACCCAAAATTTGCGGCTTGAAACATCTCTTTATCGCTTCTCATCCAAAGAGGAAGGGCTTCAAACTGAGTCTCGTACGTCCTTAGAGCTTTGAGCACGTCATCCCTCGTCCTTCCCCTCGCAAAGAACCAAGATGTAGCATCGCTAGCCGCAGTACCTAAGCAGACTACGGATGAAAACCTCATAAAAGTAGAGGCAGACAACCTACGAATCACGTAAGCAGGAGTGACAGGAGTGAATAGTGGCATCGCCAGTTGAGTGATGAGTGACGCAGTGAATGGTAGCATAATCGCTACCATTGTTCTAGCAGATCCCTTTTCTTCTATGTAACTGAAATAGTCTAAATATTTAAAAACATGCTGCTGCCTACCGATAACTACATCATTAGTTAACTTAAAATTACAAGTTACCCCAGCATTAAAAAGATTAGACGCGTTATTATAGTTGTGACTAAAGAAAACGTCAAGGGGAGGGAACGCGCTCTCCATATACAGTTTTTGACCTAGAGTGACCGTATTCACAATAAAAGAAGCTCCCGGAATGTAATCGCAAGCACGATTAATGTTTATACATGTATTTTCAAGCCTTCCCATATAAATCTCCTAATCCAATAAAAAAAGTTTAACTTAAGAAGGGGGCCCCTTCCTGTTTGCTGGGGAGAGGATACCCTGTAGACTTACAAAAAAACAAGTGCCGTCTTAGACTAGAGAATCTCTGCAGCGAGTGATGCGAGCTCTGATCGCTCGGTCTTATCTAACACGATGTGCCCGAATAGCTTATGATTTTTAAACTTGTTCACAGCAAACGACAGACCATTTGAATTCCTATCTAGATAGGGATTGTCGATCTGGGTTGGGTCTCCTGTCAAAATGACTTTTGTCCCTTTACCAGCTCTTGAAATCACCGTTTTTATCTCGTGCGGCGTCAGGTTTTGCGCCTCATCGATAATCATATACATCTTAGGCAAAGATCTTCCACGGATGTAAGTCACCGCCTCCATCTCGATTTTCCTGCTTTCCATGATAAACCCAAGAGCGGCTGCACTATTTGCCTCCCCGCTTGTCATGGCACAGAGAAACTCAAGATTGTCAAAAATCGGCTGCATCCAGTTAGCGAGTTTTTCTTCCTTAGTCCCAGGAAGATATCCAATATCTTTTCCAAGAGGCATAATGGGCCTTGAGACCAAAATTCGCGAGTATTTGTTATCATCGAAAACCTTGCGCATTCCGCAAGCTAAAGCGAGCAGAGTTTTCCCCGTACCTGCCTGACCAATTAAGGTAACTAGAGGAATATCATCTCTAAGAAGAAGATCAATCGCGCACTTTTGCTCCATGTTAAGCGGGTGGATTCCCCACACATCTTTGTCAATAGGGATAAGAGGCTCTAACTTCTTTGTTTTGGAGCTGTATTTGCAAATAGCCGATGAATTTCCAACAGCTTCCAAAAGAGCATATTCATTGGGTCTAAACCCTTCTTCAGTCACAGGAATCGTCCCATCTTTGTAGAAGAGATCGATGTCTTTTTTTACGCAGTCAATTTTGCGATAGCCCCGGTACATCTCATCATGAACAACTGTGAGATTTTCAAAGTCCTCTGCCTCTAAATCCATTGCTTCTGCTTTTACACGCGTCACAAAGTCTTTGGAGACAATCACTACGGACTCCCCTTGCTTCTTTAGAAGAAAAGCAACGAGGAGAAACTTGTTACTACTACGGTCCAACGGCAGAGGGAATCCATTGATTCTCTCTGGAGAAACATTGAGATGAATTCGAATTTTCGGCCCCTCTGGGATTTCAATTCCCGATTGAAAATCCCCTTGTTTTTCAGATTTAAGAGAGTCGATATACCGAATTACTTCTCTTGCATTTTTCCCAACTTCATCAGAATGGCGCTTTAAACTATCTAACTCTTCTAAGACCGCAAGAGGAATGACAACATCGTTGACCTTAAATTTCTTAATGGCCGCAGGATCGTGAACCAACACGTTTGTATCGATAATAAACGTTTTTCGTGACACTTTTCTTCCCTCAAACAATGATTTCCCTGAATTTACAACCGGCTTAGAGGCCATTTCCATCAAGCACCTTCCCTTTAATTTTCCTTATAGGGAGTCCCCAAATCCATGTCAAGAAAGCCAGAAACCTCCTTAATTATCAGCGAGTTACGGAAAACCGAGCACTCAGGCGAAAAGAGTGCTAAGTCTTGGTTGACAAATGCCAATTCTTTCGTTTATAATGGATAGAGAAGAAGAGCCTTTCTAGGAGTAAAAAATGAAAATCACGCCAGAAATCCTTAGCATCCCCCCTTTTATTTCGACCAAATGGAGCAACGTTGCCTCGATTCGGGTGCAAAACAAGACCGAAAGATCTCTTTTGATCATTGCTCTCAACGACGGTTCTCAAGTAGAGATTCCAGACGTAGAACAAAGACAAATCGACGAAATTTTCCAAGCCCATGCCCATTTTTCAGAAAAAAACGCCTCCCCTACAAAAGGCCTTTTCGACAATGCCTTTAGCTTTAACTTACCGATGAAAACCGATGGAGGGATTCTCGATCCTTTAGCCTCTCAGTTACAGCACAATCCAGAGCAGACTGATCTCCCCCCTCTCCCTGCGAACGTTCTTGAAAAAATCACGAGCATCGTTCGCTCTTTTGGCCTTGAAGATCTCTCTGTTTTAGGTAAAGCAGAACCAAACTGCAACTGCATCTATTGCCAAATGGTCAAATCTCTTGAAGGAAATGACGAGATTGTCGAAGACGCAGATTTAAAGTTTCGCGATTGGGAAGTCTCAGAATCTGAAACAAACCTCTATCGCGTCGTTAATCCTCTAGATAAAAACGAGTATTACGACGTCTTCTTAGGCGATACGCTTGGGTGTACTTGCGGAGATAAAAACTGCGAACACATCCGCGCTGTTCTCAATACTTAGAGGGTGTTTAAACACCCTCTTAGAAAGTTCTTGGAGTTTAAAGACCGAAGGCTCTACTATTTGGAAGTCTGAAGTAGTTGGAGTTTTTAGATCATGATGCGTTTCGCTTTTATCGCTTTAAGTATTTGCACAATTGGATTAGAGGCAAGCCCCCCAATCAAAAACAGTGGGCAGGCTGCAAAGATATTTAAGCCTTTTACTGGAAAGGTTTCTGCAAACAAAGTACGCATGCGCGTCGGCGCTGATCTAGAAAGCCATATCATTAAGCAACTTAGCAAAAATGATCTCTTGCTCATCGTTGGAGAGGACAATGAGTTTTATGCAGTAGCGCCTCCTAAAGATACAAAGGCATATGTATTTCGAAGCTATATTCTTGACGATCTCGTTGAAGCAAATCGCGTAAATGTGCGCCTCGAGCCACACGCGGACGCTCCAATTATCTCTCAGTTAGAAGCAGGGCAAAGAGTCGAATCCCACGTCTGCCCATTGAATAACAAATGGCTTGAGGTCGCGCCTCCAAAAGAAACGAAGTTCTACGTATCAAAAGAATTTGTTACTTCCGCCGGCGGTCCTGAATATCTCTCCTCAATGGAAACAAGAAAATCTGAAGTGGATGAACTCTTAAGCAATGCTAAAGTGTCCGCTGAAATAGAGAGTAAAAAGCCTTTTGAGGAAATGTCTATCCTCACAGCATCCGAACAGTTTCAGGCCGTGCTCCGCTCTTATCCTGACTTTCCGAGTGCAGTGGCCCTTGCAAAAGAGGGGCTTGCCACCTTAAAAGACACCTATCTCAACAAAAAAATCGCTCATCTTGAAGCAAGAGAAGAACTTCCAGCTCTTGCAAAAGCAGAAATTATTGCAAAGCACAAACAAGACAGCCAAGGGATTGTTTTTGATGTAGATACAGCAGAACAATCACACCCGAACTTCTGGGCTAAGCCATCTTCCAAAAAAGAACAATCTGTAGGGATGCTTCCCTGGGAAGTCGTCGAAGAGTCTCTCTATTTAAGCTGGACAGCGTTTCACTCCGGGAAAAAAATCGATGATTTTTATGCGGAACAAAAAGCAAACGGCACTGTTCTTAACGGGAAGTTAGAACCCTATATAAGCGCCATCAAAGACAAACCGGGCAACTATCTCTTGAGAGGATCTTCAGGACCCATTGCTTACCTCTATAGCACGCACGTGGATCTTGCCAAGCATGAAAATGAAAAGGTAACAATTATCGCAAGCCCGCGCTCGAATCATCACTTTGCATTCCCTGCATACTTTGTTCTCTCTGTAGAATAGGTAGAGATGTTATAGTGAGGGGTCTTATGGCAGGCTTCGCGCGATCTATTCTAAAAAGAGTTACCATTCTTGCTCTCTCTCTATGGTGTGTGATTACGGGAACGTTTATCCTGATGCATTGCCTTCCAGGAGATCCGTTTATTGGAGAGCAAAATATCCCCCCAGAAATCCTAAAATCTCTCTACACTCACTACGGCCTGGATCAACCCTTACTTGTTCAATATGGAAAATACTTAAGGCAAATTTTTCACGGAAATCTTGGTACGTCCATTACCTATCCAGGAAGAGCTGTGACGCAGTTTATTCGTGATGGATTTCCAATTTCTGCGCAGTTAGGAGCGCAAGCACTGCTCTTTGCAATCCCTTGCGGCATTGCCCTTGGAACGTGGTCTGCCATCCGGAAAAACAAGTGGCAAGATACAGGCGCGATGCTCCTTTCAACCCTCGGCATCTCCGTTCCAAGCTTTGTCCTCGCAAGCTTCCTTCAGCTCATCTTTTGCATAAAGCTTCATCTTCTTCCCGTTGCAAGGTGGGGCTCCTTTGAACACACCATCCTCCCCTCTCTTGCCCTTTCAGCACTTCCCGCAGCTTTTATTGCGCGCCTTGTTCGATCGAACATGGTTGAAGTCATGCAGCAAGATTACATTCGAACGGCTCTTTCTAAAGGCCTTCCCCTGTTTTTAGTTGCCATGCGCCATGGACTTCGCAATGCGATTCTCCCGACCCTTGCATATCTAGGACCCATCATCTCGCAAATTCTAACAGGCAGCTTTATGATCGAGAGGATTTTTGCAATTCCGGGATTGGGCCAGTGGATGATCTTTAGTATCAACGCGCGCGATTATCCAATGATCATCGGTCTAACCATTTTCTTTAGCTCCTTTTTAATGATCTCGATCTTCATCATCGATCTTCTCTCAAATCTCATTGACCCCCGCACGAGATCAAAAGAAAAAGAGATTGCTCATGCATAGCCCTCTTGCCCGTATAGCCCTCATTATTCTTTCCATCTTCTGCATCATGGCAATCATCGGTCCTTGGATCTCGCCCTATTCCTACTCAGAGATTCATCTCCACTTAAAAAACACACCGCCCTCTGCGAAATTTTGGTTTGGTAGCGATGAATTAGGCCGTGATGTTTTTACAAGAGTTTGGTGGGGCGCCCGCATCTCCTTATTCATCGGATTTAGTGCAGCAATCATCGACGGCATTATCGGTGTTCTTTACGGAAGCCTTGCTGCATATCTTGGAGGGAAAACAGACGAGTGCATGATGCGCTTTTGTGACATTCTCTACGCAATCCCCTATCTGCTTGTTGTGATTCTCCTAACCCTTGTCCGGGGATCAGGCATTTTGACGATTTTAATTGCCATGACCTGCATGGGGTGGATCAACATGGCGCGCATCTGCAGGGCGCAAGTCCTTCAAATTAAAGCCCTTGATTTTGTCACCGCGGCAAAATCAATGGGTGCCTCACATGCGCGTATTCTCTTTGTTCATCTCATACCAAATGCGCTTGGGCCCATTATCGCAACCATGACGCTGACAATTCCGGCTGCGATTTTTACAGAAGCGTTTTTAAGTTTTATCGGGCTTGGCGTGCAGGCGCCCGCAGCAAGTTGGGGCGTGATGGTAAGCGATGCGCTTGGAGCCATGCGCTACTACCCGTGGCGCCTTCTTTTTCCCTCAGTCATGATTACGCTTACGATCTTTTCATTTAATGTTCTTGGCAATGCGCTGCGCGACACACTCGATCCAAGATTAGGGAATGTACCCAAAAGAGGTTCTGTCGGTTTTTGGGTTCTTTTGAGTCGCTTTTCGCGTCGATCGAAAGAGATAATATACATGTATATGACCTCCTTCGATCGACGCGAAAAGCGGCCAAAATAATCCCAAAAACAGACGAACTCTTTTAGGAGATACTGAATAACTGCTTTGCCAGGGATTCGCGCCAAAAGCACCGAAAAAGTTAATTTGGAGATCGAAAATTATCTTTTTCGGTGAATTTTGGTCGAATGGCTGGCGAATGAATTGATCAGTGTCTCCTTAGGTACACTCCCTCAAAAAAATCTTGATTTTTAGTTCATGGTTTCCGATACTCCGGCCCCTTGATTTTTTATAAAAGGAAAAAAGCATATGTTAGCAGCGGCTCTTGGCAAAGGAAAAGTAACGGATAAAGTTGGGTGGTCTCCAAGAGTCTTTCTTCCGAAACAAAACGAGGACGTGACTCCAAAAGTTCAAGCTGTTGGAAACCAATTCTTTTCACCAAGTCCCCGTTTTAGAAAAGAGGATGTTGACTTTTCTATGTTCTCTTTCCCTCGAAGTGAGTCGTCGCGATCTACTGTAGAAACGCAGGAAGCAAATGCTTTCAATGGTGCAGGAAGAAATCTTCTTGAAGAAAAAAAATACCAAGAAGCAATGGTGTTTTTTGATGCGAGTTTAAAAGCTTTGGAAGATGGTGGTCAAAACACGAAGACGTTTGCTGTTGCGTGTAGTGGAAAAGCTGCCTGCTATGAAGGGCAAGGAAACCTGCTCGAATCTATCGAATGGTTTTCAAAAGCCCTGCCGATTTACGAGAGATCCTCCTCCTGGAATCCAGCTCTAATTGAGGAGCGAATCGGCACTCTCTATGAGCGCTTAGGAGAAGCTACAAGCGCTCTAGAGCATTTTGAAAAAGCAGAAGCGACACCTGATTTACACATGAAGATAGCACTTCTTTACGACGAATTAAAGAATCCAACAAAAGCGCTAGAGCATCTTCTAAAAAGTCAAAACCCTGAGACTTATGATCTCATTGCAGCGCTTTACGAAGAAACGGGTAACCAAGAAGAGGCAACGAACTTCTACAAAGCAAGTTTTCATTCTCAAACTTCGGGAAATCGCGAAAAGTCCCTCAAAACACGAAGGTCCCTTAAAAGAGCCTACATCGATTTAAGGGACGCAGACGCTTCTAATGTGTCTATGGGACGCATCCGTCTCCTTTTTGAGAGCGTGGATACGGCTTTTAAGCGCTACGTGAGAAGCGTTGAAGTAAAAGCTGCTTTATTTCCAAATGATCCTAAAATAGCCATCCTCTGGAAAGACTTGGGTGATCAGTATCAGCACCAAGGAAAGAAAGAGGAGGCGAAGAACTGCTATGAAAAGGCGCAGGCAATTACAAACTCACCTGTAAGAGAAGCCTCTCCCCTGGTTAAGGAAGTCGGCACAACAATGTCTCCAAAAAAAGAGCGCATTTCCAGAGACCTAACAACTCTTATTGAGGATCTTGGCACCTATAAAACAGGCATAGAGGGCAAGAAAAAAGCAGCAAATCACTTAAAAGACCTCCTTACTCAGTACGCAGAAGGAAAAACAACGACTCCTGATGCAATCATCTCTTACGTCGACAAGGAACTCGCTAAGAAAGATAACGATCTTTTTAAAGGAATCCTTACTCAGGACCTAAAAAAACACTTCCTCAAGTGTCAAAATCTCATTCCAAGGAAAGTAAAATGCATGTAATAAAACCCGTAAGTGATCAGCTGTCTGTATTTTCTATCTTCGTAGCAGATGGATTGTCGAACCTTGCCCGAAAGGCATATACACTAGCAAAATCCATCCTCATACTCGAAAAAATGCCAGAAATTGGGCCTCTTTCTAGATTAGCACTCCGCTCGAATGCCTTTCTTTTTTTAGCTGCTGGAGCAATTAGCCTGATTGCCTATTTTACTCTCTTTCGCAGCAAAGGAGCCGTTCCCAAACCCATCGTAGACAAACCACCAGAGCCCCAAAAAAATGACGAGATTGCTCCAAAAACAACGAGTCAGGAAACGCCTCCTTCTCCGTCGTTTAAAAAATCTTCTCGACGTAATCCGTTTTCCTCTCTAAAGCCCCCGCATGCACCAACCCCCCCAAACTTCGGGCCTCCTTCTTCGCCAGAGAGAGCCTCTTCTTCAAGTCGCCCAAGCCGAGAGACTTCCCCAGTTCCAACGGAACCCAGTCCCTTGCGAGAAAGGTCCCAAAGCGTTTCTTCTAGAGGAGAAAGCCCTCCTCCGAATCATCAAAAAATTCCTAGTGAACAGCGGCGGAGGGTATCCCTTTCTCCTGATCCTTAATGTATAGACTTCGCCCCACTATCTTGCTACAACTCCCGCCATGAAATCTCCGGAAATTGTCCTTAAACCAGACCGCAATCTCCAGGTGTAAAAGAACCAAGCTCGTCAAGAGAACCCTCTCCCGTTCCAACAGAAGCAAGACCTTTCCGAGATCCTTCTCTTGAGGCCAGCCCTCCCCCAGAGCATCAATGGTTTCGCTTTCCCCAGAGAGGACGTAAAATAAAAAACTAATTAAACAAGCCATTTATATCCAAATCGCTTCAAAACTTGGGGTTAGGCGAGATTGAAAGCGCCGAATTTGGACCCACCTAACCCCAAGTTTTGAAGTGATTTGAGTATAATTAACTTATATTCAGACAGAGCTTTTGTATTTTTTAATTTGTTGACAAAAAGCACTGTTAATTACTAGAATGCATACTAAATTATATAAGGAAAAATCTATGAGCCTAGAGATCAAATCAATTTTCTCTTCCCACGATCAAGAAAAGCCTTATCTTAACCCTTTAAGCAGGTCTTCAGCATCTAATCCTCGAAGCGAGACTTCAGTGACAAAGATATATACTATTTCTAGTCCAATAACTTCACTTGGAGTTCTTCCGATACACGAAAGGATTGTCTCCTATGCTGGCCAGCAAGATTATCGTTCCTTGAGCATCGCTACACGTGCAAGCAAAAACCCGCTTACTTTACAGGTTTTTCTCAATAACACTCATGAAAAATTTCAATCCAATCTAGGGTATAGAGGCTCTCTTGAAAAGTTTAAACATGACTTCTGTAACGACTCTTCAGAACTCAGCGAAGTAAACATTCTGCGATTCATATTCACACTTGATCTGAATCTTTCAAAAAAGCTTGCCCGTCTAGACATCTTCTCTCCCTCTTTTAGTGAAACACTCAAAGGAGTCGTAAAGGCTCAAAAAACTAGAGACCCGGATGAAAGATCCGTACTACTATTAAACCTCACAATGGATTGTTGGGACAACTCATACGGGGAATTGGGAGATTCTCGGAATCAACTTTTGATCCCTATTGAGCAAGCCATTATTATTGCTAACAACATCCCTATTGATCAAACCGACAAGTACGACATCCTTAAAGCAATTGCAAAAGATAAAGAATGCTCTTCTGATCAACTTTCCCGAATCAGGGATATCGCTAACGGCATGGATGAACCCACAAAAGCCCAGATCTTTGAAGTAATTGCAAGTAATAAAAACTGCTCTTCTGATCAACTTAACCAATTTATTGATAAAGCTAATCACCCTGTCAGGATGGGCATTCTTCTCGGAGTTGCAAGCAATGACAACTGCTCTCCCAGCCAGCTTTCCCGAATCACTAAGATTGCTGACACCCTCACTAGGATCACTGGGGATCACCCTTCCCATTTTCTTATTGAATACAAAAAAACCGACATCCTTGCAGCAGTGGCAAGCAATAAAAACTGCTCTTCCGATCAACTTTCCCAAATTATTGATAGCACGATCACCTCTACTGATGAATATCTGAAAAATAGCGTCTTTGCAGTAGCTGCAAGTAAGGAAAACTGCTCTTCCGATCAACTTTCTCTAATCCTTGGTAACAAGATCGCCTCCTCTTCTTCTGAAAGTTGGAAAAATAGAATCTTTTCAGTCGCTGCAAGCAATGACAACTGCTCTTCTGATCAACTTTCTTCAATCCTTGATAACAGGATCGCCTCTATTTATACCCTTAATTGTGAAAATTTAAAAAAGCGAGCCTCTGATCTAGCAACTGAAATTGGTGGAGTTGGCAACTCTATTAAGCTAGTGGATCAATGGAATCGTATGCTTGATGATTGTGTTGAGGCAGAAGAAGCGATAGAAAACGTCCTTGCAGCAGTTATAAAAAATAAAAAGTGCTCTTCTGATCAACTTATTCAAATCACTGGTATTATTGATCGTTTCATCAATCAAGAAAAAGAGATAAAGGATGTCTTTACAGTAAAGTTCGAGGAGTGCCGTCCAGATGACTATCTAGGTAACTATCATCGTGATAACTTTAAAGGAGTCACCAATCGCATAGATTGTCTTATCAAAAAAAGAGGGATAAAACCTCTACTTGAAGTAGCTTTAAGCAATAAAAACTTTTCTTTTGAGCAACTTTCCCAAATCATTGATCATGCTAAGAGAAACAACAGTCATTGGCTTCTTGCGGTAGTTCCAGAGCATAAAAACTGTTCTCCTGATCAACTTTCCCAAATCGCTGATATTGCGAAGAAAAACAACGATGACTGGTTACTTAAACGCGTTCAACAAAATCCAAAGTATCCCCCCATGTGTCAGTGTGTGATTGCATGATGCAGCTCCTTAGGGAGATACTGTTAATATAAAAATTAAAATATCTTTTGCATGGGATGTCTTTGCTTCACTTCTCTTCCTTTAAAAAAGAAGTTTGTAATTTGTGGACTTCCCCCCATTCCCCTGTTACAATTTCTGCTATGAAATCTCCGGAAATTGTCCTTAAAAACGTATCCGTCCACAACCTCAAAAACGTCGATCTCACCTTAAAACCAGGGCAGCTCATCGTTTTTACAGGCGTCTCTGGCTCTGGCAAGTCCTCGCTTGCCTTCGATACGATCTACGTCGAAGGACAAAGGCGCTATATCGAGTCGCTCTCCCATCAGGCTCGGCGATCCCTTGGTGATTTGCCAAAGCCAGAGGCTGAAAGCATCTCTGGGATTGCGCCAACAATCGCTATTGAGCAGAAAACAGCCGGAAAGACCCCAAGATCTACTGTCGGGACCATGACGGGGATTTATGACTTTTTAAGGGTGTTATACGCAAAAATCGGGATTCCTCATTGCCCCATCTCGAAGGAGCCGGTCGCTCTTCAGAGTCGCGAAAAAATCACAAAAGAACTCCAAAGCCTTCCAAAAAATGAAAAGCTCATTTTTTTAGCCCCGTATGCAAAAGGCAAAAAAGGCGAGTTCACTCAAGACTTTAATGAGATCCGGACCAAAGGCTTTATGCGGGCTCGCGTTGATGGAGAGATCGTTTCTCTTGAGGAAGAGATCAAGCTCGATGAGAAAGTGGCTCACGACATTGAGATTGTCGTCGACCGCATTAAGGGAGACGATCATTCGCGCATTGCAGAGGCGGTAGGTCTCTCCCTTGAAATCGGAAAAGGATTTTTTAGCGTTCTTTTTCCAGATAAAAAAGAAGAGAAGATTTTTTCACAATTTGCCTACTCTGTAAAGTCAGATACGTCTTATGGCCCGCTTGAACCCCACGACTTTTCCTTCAACCATCCAGAAGGAATGTGTCCCAAGTGCCATGGCATCGGCATCTCTGCTGATTTTGATTTAAACAAAATCATCAATCCGGAGTTAAGCATTGCAGAAGATTGCTGTGCAATCGCCTCTTCTTACACAACCATTCGCAATGGGAACATCTACAACAACTTAGCGAAAATTTACAAGTTCAACATTAAAACTCCTTGGAACAAGCTCTCCGACAAAGCCAAGCACGCTTTCCTCTATGGCACCGAGAAAAAGTGGACGCGCATGTACTTTGTCCATCCGCAAAAGAAAAAACGCAGCTACGAGTATGTTCAGTGGAAGGGCGTTTTAGAAGAGGCAAGGACACGGTTAAATATCGCAAAAAGCGATGTCTATCGCAAGAAAATGGGAGCTCTCATGGTGCAAGGGATTTGTCCTGCATGTGAGGGTTCTCGCATTAGGCCCTATCCAGCAGAAACAAAACTTGGGGGAAAGAAAATTGCGGAAATTACAGCTCTCCCTTTGAGTGAGTGTCTTGCATTTTTCCAAAATTTGGGTTTAAGCCCAATTGAAGAGGAAATTGCAGGAGAGCTTTTTAAAGAAATCCGCACGCGTCTTGAGTTTTTGCTCAATGTCGGTCTCTCCTACATCTCATTAGAGAGAACAGCACCAACCTTAAGTGGTGGAGAATCGCAAAGAGTGCGCCTTGCCTCACAAATTGGAGCAGGCCTTGTCGGCGCAATTTACGTGCTCGATGAACCTTCCATTGGCTTGCATCCAAGTGATCACCACAAGCTCATTGAAACCATTTTGCAGCTACGCGATCAGGGAAACACCGTTCTTGTTGTCGAGCACGATGTGGAGACAATCAAGGCTGCAGATACAATCGTTGATGTAGGTCCAGGTGCAGGCGTTCACGGTGGAGAAATCCTTGGGGTGGGAAGCGTCGAAGATCTCATCAAAAACCCTCGATCTTTGACAGGAGGCTATCTCTCGGGGAGATTGAAAATCGATATCCCTAAAAAGAGACGAAAAGTTGGAAAGGAATCCCTCTCGATTAAAGGAGCTAAACACCACAACCTCCAGTCCGTCAATGTAAAAATCCCTCTTGGGGGCCTTGTGTGTGTGACAGGCGTCTCGGGATCTGGAAAATCATCACTCATCGCAGATACGCTTTATCCAGCACTCAGCTGTCATTTTCATGGAGCTGAGATTTCTGTTGGAGCGCATGAAAAAATCGATGGGCTAGAACACATCGATAAGGTCATCGCTGTTGACCAGTCCCCGATTGGAAGAACACCTCGATCGAATGCTGCAACGTACATCAAGCTCTTTGATGAGATCCGCGATCTTTTTGCAAAGCTTCCAGAGAGTAAACTTCGCGGCTACAGTGAGGGCCATTTCAGCTTCAATGTCAAAGAGGGCTCTTGTTCGTATTGCTCGGGGCGTGGCTCCGTGCGCATGGACATGGATTTTATGGAAGATGCGTGGGTAGAATGTCCTCAATGCAAAGGAAAGCAGTTTGATCCCGAAATTTTAAATGTGCGCTTTAAAGAGCACACTATTTCCGACATTTTAAACATCGATGTTGAAAAAGCACTTGTTCTCTTTGAAAATCTCCCCTCCATTTACAAAAAACTCTCTCTGCTCTCGCAAGTGGGTCTTGATTACTTGACTCTGGGACAGCCCTCAACCACCCTATCTGGCGGAGAGGCTCAACGAATTAAACTTGCAAAAGAGCTTGTCCGCCCAAGCACGGGAAAAACACTCTACATTCTCGATGAGCCAACAACAGGACTCCATTTTCATGATATTCAACGGCTCATTTCTATTTTGCAAAAACTTGTCGACAAAGGAAACACGGTCCTTGTCATCGAGCACAATTTAGATCTTATTCAAAGCTCTGACTGGATCATCGATTTGGGACCAGGCGCTGGCATTCATGGAGGAATGCTTACAGGAGCTGGAACGCCTGAAGCACTTGCAAAACTAAATACCCCAACAGGAAAGGCTCTAGCTGGCAAACTCGGTGCATTCAAGAAGAAGGCATTGTCTAAAATAGAGAGGAAGACAAGCCTTTCTGTTAAAGGAGCTTCTCAAAATAACCTAAAATCTGTATCCCTCTCAATACCAAGGGGTTCCATCACGGTCTTTACAGGGCCTTCAGGATCTGGAAAATCTTCGCTTGCCTTTGGTACGTTCTATGCAGAAGGACAGAGGCGCTACATAGAAACTCTTTCCACCTATGCGCGAACGCTTGTAAAACAGCTGCCAAAGCCCAAACTCGATACAATCGAGGGACTTGCTCCCTCAATTGCAATCGAGCAAAAAACGGGCGGTTTAAACCCGCGCAGTACAATTGGGACCATCACTGAAATTTACGATTTGTTGCGCGTTTTTTATGCGCACTTAGGAACGGCTTTTGATCCAGAGACTGGTGAAGAGATTAAGCAGATCAGTAAAGAGTACGTCGTAAAAAAAGCCCTCAAAGAACTAAATGGAGAAAGGCTTCATATCTTGACGCCAATTCTTTTTGAAAGAAAAGAGTCTTTTGGGGACCTTCTCTCCAGGTTTAATGCGCAAGGATTTTTAAGGATTCGACTCAATCAAAAGTACTATGAACTCGATGAGAAAATCCCCTTTGATAAACACCGAAAAAATGAGATCTTCCTTGTTGTCGATCGTTTAGTTGTAAATGATAAAAGTAAGGAACGGCTCTTTGAAGCGGTGACAAAAGCAAGTGAACAATCAAAAGGGCTTGTCACGCTTGCAACAAAAGAAAATGATCTGTTTTTCAATCTCGCCTTCGCAGCCCCAAGCACAGGAAAATCCTATCCTCCCATTATCCCGCAGAGCTTTTCGTTTAACCATGATGCAGGGATGTGTTTAGAGTGTCAGGGCCTTGGCATTACCTATGGGGCGCACCTAATCGATGAGCCTCGAATAAAATCGTATTGCATACTCGATCTTGTAGATCGTTTTTTTAAAGATAAAGGATCACGCAGAGCTTACAGCCTCCTTGAAGACTACTTTGAAAGCTGTGATATCGATGTTGAGGCGCCAATTAAGACCCTTTTACCAAACGCGATTGAAATTCTCTTTACTGGTGGCCCTGAAAAACAAGGGATGCGCTGGATTGGTATAGAAAAAGTTCTTGCAAGAGCATCTCGAATGGCTAAAAAAGAGATCAAAGAAAAACTCCGTCCAACAATGAAGGAGAGTCCCTGTTCCGCATGTAAAGGAGCAAGGCTCAATCCTCTTGCCCTTAACGTGCGGATTCAAGACCAGTCAATTAGCGATTTTTGTAGCATGGGAATTGAAAAAGCGCACGACTTTATCCAAAAAGTGCCCTTAAAAAAGGATCACTTTCTCTTTGAGGCAAAGCAGAAGATCGAAAAGTCGCTAAAATTCCTCTTGGAAATCGGGCTAAGTTATCTCTCACTTGACAGGTCAGCTCCCACGTTAAGCGGAGGAGAGCTGCAACGAATTCGCCTTGCAAGACAACTTGGCTCAGGGCTTACTTCGTGCCTTTACGTGCTTGATGAACCAACCATCGGACTTCATCCATCAAATAGCGAACGCTTAAATAACGCGCTAAAAAATTTGCGAGATCTTGGCAATACTCTCATTTTAGTCGAACACGATCCGATGACGATTCAAGCAGCGGATTATCTTGTCGATTTTGGCCCCAAAGCAGGTGATGAAGGAGGACGTATTACAGCACAAGGCACTCTCAAAGAAATCCTCAAAAACCCAGATTCTTTAACAGGCGCGTATCTATCCGGCAAAAAATCGATTCCTATTCCTAAAAAAAGACGCCCCTTTAATCCTGGGATTCGCATTGAAAACGCAAAGCTTCATAACTTAAAAGACATTTCTGTAGAGATCCCCTATAGCGCAATTACGTGTCTTACCGGAGTCTCTGGATCAGGAAAATCGACTCTCATGCGGCATCTTCTAAAACCTGCAGCTGAAAAAGTTGCAAGCAGATCAAGAAAAGCCAAAAGCTACAAGTACCTAGACACTACTTTTTATGGGCTTGGAGCTTTTGAAAAAGTGATCTCAATCGATCAAAGCCCAATTGGACAAACAGCCAGAGCAAATGTCAGCACCTACAGCGAAGTGCAGCCGCTGATCCGCTCTCTTTTTGCAAGTCTGCCTCTTGCAAAAGCAAAGGGACTCTCTCCCGGTCATTTTAGTCCGAACCATTTACGAGGAATGTGCAGAACGTGCTGGGGACTTGGATATAGGACAGTGAATTTACAGTTCCTCCCCTCTGTTCGCGTTGTTTGTGAGTCGTGCAAGGGCAACAGACTCCATGCGCGATCTTTGGAAGTTTTCTATAAAGACAAGCACTTTGGGGAAGTTTTAGAAATGAGCATCGCTGAAGCGCTTGCATGGTTTGAGAATATTCCCCGAATCGTAAAGCGATTAAAAATCCTGGAGTCCGTGGGTCTTTCCTATCTTTGCCTTGGAAGAGAAGTAGCCTCTCTTTCTGGTGGAGAGGCGCAAAGGCTCCGCCTGTCTCGGGAACTTGCGAAAAGAGAAACGGGCAAAACACTCTACTTAATTGATGAGCCAACAGTTGGGCTCCACTCAGAGGATGTTGCAAAGCTGCTTCCCATCTTTCACATGCTTGCGGATAAGAAAAACACGCTTATCATTATCGAGCACAATGTCGATGTGATTCAAAATGCAGATTATGTCATTGATCTAGGGCCTGATGCTGGACCTGACGGGGGTCATATCCTCGGGGTGGGTACCCCCGAAGATATCGCAAAAGTAAAAGAATCTAAGACTGCGAAATACTTATCCCTTTGACGGGGTGTGGATTGCAGCGGAACCCATTGCAAAACCGCACTTACCTAGGTCACTTGCTTCATTTTTAAGATTCTCAAATTGAGTCATAAGAGAGCCTAAGTTCTTGTGATCTGCCCCGGGTTTCCCTTCTAGACAAGCAAGGATCTCGGCAATCAGCTGCTCTGCTTTAGAGCGCATTGCATTGCAAAAGATTCGCATATTATTCCCAAGCTTTTGCTGGCTCGGATCCCCGTTCGTAGACAACCCTTCTAGATGGGCTAACTGCTCTTCAAAAGACTCTTTTTTTAGATCAAAGAACTCCTTCAGCTGAGGATATTTTTTTGCATACTTTTCAGCTTCATGAATGTCCCTCTCTAAAAGGGCTTGCGTTAGATGTTCCGGGCGGCTTTTCTCGACAAGTTGATGCACTTCCATATTTACCTCAGTTTTTAATAATTACATTGCTATCCGTAATTAATTGTAGCATATAATTATTAAAAAATCAATTGACGCATCTGTCTAGAAATAAGTGCGTTACAAATACCCGATACCGAAGTCACTGACAATAAGACGGTTATGAGACTATGAGTTATAGACACTGGTCCTATAACTCATTTTACGCTACAATTATGAGTTATAGAAAGAGGTACTATAGCTCATGAAATGGAACTGGGAATTGCCCAATTGGCCAAAATTCACGTATACACCTGATCGTATATCCCAAATGGAAAAACAGTTTCTTTTGGGCGTGGGGGGTTCTATTGCTTACTTAAAAACAGTCGAAACAGATGACTACAACCGTTTCCTCGTCGAAATCCTTAGTTTGGAGGGTGTGGAGAGCTCTAAAATCGAAGCAGAGATCCTTGACAGAGAAAGCTTGCAATCATCCATTAAGAAACACTTCGGACTGGAGACAGATCTAAAAAAAAGAGGCAAAAAAGAGTCTCAAATGGCTGAGCTTCTTTGCAATGTTTACGAAACCTATGATCAACCCCTAACCCATGAAATGCTTATGGATTGGCATGCCGTGCTGTTTCACGAGTCCTCTGAGCTCACCGACAAAGGGAAGTATCGTACACATACTGAACCGATGCAAATTGTTTCAAACCGATACGGATCCCCAAAAGTTTTCTTTGAGGCGCCTCCATCAAAAAACGTTTTTCATGAAATGTCTCTTTTCATAGATTGGTTCAATAAAGCACATCCTCTGTCATCTGACCAAGTGTTAGGACGTGCAGCAATCGCTCATGTTTATTTTGAAAGCATTCATCCTTTTGAAGATGGGAATGGAAGAATTGGCCGTATTCTCGTAGAGAAAATTCTATCACAGAGTGTAGAGAAACCTCTTCTAATTGCTATTTCTAAATCTCTAGAAAAGAGAAAAAAGCAGTATTATGCGGCCCTTGAAAAATGTAATCGGTCCCTTCAAGTTCAGGATTGGGTAGAGTTTTTTAGCTCTATAATTTTGGAAGCACACACCGAGTCGATGCGATTGCTTTCTTTTTTGATCGAAAAATCAAAAATAATGAACTCTCTTTCTGGAAAAATCAATCCCCGCCAAGAGAAAGTCTTACTTAGAATGTTTACTGAGGGACCTCAAGGATTTAAGGGAGGATTAAGCGCAGAAAATTATATCGCAATTACAAAGATCACACGAGCTACAGCCTCCCGTGATTTGGCAGATTTAGTCAAAAAAGAGGCTCTCATAAAAACTGGCAAACTACGCCATACGCGCTACCTGCTTAATCTTTCTTCTTTGCCCAAGAGTCTTTAAGGGTCACAATCCGATTGAAAACAGGCTTTCCCGGTTTTGAATTTACCGGATCTACGAAGAAGTAGCCTTTCCTCTCAAACTGATACCGCTCCCCGGCTTTTGCATTTGCAAGCGACTTTTCAAGCTTACATCCTTTTAAAACTTCGAGAGAGTCGGGATTGATTTGGGATAGAAAATCATCGCCTGGAATATCGAGAAGAAGCGGAGAGTAGAGTCGCACCTCTGCATCGATTGCATGCGTTGATACCCAGTGGATCGTTCCCTTGACTTTTCTGTTTACAGGACTCTCTCCACTTTTCGTTTCAGGATCATAGGTGCAGTGAACAGCCAAGATTTCTCCTGTTTTCGGATCTTTGTCAACCGATGTACACGTAATGCAGTAGCCATAGCGCAAACGCACTTCTTTGCCTGGTGCTAAACGGAAAAACCCTTTTGGCGGCTCTTCCATAAAATCCTCTTTTTCAATGTAGATTTCTCGAGAAAAGAAGATCTTTCGCGATCCTGTCTTATCAATATCATGCGGCCAATAAGAAGCGTCGAGAGTTTCTTCTTCTGGGAGGTTATCGATAATGACTTTTAAAGGGTTTAACACGGCCATAACGCGCGGCGCTTTTGTGTTGAGATCATCGCGAAGACAAAAATTAAACTGCGCTATCTCGACCTGGCTATTTGCCTTTGCAATGCCAACAAGTGCACAAAACTTGCGAATTGCCTCTGGGGGACAGCCTCTTCTTCTTAGGCCCGCAATTGTCGGAAGGCGAGGATCATCCCAGCCACTGACATAGTTCTTTTCAACAAGCTCAAGCAACTTTCTCTTGCTCATCACCGTTTGCTGCAAATCAAGCCGTGCAAATTCATATTGGCGAGGCCTTGATGGAAAACTCGATGTTAGATTATCAAGCACCCAATCGTAAATCTCGCGATTATTTTCAAACTCGAGCGTACAAAGTGAGTGGGTAATCCCCTCGATTGCATCGGAAATAGGATGCGCAAAATCGTACATCGGATAGATGCACCATTTGTTGCCCGTTCGATAGTGTTCAGAATGACGAATCCGATAAAGCGCAGGATCGCGCATCTTCATGTTGGGCGATGCCATATCAATTCGCGCTCGTAAAATGTAGGCGCCATTTGGGAATTCCCTAGCTCGCATTTTCTCAAAAAGGGCGAGGTTCTCTTCGACAGATTGATTTGCAAAAGGACTGATTTTTCCAGACTCAGTAACTGTACCCCGCGAAGCTCGCATTTCATCTTCACTAAGGCCGCAAACATAGGCCTTCTTACTTCGAATCAATTCGCACGCATATTCAAACATCTGTTCAAAGTAGTCGGATACATGGAAAAGCTTCCCCTGCCAATCAAATCCAAGCCATTTTACATCTTCCTGAATCGATTGCTCGTATTTCACATCTTCTTTTGTTGGATCAGTATCGTCGAATCGAAGATGACATACGCTTTTATACTCCTCGGCAAGTCCAAAATTGAGGCAAATTGACTTCGCATGCCCAATGTGTAAAAACCCATTTGGCTCAGGAGGAAATCGGGTCACCACCTTCCCCTCATTTTTTCCGGCTCTAACATCATCAAAAATGATGCGGCGGATAAAGTCTTTTCCAGCTTCGGTCATAAAACTCCCTATATCAGGGGAACAGTCTACCAAAAAACCAGATGTTTGTAACGCTTAAAAAACAATCTTTTCTCGGTAGTGTCGCGTTCATAGGCCTTCTGCGATCCAGACAGGATCTTCGAGTTTCTCTTTAATGCGTGTTAAAAAGGGAGCTGCCGATTTCCCATCAATGATTCGATAGTCATAGCTAAATGTTAGATACATCATCGAGCTGGAACCCATCTCGTCTCCAACAACTGAAGATCTTTTCACAATATCGTGCACGCCCAAAATCCCGATTTGCGCAAGATCCATCTTCGGGGCTGAAAAGAGGGAGCCAAAGGATCCCGCATTGAGGACTGTAAAGCTCTTTTGATCCATTAAATCCGTTGAAAAATTTCCCGCTCTTGCTCGGACGCCAAGTTCTTTTAACTTTTCCTCAAGTTCTTTCACTGAAAGCACATCCAAATTCTGAGTAAGCGAAGCGATTTTTTCATTCTCCAAGCCCAATGCAACAGAGAGACTTAGGGGTTCGTTCCCATAGATCTCAGGAGACTCCTTTAAAGCCGAAGTAAGAGCACGAATGATAAAAGGCATAAACCCGAGACGAGAGCTACACTTTTCTCGAATGGCGATAACCTCTCCCATATCCACTTCAACAAAAACCATCGGCGCGGTTTTATAGCTAAGCTTCTCGGCTGCAACTTTGCGAAGTTTTTCCAAAGATTCTGAAGCTTGATTCTCTACCTTTACGCGCTCAAGCGAAAGGTCTGTTACAGCCCTTTGCCCAATCTCTGAAAATGAAGTCCTATTGTTTGTCTTAAGAACCTTGTAAGAGCTCATTGATATCTTTGAAATCATTCCGACAACCCCCTAAGAGGGCGTTTATAAATTAGGATTCGTCTCTTTTCGGGATTATTTTGGCCGCTTTTTGATTTTCTTGAAGGGGGTCATATACACGTATATTACCCCCCTTCAAGAAAATCAAAAATCGGCTCAAAAGAACCCGAAAAGCGACAGAACCTAATT
>CBDUSP010000022.1:0-20934 GCA_965370365.1 uncultured bacterium | reverse complement strand
ACAATACAAAGCCACTTACGTTTCCCAAAATTCGGCGCTTTCAATCCCGCCTAACTCCAAGTTTTGAATTGATTTGGGTATATAGATAGATTCAACATTTGCGTGATTTTGTTTGGGCTGATAAAGTGGGGCGCTGTCAGTAATAATTTAGGTAGAGGTTTCATTGGACGAAGAACATGACGATATCATTCCCCCGGAAGAAATTACCCTTTCTGATGACGATCCTTTTGAGGAAACGACTCTAAACGAAAAGGCTGTTCTTTCGAATCTAATCTATCCGGAGCGGCTCTATATTCTGCCTCTTAACAGGCGTCCGTTTTTTCCAGGGATGGCAGCTCCTGTTGTCATCGAACCGGGACCTTACTACGAAGTTTTAAAGGGGGTCGCCAAGTCCGATCACAAATGTTTGGGTCTTTTCTTAACGAAAGAAGAAGACGCCAATATCTACAAAATCGCGAGCAAAGATTTACACTCTGTGGGAGTTGTTGCCCGAATTCTTCGGATTCTTCCGATGGAACAGGGTGGCGCTCAAGTTGTTTTGAATATGGAAAAACGGATCTCTCTAAAAAGGACGATTCGTGGCAAGCATTTGCAGGCAGAAGTTGTCTATCGCGATGACCCTCCTCCAGGAAAGGTTTCGCGCGCGCTCAAAGCGTACTCAATTAGCATCATCACGACGATTAAGGAGCTTTTAAAACTCAACCCTCTGTTTAAAGAAGAGTTACAGGTGTTCCTTGGTCATTCCGACTTTACAGAACCTGGGCGCCTTGCAGACTTTGCGGTGGCCTTGACGACAGCATCAAGAGGGGAGCTTCAAGGGGTTCTCGAGACGTTCGACATTGAAAAGCGGATCAATAAGGCGCTGCTTCTTTTGAAGAAAGAGCTCGAGATCAGCAAATTGCAAAGCACGATCAATCAGAAGATCGAGACGACGATTTCCAAGAGTCAGCGAGAATTTTTCTTAAGAGAGCAGCTTAAAGCGATTAAGAAAGAGCTCGGGATGGAAAAGGATGATAAATCCATCGATAGTGAGAAGTTTGCAGAGAGGCTAAAAGAGAGGACTGTCCCCGAAGATATTATGAAAGTTATCCACGAAGAGATGGATAAACTCAGTGTTTTAGAGGTGCAGTCTGCAGAGTATGGGGTTTGTCGCAATTATGTCGATTGGCTCACCATCGTTCCTTGGGGAATGCATAGCAAAGAGACACACAACTTGAGGAAGGCAAAAAAGGTTCTTGAAGAGGATCACTATGGCCTAAAAGACATTAAAGAGAGAATCCTTGAATTCATTGGAGTCGGGAAACTCACAGGAGGAGTAAAGGGAAGTATCATCTGTTTGGTCGGACCTCCGGGCGTTGGAAAAACGAGCATTGGCAAGAGCATTGCACGGTCTTTGAATCGGAAGTTTTATCGGTTTTCAGTTGGTGGAATGCGCGATGAAGCTGAAATTAAAGGCCACAGAAGAACCTATATCGGAGCGATGCCTGGAAAAATGATTCAAGCTCTTAAAAGCTCGCAGACGATGAATCCTGTGATCATGCTTGATGAAGTGGATAAAATGGGGGCAAGCTATCATGGAGATCCAGCATCAGCCCTTTTAGAAGTTTTAGATCCTGAGCAAAACAAAGACTTCCTAGATCACTATCTCGATGTGCGGTGTGATCTATCCAATGTGCTCTTTATCGTTACAGCAAATCTCTTGGATACGATTCCAGAGCCTTTGAAAGACCGAATGGAAATTCTGCGTCTTTCTGGCTACATTCAGGCAGAAAAAATCGAAATTGCGCGCAAGTATCTCATTCCGAGAAACAGAGAAAGGATGGGCTTATCGATAAAAGATGCTGGATTTACTACAGAAGCCGTTGGAGAAATCATTGACGGGTATGCAAGAGAAGCCGGCGTGCGCTCTTTAGAGAATAACCTGAAGAAAATTTTGAGAAAGATTGCCTTAAAAAAAGCAAGTGGCTCCACAAAAAGGAGAAAGAAAATCATCGTTACTGAAAAGACGCTTCCCAGCTATTTGGGCAAGCCGATTTTTACAAGCGATCGCTTTTACGAACAAAATCCAATTGGCGTTGCAACAGGGCTTGCGTGGACCTCTATGGGAGGCGCCACACTTTATATTGAGGCGGTTCAGTATGTAGCAGAAAAACTCCAAATGAAACTTACCGGCCAAGCGGGAGATGTGATGAAAGAGTCCTCGCAAATTGCATGGACATTCGCACAAAGCAATGTATCTAAATATGCGGGGAAGACCCCTTTCTTTAAAGGTTCCCAAGTGCATATGCACATTCCAGAGGGAGCAACTCCAAAAGATGGTCCGTCTGCTGGGATTACGATGGTGACGGCGATTTTATCTTTGCTCAATGACACTCCTGTTCGCAAGAATTTGGGGATGACAGGGGAGCTTACCTTAACTGGAAAAGTTCTTCCGATTGGGGGTCTTAAAGAGAAACTGATTGCAGCACGTAGATCTAAGCTAGATACGTTGATTTTCCCAAAAGAAAACTTGCGCGATTATGATGAGCTTCCTTTATTCTTGAAAAAGGGGCTTAAAGTTCATTTTGTTGAAAACTACGACGAGGTTTATAAAGTTGCTTTCCCAAAAAAGAGTGGTTCCGTGGCTCCAAAAAAAACACGTAGATCCAAAAAAGCTTGAAGAAAAAGCAAATGCGCTTCGCAAAAGAGGCAAGACCATTGCAACGCTCAATGGCTCTTTTGATCTTCTCCATGCAGGGCATCTTTATATCATCCATCAAGCCTCGATGCAGGCAGATGTTTTGTTTTTGCTTTTGAACTCAGATAGCTCGATACAAAAATATAAAAGCGCGGATCGTCCGATTGTCTCTTTAGAGCATCGATTGGAGATGGTTGCAGCGCTTGAATTTGTCTCCTTTGTGAGCTTTTTTGACGAGGTAGATCCGTGCAGCATTCTTTCAAAAATCCGTCCCGATGTGCATGTAAATAGTCAGGAATATGGGTCTGATTGTATTGAAGCGAAAAGGGTTCGCTCTTTTGGAGGGAAAATGCATCTTGTCGATCGCATTGATGGTCTTTCATCAACCGCGATTATAGAAAAAATTCAGGAGATACAATGCGTCTAATTGGCCACTTAGAAAATGAGGATGATGTTAGACGCCTCTCTCTTTTTTTGAAGGGAAAGGGAATCGAGACGAGTTTCGATGGGTCTTTTGATGCAAATACGGGACATATGTCGTACCAGCTCTGGGGATATGAAGAAGACCAGGCCTTAGAGGCTCAAGAAGAGTTTGAGCGGTTTCTTAAAAAGCCTAGCGATTCCATGTACGATATCCCCATCACAGAGACGCCTTCCCCTGAAGAGACAAAAGTACTGGAAGAGCCCACAAAGCCAAAAACGAGCTTTACGCCGCTTACCGCATTTATCATCGCCCTTTGTGGTTTTATTTATCTGCTCAATTTAGTTGAAGAGATCTCCATAAAAAAAAGCGCTGGCAAGGAAGCTGCAGTTTTCATGACCGATGTGCAGCTGAGCCTGTTTTATGATGTTCCTCCGCCAATTGAGAAACTTGAAGCCGTCATCAAGAAATACAAAATAGAGCCCGATCAAAAAATCGAAAACCTGCCGCCAGAGGCCCTGCGGGAAGTTCAAGCATTAGAAAAGATGCCTTTTTGGAGAGGCGGCTATGATTGGATTCTTTTGAAGATCAAGGGAGAAAACACCTTCCACGCAGAAGGGGCGATGTTTCAAAAGATTCGCGAGGGAGAAGTGTGGCGCATTTTTTCCCCGGCTGTTTTGCACATTGGATTGCTCCATCTTTTGTTTAACATGCTGTGGGCTTGGATTTTGTCGCGTCCAATTGAGCGGAAAATGGGGGCGTTGCGTCTTTTGATTTTGGTGCTTTTTGTTGGGGTGGGATCAAATACCGCGCAATACTTAATGGGAGGCCCTTTTTTCCTCGGGTATTCTGGTGTTGTCATGGGTCTTGCAGGATTTACGTGGATGAGAGAGAAAATCGCGCCGTGGGAAGGATATCCGCTTCAACGATCTACGATGTTATTTTTGCTCATTTTTGTGGGAGCGATGTTTTTGATTCAAGCGGCCTCCTTTGGAATGCAGATTTTTACGAACGTAAATTTTTCCCCTAATATTGCGAACACTGCCCACATTACGGGAGCTCTTTTAGGCGCTCTTCTTGGGAGGTTTTCGTTTTTTGCTGAGAGGGTTGAATCTTGAGCAAGCGTGAGCTAATTATTCTAGGATGTTCGAGTCAGCAACCCACACGCGCGCGCAACCATGGCGCGTACCTTCTTTTTTGGGATGATGAAGGGCTTCTTTTTGATCCGGGGGAAGGAACGCAAAGGCAGTTTATTTTTGCAAACGTACCACCGCCCGTTGTGAAGAGGATCTTTATTAGTCATTTTCATGGGGATCATTGCTTGGGCGTTGGGTCCATGTTGATGCGCCTCAATCTGGACAAGGTCACACATCCAATCCATTGTTACTATCCCGCGAGCGGAAAAAAATATTTCGATCGACTCCGTTACTCCAGCATGTACCGGGAAAATATTCATGTTATTGAGCATCCAGTTGAGAAAGAAGGGCTTGTCGAAGACGATGGAAAGTTTCGCATTGAAGCGCGCTTTTTAGATCATGGAGTGCAAAATATCGGATGGCGCGTTCAGGAAAAAGATCGGATCAAATTTGACAAGCAAGCTCTAAAAAAGCTCGGCATCGATGGCCCGGATGTTCGCCTTCTTGAAAAGGACGGCAAAATCTGCATCCAAGATAAGTGGATTCATTTAGACGAGGTGAGCTCTCTTCGGAAGGGAGATGTATTTTCCTACATTGTCGATACAAGACCTTGCAAGGGAGCAACGATCCTTGCCAAAGATGCGAAGATGATTCTTTGTGAGAGCACATATGCAGAAAAAGAAAAGAAACTAGCTACTGAGTATATGCATATGACAGCCAAGCAAGCAGCGACAATTGCAAAGGATGCAAACGCGCAGATTTTAGTTTTGACCCATTTTTCGGCGCGCTATCAGGATGCGGAAGTTCTTGGAGAAGAAGCGCGCGAGATTTTCCCAAACACGTTTGTTGCTGAAGATTTGAAGCGTATCGAGTTTCCTAGGTGAGCTTTTTAGAGTTAGTCGAGCGATTCATTGAGTACATGCGTTTAATGAAAAACGCCTCCGAGCACACGCTTCGCGCTTACAAATCGGATTTGGACGCGTTTTATCGGTTTCTTAAAAAAGAAAAGCTCCCGACAGACTTAAAAGACATTTCAAAACGTGAGATCCGTTTTTTTCTCGGGGAGCTTACGCAAGAAAAAAAGAGCACAAAAACTGTGCTTAGGCGCCTATCTTCTCTACGCAGTCTCTACAGATATGGACTTCGAGAAAAACGCGTAGAGAGGAGTCCCCTTGATGATATTGAAAGTCCCAAAAAAGGAAAAAAACTTCCCGTTTCAATAACGTACTCCCAAGTAGAACTTCTTTTAAGCCAGCCGGATACAGAGACTTACCTTGGCTATAGAGATCGGGTGATGATGGAGCTTTTGTATAGTTCGGGGCTCCGTCTAAGTGAGCTTACAGGTCTTAATTGCGAAGATTTTGATGAGCGAAGTGAAACGCTTAACATTTTTGGGAAGGGGAAGAAACAAAGAAAAGCGCCGATTACTGGGAGCGCCGCCAAATGGCTTCTCTCATATCTTGAACATCCCAAAAGAGAGTCTAAAGATAAAAAGGCGATTTTTCTCAACAGGTGGGGAACACGAATAAACCCTCGCTCTGTCGATCGAAACTTTGCCATATATCTTCAAAAGAGTGGTCTTTCAGAGAGAATTACTCCGCATACGATTCGCCATACCATTGCAACGCATTGGTTAGAAAATGGAATGGATCTAAAAACGATCCAGCTGCTTCTTGGGCATAATTCTCTTGCAACAACGACGATTTACACACATGTATCGTCAAAGCTCAAAAGAGAAGTCTATGACAAGACCCATCCAAGGGCTAATTAAAAAATAGAAGTAGAAAAAAGGGAGGAAGAACGATAAGCCGGATTCTGTCGCGAGTCATCATTCTTCTAATGCGGCAGCTTTAGATCTTTTCAGAAGTTCTGAATGGTGCGGAAAACACCTTGATCCACATTCGCCTTGCTTCGGATAGGGTTTACAACCATCACCAGTTACCTGGAGAGGATAGGCTCCTAAAGCCTAACGTTTCAGCCTGTCTCATTGTAAAATGAGCGGTGTAGTTTCTGTTGCACTTTCCGTCGCCTTACGGCGCCCAGCCGTTAACTGGTATCCTTTCCTGTGAAGTCCAGACTTTCCTCCATCCCAAAAAATGGAACAGCGATGACCTGTTCTTCCTCCAATAGTATTGGGGACACTGAACAACTCATTCGCCAGCTCTTCGGCCAAAATTCACCGAAAAAGTTAATTCTCAACCTACAATAACTGAATGCAGTTAATTTCGGTTTCTGAATTAACTTTTTCGGCGTTTTTGGCGCGAATCCCTGGCAAAGCAGTTGATCAGTATCTCCTTAAGCCCCTGTTGTGGTCGTTCTGCGGCGGCGTTTTTTTGTTGCAACGGCAGTTCCAATAATTTCTGCGCTTTCTTGCCAGAAGTGGATGCGAGAGCAGTGCTCACAAAAGGCGAGGCGCTCTCCCTTCCTGACAACGTTTTCATGCTGCGCAGTCAAAGCGATGTGACATCCGCTGCATGTTCGGTTTTCGATCGGGACCACAACGCGATCTTTTTTGTTATTTAAGAGTCTTTCGTAGATCTTAAGTGTCTCAGGATCAGCGTCCTTTGCAAGCGCGTCTCGAGAATCTTTAAGTTCAGAGCCCTCTTTATTAATTGCTTGAATGTTTTCTTGAATCTCTGCCACGAGATTCCGGCTCCCTTCCTCAGAGAGGCGGAGGGATTCTTTAATCTTTTCGAGAATTTCTTCTTCGAGATTTTTTTTGTCGATCATATCACTTGCGATTTGCTCAGTTGCGACTCTTTCCCGTTCGGAAGAAGACATTTCTTGGTTCAAAGCATTAAAGTCATCGACCCTTTTGATTGAGCTTTGTTTGGTTTCTAGCTTTTTAATCTTTTCTTTAATCTCGACGATTCTTGCTTCTTGTGCGGCAGTTTCTCTATTTAATTCAACAATCTCTTCTTCCTTATCCTTTTGCTGCTTAGAGAGTTCTTCGCGAAGGGAGTCAATATGTTCGAGTTCTTTTAAGCGGCCTTTTTTGAGACGCATGAGACGAATCATTTTCATATCGACTTCTTGGGTATCAAGGATGACTTTAAGAGATGGATGCATGGAGTCCTCGGCTAAATTCTATAGAATGAGTATAATCTCATGGTGAAAAAATATGCAATTTGTTTTGCTTGTCTTGAAGTGAATTTCTTGGAGGGAGGAGTATGTCGTATTTAAAGAAGTATTTTCAAAAGGTTTCTGAGGGGAAGAGGACGTCTTCTGCAATTGCTTATATGGCGGCGTTAGATTCTGTCGCATCGGTCGATCCTGAGATTGCAGGAAAGATTGTGCAGGAGCTTTGCGATCAGCGAACCCACCTCAAATTAATTGCTTCTGAAAATTTTTGTTCCCTTCCTGTGCAGCTAGCAATGGGGAATCTTCTTACGGATAAATATAGTGAAGGATTTGTTGGGCATCGATTTTACGCAGGGTGTGAGAATATTGATGTAATCGAAGGGAAAGCGAACGCGCTTGCAAAAGAGTTGTTTGGTGCTGAGCATGCCTATGTTCAACCTCATTCGGGCGCTGATGCAAATCTTGTAGCCTTCTGGGCAATCCTCGTGCAAAGAGTCCAGTCAAAAGAAGTTGAGCGGCTTGGGAAAAAAACATTAAACCAGCTTTCTCCAGAAGAGTATGAAGACGTCCGCAAGCTTCTTGTCAGTCAAAAAATCATGGGCCTTGGCCTAAGCTCAGGTGGCCATCTCACACACGGATACCGGCATAATATTAGCGCAAAGATGATGCAGTCTTTTTCCTATGACGTGGATATAGAGACAGGAGTGCTTGATTACGACGCTCTTGAAGCTCAAGTGAAGCAAGTGAAGCCACTTATTCTTGTTGCTGGATATTCTGCATATCCTCGATTGCTTAACTTTGCAAGAATGCGAGAGATCGCGGATACCGTAGGAGCTGTTCTCATGGTAGATATGGCGCATTTTTCCGGGCTTGTTGCGGGGGGGCTGCTTGAAGGGGACTTTAATCCGATGCCATTTGCCGATATCGTGACCTCAACGACGCATAAAACACTGCGCGGTCCTCGTGGGGGGATTATCCTTTGTAAAGAAGAGTTTAAAGATGTGGTTGATAAGGGTTGTCCGCTTGTATTAGGAGGTCCTCTTCCGCACGTGATGGCAGCAAAAGCGCTTGCATTTCAAGAGGCGATGCGTCCGGAGTTTAAGACTTACGTGCGTCAGGTTGTGAAGAATGCGAAAGTCCTTGGCGAGACTTTGGTGGAGAAAGGAGTTCGTGTGATTACTGGGGGGACCGAGAATCACCTTCTTGTTTTTGATACAATGACCCATTTTGGGCTGAATGGGAAGCAAGCGGAAGCTCTTTTTAGAGAAGCAAAGCTTACAGTGAATCGCAATACGATCCCTGGGGACAAAAACGGTCCTTGGCTGACTTCTGGAGTTCGGATGGGGACGTCTGCGAGTACAACGCTTGGGATGAAAGAGGATGAGATGAGGGAGATTGGATCGATTATTTTTGAGCTTTTATCGAATGCAAAGTCTGCAGATCCGAAAGAAAAAGCAACAATTGATCCATCGATTCTGGAAGATGCTCAAAATAGAGTGGGTACACTTTTGAGAGGATTCCCGCTTTATCCGGAGTTGGAGATCGACGGAAATTGCTCATTTGAGACAAGATGTAAACAAGAGCTCAACAGATAGGAGAGGTTATGTCAGAGGAAAAGACCGCAGAAAAACACTCAAAGATGGTCAATGATAAGATTGATCAGGTGCTCTTGGATAAGAGGAGGATTTTTCTTTCTGATGCCGTGGATTCAGATAGTGCAAAAGAGATTATTCGGAAGATTTGGTTCCTTGAGCATAGCAATCCCGGTAAACCGATTCTCTTTGTGATTAATTCTCCGGGGGGTTCTGTGGATTCAGGGTTTGCGATTTGGGATCAATTTAAAATGATCTCATCGCCCGTAATCACGCTTGTAACAGGTCTTGCCGCATCAATGGGATCGTTGCTTAGCCTTGTTGCAGGTAAAGGCAAAAGATTAGCGACGCAAAATGCGCGGATTATGATCCACCAGCCCTTAATCGGTGGTGTAATCAGAGGTCAAGCAACGGACCTTGATATCCAGGCAAAAGAGATGATCAAGACGCGTGCAATGCTTGTGGATATTTACGCAGAGGCGACGGGTAGAGAGGCTTCAGTCATTGCAAAGGCAATTAACAGAGATAACTGGATGACAGCAGAAGAGGCAAAGAGCTTTGGTTTGTTGGATCAGATTGTTACTTCAGAGAAAGATCTCGACGCTTTTATGTGATTGTTACGGAAGAGGCTCTTGTTGAAAGCATTGGTGATGCCGCGGTTACAAACCCTGATTATGTGGTGGGTCCTAACGTTCGAATTGGTGGTTATAAACCATCTCGTAGGCCTTGGGGCTGAGGGCATTGGGGGGATCAAACGGTCTGTTTAGAAGGAAGACGGAGAACATCATGAACGAGAGAATGCCGACAAACAGGGCATTTAGCGCGAGTTGAGCGCGGACATTTTCCGTTCCAAAAAACAAGAGTAGGCAGATCAGAGTGATTGCGCCTATGATGAGGTTTAGCCAGGCGAGAGTTCCGAGGGTTTCCCAGCTTGTATAGATTCTTTCCAGCCTGGCGTTATTAAACTGGGATAAGATCGTCAAGCATTGAGAAAACCAATAACCGTCTTGAGCGCTGCTGACCTGGTATCCATAGATTGATTTCCAGAGTTCGTTAAGTTTTTCCAGTGTTTTTGGGCTTTCCTTTTTTTCTCCGAGGAGTTTCCATTCGTCGTCGATGACAGATTTTAGATAGAGCTTGATGCCATCCTGTATCTTTTCTTTGTCTGGATCAGCGAGGTTTTTGGTGAATCTGATGAGGTCGGCGGTTACGTAGGCTTCTCTGTTTACCTTTGAGTCGATTTCGTTGTATTGTTTTTGGGCGTTTGTTGCGGTTACGCCTAGGAAGACAGCGTAGAGAACGCCGAGAGTCATGATTACAAATCCGGCGAGTTCGTGGTGTTGTTTTAGGATGTCGGAGTGGATGTATTTTCTAACGAAGTATGAAAGAATACTGACAATTAGGATAGCGAGAGCAACGAACAGCAGGCTTACAAGCGCCCAATGATTGAGTAGATCTGTCAGCATTGTAGATATTTCCCTTGGGGGCAAGGCAGTTATTCAGTGTCTCCTTAATTTCATGCTATAGCAATTAACCAGAGTTCTGTAAACTCTTATTTTATTTATAGAGATGACTTAGTTAAGGAGATCTTAGATTTTTTGTGGAGAGGTGTGTTCTAGGGATTCGGAGTAGTGGTTATAGACCATTTCGTATGCTTTGGGTTTAAGGGGTTCAGGCGGATTGAACGGGCTACTTAAGAGGAAGATGGAGAGAACCATGAATGTGAGGGCTCCTACAAACAAGGCATTGAGAGCAAATTGAGCGCGGGTATTTTCTGTTCCGAAGAACAGAAGGAGGCTGATTAGAGTTAGAGCTCCGATGATGAGGTTTAGCCAGGAGATGATTCCGAGGGATGTCCAGCTGGTATAGATTCTTTCGAGTCTTGCGCTGTTAAGGTGAGTTAAGATTTCTAGGCAGCTTGAGAACCAGTATCCGTCTTGGGTGCTGGTGACCTGATAGTTATAAATAGGGATCCAGAGGTCTTTAAATTTTTCGAGTGTTTTTGGGCTTTCTTTTTTTTCTCCGAGGAGTTTCCATTCGTCGTCAATGATGGATTTGAGGTAGGTTCTGACGCCTTGTTGAATTTCTCTTCTTGCGGGGTCATTGAGATTTCTTGCAAATCGGATGAGATCGGCAGTGAGGTAGGCTTCTTTGTTTACACGTGATTTGATGTCGTGATTTTGTTTTTGGACGTCTGTTACTGTGAGGCCTAGGAAAACGGCATAGAGGACTCCGAGTGTTGCGATGATAAAGCCGGCGAGTTCGTGGTGTTGTTTTAGGATGTTGGAGTGGATATATTTTCTGATAAAGTGTGAAGCAACGCTGACCATGAAAACAGTGATGCCAACAAACAGGAGGCTAGTCAGAATCCAGTGATCATTTAGTAGATTTTCAAAAAATTGCACGGAACTATGCTAGCAATCTACGCATCTTCTGTAAACCATAAGTTTTGTGTGTATTAGGGGGAGTGTACCCTCTAAGCCGCCCGCGGTTTAAGCTCTTTCGTATCGAGCACTACGTAGAGGGCTCCAAGCAAGCAAAAAAAGGACCCAAGAATAAAAGGAAGGAGCGGACCAAACCAATAGCACAGGATTCCTCCTAACATCGGGGCAATGGCCCCTCTTATTCCCAACATTAGAATGTTAACTCTAGAAAAAGGAGAACTGTCAGCATCTCCGGCAAACAACGTTCCCGATAAACCCCATAGAAGATGGCTCCCTGCCTGGGCAACTCCATAGAGAATAAACGCGATATAAAATCCCGCAATATGACTAGATGCCATGAGCAGCAAGAGGGGATAAAGTCCAAACCCTAAGAGAATCAAGGGCGTAAGCTTTGAAATCGGCCGTTTTTTCAAAGCTTCTTTCCAAAAATAGGAAGAAATAACAACCCCCAGTCCCATCAGGATCGATCTCCCTGTAATAACTGTTGAATGAGACAGTCCCAATGAATCAGCATAAAAAACAGCGAGACTTGGAGTTATGAGCATTAAGCCAAATCCGCCCATCATAAATCCATATTGGAATTGAGCAAAATCAGGTCTCTGCTTTAACAGCCGAAAAGCCTCCTTCCATGGATTTATCACACGCTCTAAAAAAGGCTGTTTTTTGTAAGGTTCAATTTCGTTTGTCTTTAGCGGGATCTTCCACTGAGCAAAAAGACTGCTCAAACTCAGTAAAGCTGTTGCACCACAAATCCATTGCCACAAGCCAGGACTTTTGTCGAGAACCCCTGCAATAAGTAATCCAAGAGCAATGCTTTCTAGAAAAGTTAGGACAAAACAAAAGGTGAAAAAATTCTCTCTAGCCCCTTTAGGTACATTGGTTTTTAAAATTTCAGTAAGAGCGGGGATTCCGGATTTATTAAAAAGTTCATAGACTGCGCAAGCGAAGATAAGGTACCAAACTGAATCCATCCAAGGGATAAACACAAAAGGAAACCGAGCAAGAACCCAAGCCCCCATTAAGTTTCTCCGAAGGAGATACCGACGATTCGTAATATTGGCACTCCAGTAAAATGAAAAAATTGGGAGGGTAGGGCGCAAGGCTGATAGAACAGAAATCTGCAAGATGGTAGCTCCCAAATCCTTCCGCAAGATGAAAGGCAAAAGAGCGTACAAAACCACAAACGGCTCATGGAGGACGTTCATCCACAGCAAAGCCTTCTTGGTTTTGTCCTTAAGAGCTTCTGGCGAAATTGATCTGGTTGAGCTAACTATTCCCATGACAATGCGCCATTATAGGGGATGAGCTTAAATCCGTCTCCTGTTACCTATCCCCGATATCTTTTCCATAATTGGGATCAGACTTCGTTCCTTGTTGCTCGAATAACCGTAGAAAAAAATGGGTTGCATCTTGCATAGTGTTTTTATATTGATCTTCATGGATGGAGCCGAGGATAACGCTCGGATTTCTAATAGGGAGAAATCTAATGAAAAGCACTACTGTTTATGGGTCTGTGATGGCCTCTGTCTTATGTTTCTTTAGCTTTATGTCTTCGTTAAGCGCGGAAGCTCTTTCTCGTAATTCTCTAGAGGAAATACTAACTAAAGCTTCTCTAGAAGAGGCCTCTGAAAAATATGAGCAATCTTTAGAATCGATTCTTAAAGCTTTGAACATGCTTGGTTCAGAAATGGATGAAAAATCTTTAGAAACCCATCACAAAGCTATTGATTTGTTATGGTTAACTGGCAAAAACCAACAGGCGATTTCTCTATGTGACAAGCTTATTAATTCTATCGCCAGTCCTCAGGAGAAACAAAAGCAAGGTCTTGGGCTTGCTGTTTGGAAAAAATCTCTGATCGAATCTAGAAAAACTCAAGCTTTTTCCAAAGAAGACAAGGCAAAGGCCTTCAAAACTTTAAATTTGGCAGTGGCCTCAAAGTTTAAGCCTTGCGAAACAAAAAAGGCTAAATCAGAATGATTCCTATTCTCCTTATAGCGACGATTTATACCCAGGAAGAAATCCAGCAGGAGAATGAAGTTTCTTGGGAAAAAGAAATTCAGTCTTGGATAGATGCCAAGGATTTTGCCAGAGAATTTCTAGATCAGAATCTTGGATCTGCGGTAGAAGCGGGATGTGAGAGCGTGATTCATCATTGGGAGGCATTGTACCACAGTGGGAAAGTCCTTCAGATGGAATTAGGAAACTACCTGTCTAGTGAGAGCGTGAGTGAATATCCCCCAGAAAGTTATGAAGAAGACAGTCGGGGTGAACCAGAGGGTTTTTACGAGCAATCAAGGGAGTTTTGATCTCTTATCAAACAATTGCAGAGCACAGCAACATTTTTACCATTTAAGAAAAGCCCCAACTACTCCAAACAAAATCAAAGTCACGGCCCATACAGTCTTCCATTTGAATGGCACTCTGAAAAAGGGGATTAGAGAAAGCCCCCAAACAATGAAAAAAGAAGATAGTAAGCTCCTCACGAACAAAGTTCCTACGAAGTCTATAAATAGTACTTTCACCGACTGTAGAAATTCCATAGAGCTCATCTTAAAGGATCGAACAATTAACTGGCTACTTATCGGGGGGCAAGAAAAAAGTATTCACAGCAGGTCCCGGAGCAAAGTGGTCTTATCATGATTCTAATAAGCCTGCTTCTGAGCCTATGTCTGACTAAATTGGATTACACCTCATAGAGATAGAAAAAGAGTATGTCCCAGAGTTGGTTGGAAACATGAAAAATCTACCGCTTAGAAAAGAAATTGTGTCGCTAGAATCAATTAAACCATATATCTTCCCCTGTTCATCAAAAGATCTTTTTCTTGAGAGGATGGAAAATAGGCTTGGTGCTAAAAAAGCAGCCGCAAGACTATAGACAAAATAGCAACAAATAATTACAAGCCTTCCGTCATTGAGCAGTTTCGAAAACCATTTTTCTGATTTATTTCTCAGACCTTCTTTGAGGTTGGATTATGATATTTATGCTCCGGCATGCTCTAGTCATTTTAGTTGAGTAACTTCTCCTTGGCTTTTTGAAGCATTTCAAGCGCTTCGTCTAGCCTAAACTCCCAGTATTTTTGTCTCGGGTGGGGGTAAAACTGAACGATTAGCTCATCTGTTTCATAGGAGATTTCTGCCCACTGAACGTTTTCATAAGCAATTTCTGCTACCGGACGCTCCCTGTCGGGGAGGCTTGCTATAATTATTCTGAATTTTTCCATAACTATCTTTTAAAACTCCAAAAACCCGATAAAATCTCCCTTTAAACTGTATCGGGAGACCTCCAAGAACTTTTGTCATTGTTTTCTGCGCTCGTCTTCCTTAGCGCACTTGATCGCCAGCTGTTTTGCCTTCTCCAAAGAGCGACAAAAGTCATCTAACAGAAACGTAATATTTTCTATTGCTGGATGAATCATCAATTCAATATTTTCCACCCCTTTTTCGTAATTAAGCGAAGCAATAGGCTCCATTTCATAACTGATGTCAATTACCATTCCTTCAAAATCCAAATCACTACACATTTCTATCGAAAAATTTTTATTCATATTGTCGCTCTATAAATCCTCTAAGAGTTCCATCCTTTTTGAAAAAAGCCCCTCTCCCACTCGAAGCGTACACTTTTAAACTTCCATCTTGAAGTTGATATATCTTATTATGCGGATCACTTAGAATTTCTTCCAGAATCATCTGTCCTTGTTTATTGATGTCAGTTGGGTTTCCTAAGGGTTTTGGAAAGAGGCTTCCCTCTCTGTAACCATGCTTCATTAACCCCCTGCCAGCCACAGTAAAACCAGCTCTATCTAATACCTTTTCGGCCTCCTTAAATTGCGTTGCATTTCTGTTAGTATAGCATAATCATTGGGAAAAACAATTAATTTAATAAAAAAGCTTTTATTTTGGAGAAATAAAGCAGCTTTTTTTTCTTAATCTTAAGAAGTTACGTCTTGGTGTGCCAACTTGAGGGTTCTCTTGCAAGGCCATAACCTTCTTCAGGAGGCGTCTTATTTCAACATCTTTTCGAAGCATGCGCCAGACGAAAAAAGAAAAAATCCCTCTGTTTTGATCTGAACCTGGGTTGTTCGTACGATCTCACATTGCGAAAAAGTAGCAGATGTCTCGATTGGTTATTTAATGAGTAAGGGAACTCGATGTGCTTTAGAGCAATCAGGGAAGCTCAATATCGGTACTTGTGGACTCCCGATGCTAACATAAAATTCCAATGGACCGTTATTAGAACTCCCGAGACTGCTCATAAAAACCCTCTGGTTCACCCCGAGTGTCTTCTTCGTAAGCTTCTTCATCAGACTGACGACAGTCCATTTCTTCAAGCCCATTGCCAATCCTCCTTAATCCATCTCCAATCATGAGCCCTCCTATACCATAAGCAGGCGGAAACGCCATGCCGAGGATAGAGGTAAGCCCCCCTCCTAAAAGCTCTACGCTACCGACGTACACGCTTGCTGGAAAATCTTCATCTGAAGGATGTCCTTCAGATGAATCTGGACAGTTCTGTGTTGAAAAGACAAGTTTATGAGGGGAAGTGAACGCTTCTTGTTTGGTTTTTTGAAGTGCGATGTATGTTTTATTGGGGAAAACGGGAATCTTCAAATGGCTTTTTTCTCGATTCGGGGAGAGGAGAGATTCAGAATAAAAAGACTTTAGCAAGGTCGCTAGTGCCTTTTTTTCCTTTTTCGGCAGGTGAGAGTTTCTCAAGGCTTCATAACTATACTCAATCGCATCTGCAATAGTTAGATTTTGACCAAATCTTTGATTTACTTCTTGAAGAAAACACTCCAAGAACTGGCGACCTGCTAAAATCAATTCTTTGGAAGAGGGAACCTCTTTTTCAAAGCGGTCGAATAGAGTCTTCAGTGCTTCCGTGTCTTGGTGTGATATACACTCTAAAGCTTCTTCTGTGAATTTCTGGGAATGAAAATGCTTGTTGACTACGGTAGCTTCAGAATCTAAGAAAGGAGAAAACAAAGCTGTAGCAATAAGGGCTACTGAAGCCATCCTCCTGCTACGAACAACATGAAAAATACAATGCAAGAAACAAGCCATTTTTTTCTCCTTTTGTCAGTCTTCCAAACTTCCACAGAATATTCAATAAACCGCAGGATTCCAAACCCTCCAAAAGGAGTTAATAGTAGCAGGGATAGCAACTTTATAAAGAACCATTTGAACTCATGTCCCATTTCCTTTTTCCCTTGTTGGTAATTCCTTTGTTGTGGATAAGATAAATTCTTTTTTTATTTTTGTACACCTGCACAATTTTGGACACGGATACAAGCACCTGAGCCATGTCTTTGGATTGCTCATGTTTTGCAATAGTCTGAGGTTGGCCTAAATCAAATAAAAAAATAGAATGGGCGCTTAGAGATGTGAGGGGCATCCTCATGTTTTGTGTAAATGCGGGGTGTAGCTCAGTGGTAGAGTATTGCGTTTCCAACGCAAAGGTCGTGAGTTCGATTCTCACCTCCCGCTATTTTTCAGTAGTTTTAGAAGAGCGGCAAAATAAGTGAGTAGACAGCTGAAAGGATTCTCTTTGCGGAGGCAGACTTTTGGCAGTCTTACGGCCATTATGGGTAGTGCATTGGGCCTACCTGTCATAATGGCTGGGGGACTGTTAGCAAAAGTATATGGGGATGGCGTTGTTCTCTCTTCTGTTTTAATTGGCAACTTTGTGCTTTGGTTCATAGGGTTAGCGATCATTTCAATGGTAGAAGGTAAAAAACATGCCCTTGAAAACATTGGCAACTATCTTGGGGGCGTGACAGCTTCGGTTGCTGCCGTTATCTGGGTTTTATCGTTTGTAATGTGGTACTCCGTGCAATTAAGCGCAGCTACCCAAGCTCTTGATAAGCTTATTCCCTCACAACTCAGCAATGCGTGGTTAGTCGGAGGTGTTTTTGGGTCCTCGGTGGCTTTGCTCAGCATGGGAAGCCTTCGCCTCATAAAAAAGCTTTCTGTCGTAGCCTTTCCCTTTTTAATAGGTTTTGCAATCTATTGCATTTTGAGTTTCTCGCATTCGACAGACTATACAAAATCCTGGGGAATTTCTTTTGTTGGAATCTTATCTATTGTATTCATCTGGCTCCCGTTCACTGTGAATTTACCTACAGTTTTTCGATACTCCGTGTCAAAAGTGCATGCGATTATTGCCTTGTCCCTCATTACAATCTTTCGTACCTTGTTTCAGATTTTTGCTATTTCAGTTGATTTTGGGGATCCAATAGTAGCGGCGTCTCCAGGGGGACTCAGCATACTGAGTATAGTTGTCTGGGTTTTCTTTATTCTGCTGTCTTGTACTGTTGTGAACATGATGAACGTTTACTTTGCTGTTCCAGGACTGGATAAACCCTCTTTTGGATGGCGAGACCGGACTAAACTGCTTGCTATAGGACTTTTTGGAACGAGTTTGTATGTTTTTATCGAGATAGCTGGGGATTTTCTGCTACCCATCTTCTCAGCTGCAGTCATTGAAGGGATATTGTCTAGTTTTATTACTATTTTGGGAGTGGTTTTGCTGTTTGATTTTTTCATTAAGGCAATAACTCGTCATCGGTTGAGAGCTTTTGAGAAATTTTGGAGTAGTATTTGCTGGCTAGCAGGCTGTCTTGTAGTGATCATTACTCAAATTAGGGGTTTGTACAGTTGGGAAAAAGCCACATTTTTTGGTATTGCTACATGTGCTTTCATATTTTTGATGATCATTTTTATAGAAGAGACCATTTGGTCAATACGATATATCAAGGGGAAAAAGCGAAAGACTTAGGAGTTTTTTGTCTCGATATTTCCGATCTCATCACAGAAAGCGTGAGCCAAGAAAAAGCGAGAAGGATTGTCTAACGAACATCCCCACTTCTCAGACTGTTCCTTATGATATTTATAATCTTGATCACTAAGGGAAGAGAGGAGGGTATCTTTCGATTGATCTGGATATTGACGGTGTGCTGCAGCGTAGGCAAGGAATAAGTCAACAGGACTATGTTCCAAGAGCTGTTCAACCCAAAGTTCCCTGTCCGGTAAAAGAGAATGCTTTTCGCATGAATTTCCTAACAGAACGAGTGCTGGTGTGCGAGGATCTAGAGACTCTCGATTTGTTTGCATATATCCATCAGGAGTTACCTCAAAGAATAGAGTAACTTTTTGTGTTTCCTCATAGTTACGGTCTTTAGCCTTTTGCTGAGCAATTAAGACGATTGGAATGCGATGGTGTAGTGCTTGGTCTAAGAGAGCTTTTGTAGTCCAGTAACAGGGGAGGCAATGCAGATCTTTGTGCTTGGTTTCAAAGTCCTCCAGAACAGAGATAAGACTGACATCTGACTCCGATTGCTTTGCAATTTTTTTCACAAAGTCTACAGAGCTTTGAGAAAGATTTTTCCTCAAGAAAGAAATAAAACTTCTAGCGAACAAGGCTCCAACAGGATAAATCTCTTTGATTTTTTTTTCGTCTGTGCGCTCATTGAGCACTAGCGCCTTTTCAGGATCAAACGGCTTTCTCACCTTTGTTCGAGTTAATATGTATGCCTTTACCAGGAAATACTCATCCTCGTTTAAGCGAACTTCGGCAGATTCTTGGTTAAGAAAATCTTTTAAAGAAGTCTTTTTGGAGTTTACCTTTGAGAAATGAGCTAACACGTTCTCAAATAATGTTTTTGCTGTGGAGATGCGTCCTAGGAGATTTTCCAAATCAAAGCGTGTATTGGAGGCGATCATAGCCAGTCTAACAGCGCGGATTTGACAAGCATTTTCCCCAACAAGGGGATCAAAACTCTTCCAGTCACGGGCATGGACGCGCTCGATCGTTTGCTCTACCGCAGTCAAAAGAAGAAGGTATTCGTTTAATCCGTCTTTTAGTCGGGTTTTCGTTTTTACAACCGGGTCATAGGGGAGTAGGTCGCTAAGAAGGTGACCCTCTTCTCCTGTAATAGGATCTCTCCTGAGGAGCGAAGTCTCTATCGGATCTAGTGCCGCTAGTTGGGAGTTCATATTTTTCCTTTTCCTCAGCCTGCCAAAGATCATAACCTATTGACCCTTAACTGAAAAGTCCTTCTAATTTTTAGTTTATATACGTTCTCTTCCTGTGAAAGAGAGATTAAATTTAGACTTTATTTTACTTAGGTGCGTATAAAATGTCAATAAATAGTTTTTATAAAAACAATTACTTGATAAAAAACAAATTGACGCAAAAGATTAATTAAGTATAGAATTGTATTTAATAATAATTAAAAGTGGGAAAAATATGAAAAGGTATAATTTTACAAATGTTTATGGGGCTATTGGAAAAAGCCTTTGGGTGTTTTCTGGGAGTATTATTGGTCTTTTAATGGGAGGTATTCCATTCATGTTGATTGGTGCTCTTTTGGGATTCTTGGTAGGTCACTTCCTTGATAAAGCGATTGTAAGCCCATGTGCTGCTAATGAATAAGTTCCTTAAAAGTAGCGGATCAGTTAATATGTCTCGTAAGTGTTGCAATGGGCTATTCTAAAATGAAGTCTTTAAGCGAACTATTCTATTATGACCCTTCTTCGAAGAAACGTGCTGCTTTGAGAAAAGGACTGGAAGAATTTCGGTTTCTTCTTCTTGTTTCCATAGAGGCAGTAAAAAGCCTGCAAAATGGAGATTTAGAGAAGTTCGATGCCTTAGTAGGGGAGAATGCTTGTCAAATACGAGCGATAAAGGTAGCGATTATTGCATCTGGGGATCTGTCATATCTTGATGACTTATCCGAAAGGCTCACAAAATCCCTAGAAGCGACGAATCAGTTGCTTGCTAACACCTCAATTCAGTCTCTGATGCAGAGCGGCAGTTCTTTAGAAGAAGTAATAGACAGATATAAGCTAGATGTTCAGATTTGCGGGGATGCAATGTTTTGTATCCAGGCTTATGTTCTTACAGAAATGAAAGAGTGTTTGTCTGACACGACTTTCTCAAGATCTCTCTGCAAAGAAGAGACATCTGTTCCGAAAAAGCTATGCTTTTTGGCTCCTAATGTTTCTATTGCTTTTGTGCATCGCTTTTCAAATAAGCTCAAAAAACTCTTGTCGGAGTCTTCTGTTTCGTTTGTTGGGGAAGCTGCGATAAGCTTGGAAGATCCAATTCTCATGCAAGTCTTATCAGACAATGCCCGGTATCATAATACGAAAGCATGTATTCCAATGTTTTGGACTTATAAAACCCTACTTTTATGGGCCCAAAAAGCAAAAATCCCGTTTCTTTTCCATGCAAAATTTCTCAATGAGTCTGATAATTCTTTTCACGTTATTGATGAGGAATTTTTGTACTTCAAAACCTGCCCGATTAGTAACGAATACGTTAGAGTGATTCCAACAGAAGAGGATCTAGCGAATCCCGCATGTACTATCGAGGGAGCTGTTTGTCTTGAGGATCATTGTTTTGTTTCGAAAGATTATTGGATTAACTCTTTCAGTAGTCATTCTGTTTTTGATATTGTTTTGGCCGGCGCGGCTGATCATCGTCAATACCCTAACCCAGGGGATGTTCCTAATATTCAGGACGAGGAATTTGAAAAATACAAAAATATTTCTATGGATGAATACATAATAATGCCAAATCAC
>CBDUSP010000021.1:0-21216 GCA_965370365.1 uncultured bacterium | reverse complement strand
GCTACCTAATTTTGCCTGTGCCATTTTATGACGCTTAAGACCTTCTGCACGGGCATCTGCAAGCTCTCTTGCTTCCTTTTCATTTTTCACAACGATGAACTCAGATCCCGCTTCTGCAAGCTCAGAAAGACCTGTGATTTTGACAGGAGTTGATGGCTCTGCAACCTCTAGCGAAGCGCCATGCTCATCGTGCATTGTCTTGATTCTTCCAGAACACGCTCCAAAGACGATCGCATCGTTTTTGCGCAACGTCCCGTTTTGTACGAGAACAGTCGCCACAGCGCCAAGTCCTTTGTGCATTTCAGATTCAAGAACAGCTCCTCTTGCTCGGAACTTTGGGTTGGCTCTGAGCTCTAAAACTTCTGCCTGTAAGGCTACCATTTCTAGAAGTTCAGGAACCCCTTTCCCTGTTTTTGCAGAACACTCAACGGTGATAATTGTTCCCCCCCAGCTCTCTGGAAGAAGATCGTTATCAGCAAGCTCTCTATAGATTTTTTGTGCATCAAACCCTTCTTTATCGCATTTGTTCATCGCAACAAGAATCGGGACTTTTGCTTCGCGTGCTTGGGCAATTGCTTCTTGGGTTTGCGCTTTAATCCCTTCATCTCCTGCGACAACGAGAATCACAATGTCAGTAACATTGGCTCCTCTTTCTCGCATTTCAGAAAAGGCTTCGTGACCCGGGGTATCTAAAATTGTTACTTTTCCACTTGTTGTCTTCACCTTAAAGGCGCCGATATGCTGCGTAATGGCTCCCGCTTCTCCAGAAACTCGGTTGGAGTTTCGGATTGAATCGATTAGACTTGTTTTTCCGTGATCCACGTGACCCATGAAAGCCACAACGGGAGGTCTTAGGATGATTTCTTCGGGAGGAGAGTCTTCAATCTCTTCACGGATCGTCTGCCCGGTAATGTTGATTCTTTCTTGCTCGGAGGTGTCGATTGTAATCTCACATCCAAATTCGTGTCCCAAAAGCTGCACGACCGTTTCATCATCGAGGTAGTCGTTTAAAGTGAGCGTCATCCCTTGCATGAATAGCTTGGAAACTAATTGCGACGCTTTTAACTTCATGTCCTGGGCTAAATCTTTGATCGCAATCGGAAGCCTTGTGGATAGACTCTTTGGACGAACGATGTCTTCTTGCGCTACCCGTCTTTTAGGAGGCTTGTACGCTCTTCTTTTGCGCCACGCTTCGTTATCATTATCGCGGAGGCCTTGCCTGTCCCGAGCATCAAAACGCTTCTCAGGCTCTTTTCGTTTTGGGGGCTGCTTGACCTCTTTCGGTTTCCGGATGCCAAAAGGGGGCTTCGTGGAGGGTGCCTGCTTTGTCTTGGTTTCTTTTTCCTTGGGAGCATCTTCTTTTTTTGGAGGCTCTGTCTTGGGCTCTTCGGGAGGCGGCGAGTCCTCTTTTTCTTGTTCTTCAGGGACTTCGCTTGCCGCTATATCTGCTTCTTGTTCCTTTTTGAGAGCCTCTTGTAGCTTTTGCTCTTCTTGTAGCTTTTGCTCTTCCTGTTCCGTGGGGCTTTTAACGAGTCGCGATTTTCGTTTTTTGGGAGCCTCTTCTGGCTCTTTTTCTTTAGCTTTGCTTCGAGATGCAAGTGTCTTTTCCGCCTGTTTTAATGCAGAGGAGACGCTTGCGTCCTCTTTGAGGCGCCTGACGCGTGTTTTCGACTTTTCTTCGGCAGCCTTTTCCTTTTTGGTCTCAGGTTTCTCTTTTGAAGCTTTTTTTATCTTCAAAGAGCCTGCTAGCTGGAGGTTTTTGATGTTTAGTTTAAGATTTTTGGCCAAAGGTTACTCTTCTTGGTTGCCCATTTGTTCTAAAAGTTTATCCGCAAGATCATAGTAGTTCACGCCAGGAACTTTTGTCATAAAGTCTACTGGATTCGCTTCGGTCAGTTTGCGGAATGTATCGTAGCCAGCGCCGATTATGCTCTCATTAACGAGCCCGCTGACTCCTTCAATTTTTAGTTTTTCATCCAGTCTTTCATTTGTTGAGTCTTGAAGCTCTGCCATCTGAACGACAAGGAGCTTTTGATAGTCACCAAGTTTTTTTACCTGGATCTCTTTCCCAATCATCTTGCCGATGAGCCTGGCGTTCATGCCTCTTTTCCCAATCACAAGAGGATACTCTTCATCATTTACCACAATCCAAACATGTGTCTCATGCTCTTTGATTGACCGCGGATCAATCGGAGCGAGTAAATTTCTGAGCAGTTGGATGGGGTCTTCAGTAAAGGGAACAACATCGATTTTTTCATTGTTTAGTTCTCTGATCACGTTCTTAATCCGCGTCCCACGCACGCCAACACATGTCCCCACAGGATCTACTTTAGGATCGTAAGAGACAACAGCAAGCTTTGTTCGATATCCCGCGTCCCTTGCGATTTTCTCTATGCACACGGTCTTGTCGTGAAGCTCCGGCACTTCTTGTGTGAAAAGAGCTGTTACAAACTCAGCGTGTGATCGCGTTAGGACCACTTCAGCGCCTCTTCCGTCTTCAGTATCTCGAACTTCATACAAAAGCGCATGAACCTTTTCCCCAAGATTGTAGCGCTCCAGCTTCGGATAGTTTCTCTCAGGAAGAATTGCCTCCACTTTTCCAAGGTCGACGATAATCGTTCTTCCTCGAATGAATCTCTTGACAGTTCCGGAAATGAGCTCTCCAACGCGATGTCTGTACTCTTCGTGGATCACTTCACGCTCAGCGCCTTTGAGCTTCTGTGAGATGATTTGTCTTGCAGCTGTTGCCGCAATGCGTCCAAAATCCTGCGGGGGAACTGAAAGCTCAAGCCATTGTCCTACCTGACACTCAGGTTCAAAGCTCTTTGCTTCTTCAAAGGAGATCTCGTTTGCTGGGTTTTCCACTTTTTCGACAATTTGCTTTTGCGTGAACACTTCGATCTCTCCAGTCTTTGGATCAATCTCCACAGTGACACTCTCGCCAAGACCTTTTACGTTTTTGCGGGCTGCAACGCGCAAGGATTCGGAGATCGCGTCGATGATGATTTCGCGCTTAATCCCTTTTTCCCTTTCAAGGTATTCAAAAATAGCAATCAGATCTTTATTCATGAATGTCCTTACCCTTCAGTCTCTTCAGAAGATTCTTTCTCTTCCTTCTCTTCTTTCTTTTCTTTTGATCCCATGGAAATATCGTCTCGATCTTCCTGATTCTTCTCAACGAGGTATTCCTTGACTGAGAGCGCCACTTTTTTGTGTTCAGGGTCGATCTTAACGACTTTCGCAGTGATTTTATCTCCTTTGGAAATCACATCTTCTACTTTCCCAAAAGGTTCATCGGAAATCTCTGTCACATGGATCAAAGCTTCGATGCCGCTGTCAAGCTCTACAAACGCGCCAAATGCAGTCGTCTTTGTAACCGTTCCATGAACAACAGAACCAATAGGAAGCTCTTTTTCAAGGGAGTCCCAAGGGTTTGTTTCGAGCTGCTTGACACCCAAAGTGATTTTCTTACTTTCTTTATCTACGGAGAGAACAACAGCATCCACCTTGTCTCCCTTTTTCAAGAGTTCTGAGGGATGAGAAACCTTTTTGATCCAGCTCAAATCAGAAATGTGGATCAATCCGTCCACTCCAGGTTCGAGCTCAACAAAAGCGCCGTAGTTTGTTAGGCTTCGGATCTCTGCTGACACATTTGTTCCAACAGGATACTTTGACTCAACATCTTCCCAAGGGTTTCTCTCTGTTTGCTTAATGCCAAGAGAGATTTTTCCTTCGTCTTTTTGAATAGAGAGGACAACTGCATCGACTTCGTCGCCTACGCGGACCATCTCGCTTGGATCTGTGATGTTCTTTGTCCAAGACATTTCAGAGACGTGAATGAGCCCTTCAATCCCGTCTTCAATTTCGATGAAGGCACCATAAGAGACGAGGTTAACGATTTTCCCATGAACATTCGTTCCTGGAGGATATCTTCTTTCGATTTCTTCCCATGGATTTTCTTCTTTTTGCTTGAGCCCAAGTGCAATGCGCCCTTTTTCGCTGTCGACGTGAAGAATCATCACTTCAAGCTCTTGGCCTAAGCGGACGAGCTCTGAAGGGTGTTTGATTCGTTTCCAGGTCATGTCGGTGATGTGTAAGAGGCCATCGATTCCATCGAGATCAAGGAAGACACCAAAGTCGGTGATATTTTTCACGACGCCTTTGAGGATGGCTCCTTTTTCAATATGCTCGAGGATTTCTGCTTTTCGAGAAACTCTTTCTTCTTCGAGGATTTCCCTGCGAGAAATAACGATGTTTTTTCGCTCTACATTGATCTTGAGGATCTTAAATTCGTAGCTCTTTCCAACGAACTCGTCGAGATTTTTGATTCGCTTGTTGTCAATTTGAGATCCTGGAAGAAAGGCTTCCATCCCAATATCTACCATCAGGCCGCCTTTGACCTTCTTGATAACCTTTCCTGAAACAATCGATCCTTCTTTGCAGTTTTGAACGATATGCTCCCACTGGCGGAATTTGCGCGCCTTCTCTCGGGAGAGAACAATTTGTCCATCGGACCCTTCTGCCTGGTCGAGATAAACTTCAACCTCTCCTCCAAGAACAATTTCTGCGGAGTCTATGAATTCTGAAACAGGAATAAGACCTTCAGATTTTAGGCCCACATCAACCACAACATAGTCTTTCGAAATCTCTACGATCTTGCCGTTTAGAATCTGTCCAACGTTGAGAAGAGCAAGGGAGGTTTTGTCGCCCGCATTGTCTTTTCCGTAAAGTAAATCGTGAAATTGACGCGCTTCGGTCTCTTGAAATTCGACATCATCGAGGAGGTTGCTTGCGTTCCAGTCTTGAAGATCTGATGGGGTGTGTGTGTGTGACATGTTAAAGGGTTTCTCCTGTTTATAAATAAAGCTGCAGATTCTTTTTTGAGCAAAGATCTGGTTTTGACTAAAGGGGAAAGTTTATCAAATCTTCTTCAATAATAGCAAGATATAGATCCTTCGTAGGGATTTCAAAAAAAGAGATGAAGTTTTTTTTGATTTTGCGTAGCATGAAAGATTTTTCTAGATTTTTCTTCATCAATGGTAGGTGTTTTTATCTTCCTTGTTATAAGAAGGTTATGTGTCGATTAGAAGGTGTCAAAAAGAACCCCCTTTTTACAAGGTGCCAAGTTTTATCTTTATTTTTTTTGAGACCATTCGTAGAGTGAAAATTTCTTGGGCACCGTAGAAAAAACAATTTTACTTGGATTTGTTTGATGATCGTTACTACGAAAGAACAACAACTTATATTTGATTTTGAGTTTGGGTGTCCAAACATGGAGACCGATTCCTTCCGAGAGGGGGCGCAAGATTTACTTCGCAGGATTGTTCCGATAGATCTTTTAGATGAAGATGCGGGCCCTTTAGACAGGGCACGATTTCAAGATAGCTTGCCGTTGATCGCGTGGTCGGATCTTTCTAAAGCTCCTTGCACGTTTTCTGCTTTAATGCTTTGCAAGCAGCGCTTAAATGCGTCTAATTTTTTCTACGATATGATCAGTAGATGGCTTCTCCCGAGCAAAAGGAGCAATGTCGAGCTCTTTTTTAGTTCAGATATTCGCATCCCTCATTTGACAGAAGAGCTTTTGAGTGTTGCCGAGATCGTTATCCACCTAAAAAGTGCGCAGGATGTCGAGGAAGTAAAGAGAAATATTGAGATCATCGAAAAAGAGCTTCGTCTAGGTCTTGTGTCAAATTACCATGCGCGTCGCATTTTGGAATTTAAAGGGCTTTCCAATGATGGAAAAACGGCGATGATTCAAGAAAAGATTAGCTCTCTTATCCAAAGCCACTCTCAGGATTTTGATCGGGGCATTTTTACGCAGATGCAGCAGTTTTTGGTCAATTGCCAGGAAGACTTTAAAAATGAGAGGGATTATCACCATATTAGTCGGATCATTTCGAATCTCTATTCGCTTAAAAAGCTTCTTAAGCAAAAGATTCGCATGTTTCCGGCGCAAAGACATATTCATCTTAAGTTTTTAAAAACGCAGCTTCCAGGACAAAGGCGTTTTTTAAGTCCTTTTGATACGCGCGGGGTTTCTAAAGAGGAGTCTCCTGTAGAGGGCAAGCATGTTTTGGGGGTTTTACTGGGAATAAACTTTTTGCGTGAGCATGAGGTGTTTGAAATGATGCATCTTGTAAGCGCAATTCAAAAGCATCTTCCCTATGTGCAGCCGGTGAAGGGATCGTTCTTTCTTGATCGTATCTCAGATCCATCGATGCAAACGCTCTATCTAGAGGTGAAAAAACCAGAGGGAACAGAATTTACGCTTGAGGAAGTTCAGCGGTTAAGAATCTCTCTTCCTGAGCAAATTAAGGGAAATATTGAGCAACTTGCGCACCCTATTTTCATGCCACGCAATGAGGAAGAGATTTTGCGTAATATCATGCTCCTTTCTCGCCAGCTTCGCTTTGCAAAGGACCTCCCTCAGGTTGTGATTTCTTTTGATGAGCAAAAGGGGGAAGACCTTTATTTTACAGTGGTCTTGCTGAGAGTTCAGCTTGCAGGTGCTTCAGATTTGCAGGAAATATTTGCAAAATCTTCCACTCCTTTAAAGTACATTCATGATCGGGTGCGTAGAGTGGGTCATGTGCGCAAAAAATATGTAAAAGAGGCTTCTGTGTTTCGCACATTTGTCAAGAACGCTTCTTTTTTAAGGGAAGATCGCTCTGTTGATATGTACAAGGCGAGACACGCTGTTTTTGAAGAGCTTTCCAATCTTATCGGAGAGATTCGGGATTTTAACGGGGGCATGATCTATAAGCAAAGTGAGCTTTTAGAGCTTTTAAAGCAGAGTCTTGGATCTGTCGCTAAGAAGTGTCCGGTGCTTGTCGAGAGATTTTATTACGCTCTTGATCCCATTGAAGCGAGAACGGCTGTTGATGTAGAGGATTTAAAGCAGTGGTTTTTACTGTTTCTTCAGGTGACAAAGGCTGAGGGGAATGATTTCCTCTACAGGCAAGATGCAAAAAGAGTGATTGCGATTGTCCCGGTAGATCCGTTCAAGCAAAAACTATTAACAGAGAGGATTTCCTCTCTTGCCGTTCCATCGCATCAGTTTGGTGCCTTTTCTTTGGAAGTAGACGGGGCGCTTTATTTCGGCTGTCTTCTGTTAACAGAGGATAGCGATTTACAGTCGCGATTTCTCTCTGCTCTAGATTAGGATGCTCATGCTCCGCGTTGAAAGGTCCTTGCAGCATACATAAACTTAACAGCAGATTCCTTAAGGGCGGCCATGATCGGGGGCAGCACATTTCTTTGAGCGAACCCTATTGGGTTTAAGTATGCATCTACAACTTTCGCAGTAGTAAATGAGATATCTCGTAAAGATACATCGTCTTGAGATGGTGCGGCCACAGTAAGGGGGGCTGCGGGTATAATTTCTGCCTCTTTTACAACTTCAGGATTCGTTAACTCGGGTGGTGAGTTAGAAGGTTCTTTTGAGGGGATAAGGATGTTTTGTTCAAGAAGTCGACTAAGGTTGTCTTCAGCTGGTGAAGCAACTGGATCTTCTTTCGGTTGTGTATTCTCGATTTGTTGGACGGGAACACTAGACTTAATTATAGAGGAAATCGCCCAGCCCAAAGCAAGACCAGCTATCGCAAGCGCGTAGACGGTGTCTTTATTATCCTTAATATACTTTTTGGTGGCTGCGAATCCTCTCTGGACTTTGCTAGGTATAGATTTCGCGTCCTCGACTAAGTTTTCTACTGAACGCGGCTTCATTTTCAAAAGAGTAAAGCCGAGCATGAAGGGGATGACGCTGGCTGCCATTTCGCATTTCCTTTGTGAAGACAACAGGGGCTTGTTTGAGGAGACATATCGACGGAAAAACTCTGTGCCTATCCCCGCTAATCCAAGAGAAGAGAGGATTGTCGTATTTGTGTGTGTTGATGGAGTTACCACTGGAGGTGGTGTTCTCGTGGTTGTTGCCGCAGGAGCGGTCACTTGAGGTGATGTACTCGCGGCTGCTGGAGATGGAGCAGCGATCACTTGAGTTGATGGGACACGGTTAGTAGAGGCTAGGGCCCTCTGCGCCGTAGCTGCAGTGTTCACTCGTGTTGCCTGGGGGCTTGTTGTTGTGCGCTGCTCTTCTCTTGCCTCTGCAAATCGCTGCAATATCTCGTCACAGGCTGTTGTCGCATTGAATTGGGTAGACATATTAACCTCTTTTTATTTTTATAATGACTATATTATACACTAATATTCATTATTAACTCAACTGATAGTTGTGAGTATATAGTAAAGATTTTTTGAGCGGGTCCGAAGGGTCCTTTTTCAAAACAATCTTGTGCAGAACCTCTCTTCTCGGGTATACATTTTGAGTATTATGGCCGAGAATCAAATTCAAATTTTTCCTTCTATTTTGTCGGGGGATTTCGGAAATCTTGCAGGTGAGGCAAAGCGCCTTGAAGATTCCGGCGCAGACGGGATCCACATCGACATCATGGATGGTCATTTTGTCCCAAACTTGACGTTGGGGCCAAAAGCCGTTGCTGCGATCAATCGATCGACAAATCTTTTTTTGGATGTCCACTTAATGATGTATAATCCGTTCGAGTACATCGAGCAGTTTATTCAAGCGGGTGCCGATCGAGTTACTTTTCACTTTGAAGCTACGGAGGATATCGAAGAGACTCTTGGATACATTCGGCGCTGTGATAAGAAGGCAGGTCTTGCGTTCCGTCCGGAGACTTCTTTTGAGATGATCCCTAAGTACCTAACAATGTGTGATATGGTGCTCATTATGACGGTCAGCCCTGGCTTTGGGGGACAGGCATTTATGGGTGAGATGCTTGAAAAAGTTCGCTTTACGCGCCAGGCGTGTGAGCATCGTGGAATTCGTCAGGGAGGCGTCATTCCAGAAAAAGGGACTTTGCCGCCCTTTGACATTCAGGTCGATGGCGGAATTACCGATGAGACGGCTCCTTTGTGCGTCGATGCCGGGGCAAATGTCTTAGTAAGCGGAAGCTATGTCTTTAAGGAACAGTCGCTTGGGAAGGGAGTTCAGCTTTTACGGGACTCTGTATGACCAAAAGTAAGCCCAAAAAAGTGGTTGTTGTAGGTGGGGGGACAGGAAACTTTGTCGTCTTAACAGGGCTTAAAAAATACGCCTTAGATCTGACTGCGGTTGTCTCCATGGCAGATGACGGGGGGAGCACGGGGGTTTTGCGTGATGAGCTTGGCGTTCTTCCTCCCGGCGATGTGCGGCAGTGTCTTGTTGCTCTTTCTGACTCCACGCATCTGATGCGCTCTTTAATGAACTATCGTTTTGAAAACGGGGGACTTGGCGGCCACTCTTTTGGGAATTTGCTTCTTTCTGCTTTAGAAAAGGTCACGGGAAGCTTTGAGAAGGCTGTTGAAGAAGCTGGAAAGATTTTATACATCAATGGAAAAGTCCTTCCTGTGACGATGAATCAGGTCCGTCTAAAGATGGTTTTAAACAACCAGAAGGTCTTGGAAGGGGAGCGAGAGGTGTATCTTTCTCAGGATCTCGAAAGAGGATACAAGAGCATTTACTTAGAGCCTTATCCTACAGTGAATCCAAAGGTGATTGAGGAAATTCACTCTGCTGATTTAATTGTCCTTGGTCCTGGGGGGCTTCATACTTCACTCATTCCAAATTTGCTTGTCGAGGGAGTGAGCGATGCCATTTGCAAGTCAACTGCTCGCAAAGTGTTTGTTCTAAACCTGATGAATCGAAAAGGACAGACAGCTGGATACAAGACAAGTCACTACCTAAAAGAGCTTATTCAGTTTTTGGGAAAAGATATTTTTGATCATATTTTGATTAACGTGGAAAAACCACCGAAAGAACTGATTGATGAGTATGCAAATGAGGGGGATCTTGTCGAAAATGATTTGGACGATGATCGTATCTTAGGCGCGCGCATGATCGGTTCGCTTGCAAGAGAGAAAAAGAAAGACCTTTTACGAAGAAACTTGATTCGTCATGATTCGGACAAACTAGCTCAGGAGTTGATGAAGATTGTTAATCATCTTTGATCTTGACGACACCCTGATTGACACATCCGGAGCGATTACTCCCTTCAAGCTGAAAGAGTGCTTAGGCGCGCTCATTGCCTCCGGGGTTACAATTCCCGATGTTGCCCATGCTTACGCAGATCTCTTAAAGAAAAACCAGACTCACCTGAGATCTAAAGAGGCTTTTTGCTCTTTTGCAAAGGCTACACGCGCCAATGACAAGCAAATTGAAGAGGCGCTTGTAGCGTTAACATCTCCCTTGCCAGAGACTTTTAAGGTTCCGATGACGCCTCATGCAAAAGAAGTTTTGGAGCATTTTTGCTCCGAAGGAAAGGTTGCTCTTGTTACAGTGGGGTACTCGCCCTTCCAGGAAGAGAAGCTGAAAAAAGCTGGTATTGATAGGTCCATGTTTAGTATGATTAAAGTCCTTAAAGGCCCAAGAAAAAAGATTGCTTACGAGGAGATTCAAGAAATTTTTTCAGTCTCTCCTAAAGAGGTATGGGTCTGCGGCGATCGTATTGAGACGGATTTAAGGCCTGCTTTTGATTTGGGGTTTAATACAGTTCATATGCGATGGGGAAGGGGCGCTTTTTGCGTGAAAGAGGAATGGATCGATCATTCCATCAAGGACCTTAGTGAACTAAAGGAAATTATACAATGACTACGGCAAATCAAATCACTCCAGGAATGACCTTAAATCTAGATAAAAAAATTTATCGTGTTGAGTCGAGTGTCAAAGTAACGGTTGCTAAGGGAACACCCTTTATCAAGACCAAATTGAGGAATCTCGTTGATGAATCCTTGATCGAAAAGAATTTTAAGCCCGACCAGGCAATTGATGAGGTTTCTTTAATCGAGAAATCATTAGAGTTTTTATATCCAGAGGGGAAAGAGTATCTCTTTTTGGATGTTGGAACGTTAGAGCAGATTCTTGTTTCTTCTCAGATTCTTTCTGAAAAAGTGAACTATCTAAAAGAGGGGATCCCCGTAAAAGCGATGTTTTACGGAGAGGCTATTTTTGGTGTCGAACTCCCACAGTTTCTTGAGATCATGGTTGTAAAAGTGGAAAGTCCAATTCCTGGAGCGACCACAAAAAAAGCAGTTTTAGAAACAGGTGCGAAGATCGAAGTTCCCTTATTCATCGAAAGTGGCGATGTAGTTAAAGTAGATACGCACACAAATGAGTTCATTCAAAGGGTGTAGCATGGAAATTGATGAGATCAAGAAGTTAATGACCGAGCTTGAGGAATCAAAGCTTCACAAGATCGTTTATAAAAAAGGCGATTTTGAGATTCACCTTGAAAAACAGTCTATTCCAGCCCCCGTTGCACAGCCTATTATGGAAGAGTGTGCGGCTCCTCAAAAGCCCAAAGAAGAAACTGCGGGGTCTTTTGTCACCTCTCCGATGGTGGGAACGTTTTATGCGGCAGCAGCGCCCGATCATCCTCCTTTTGTGAAAGTAGGCGATACGATCAATGAAGGGACTGTTGTTTGCATTATTGAGGCGATGAAGGTGATGAACGAGGTCAAAGCGGGAGTGAATGGAACGGTTGCTGAGATCATTTCTCATAATGGGCAAGCGATCGAATTTGGATCGCGTCTTTTTCGAGTCATCCCATGAAAGTGTTGATTGCCAATCGCGGAGAGATTGCTGTCCGCATCATTCGCGCGTGTCATGACTTAGGGCTTAAGACCGTTGCTGTGTATTCAAAAGCAGATGCAGATGCTATGCATGTGTATCATGCAGATGAATCCGTCTGTATTGGAGAGCCGCCTTCAGCCCAATCGTATTTAAAAATCCCAAATTTACTTGCTGCTTGCGAAGTGACTGGCGCAGATGCGATTCATCCTGGCTATGGTTTTTTAAGTGAAAATGCGAACTTTGTAAAAATTTGTGAGAGCTCTGGAATCAAATTCATTGGTCCAACATCCAAAACAATTTCCCTTTTAGGTGATAAGGCGCAGGCAAAGAAAACTGCAAAGAGCGTGAAATGTCCTGTTATTCCGGGATCTGATGGGATCGTTCGCAATGTAGAGGAAGGTCTTAAGGAAGCGAAAAAATTTGGTTTCCCCATTTTTATTAAAGCGTCTGCAGGTGGCGGTGGAAAAGGAATTCGCATTGCGTACAACGAAAACGATTTTGCGCAAAAGTTTGTTGCAGCGCGAACAGAAGCCGATGTGAGTTTTGGGAATCCTGATGTATATCTTGAAAAGATGGTCGTCAATCCGCGGCACATCGAGATGCAAATCATGGGTGATACACATGGAAACTATGTCTATCTCTATGAAAGGGACTGTTCGATTCAAAGACGGCGCCAAAAGCTTATTGAAGAAGCTCCAAGTCCAAAGCTAACAGATGCGATGCGTAAAAAAATTGGGGAGAGTGCCGTTGCTCTTGTGAAAGCTGCTGGGTACACATCTGTTGGAACAGTTGAGTTTTTGCTTGATGCAGAGGGAAATTACTACTTCATGGAAGTAAACACGCGCATCCAAGTAGAGCACACAGTTACTGAAGAGCTTACGGGAGTGGATCTCGTAAAAGAACAACTCCGAATTGCTGAAGGGAAAAAGCTCTGTGTAGAACAAAAAGATGTTGTATGCACTGGACATGTTTTTGAATTTCGCATTAACGCAGAGAACCCAGCAAATAACTTTGCTCCATCACCAGGCACTCTAGAGCAGTATGTGGCACCTGGTGGCCCAAATGTTCGCGTAGACAGTGCATGCTATCAAGGCTATAAAATCCCTCCGAACTATGATTCAATGATTGCAAAGCTGATTGTCAAAGGCAAAGATCGCACTGAGGCGATTGCCCATGCCAAAAGAGCTTTAAGAGAGTTTCACATCATGGGAGTTCACTCAACGATTCCCTTCCACCAGTTCATGTTGCAAAACGAAAAATTCTTAACGCATGATTACACGATCAACACAATTGATCAGTGGATGAGTGAGGGTTGTGAGTTTATATGACCAAAGGAATCATCCTAGCAGGGGGAAGTGGGACCAGGCTTTATCCTGCAACGCTCGCGATTTCTAAGCAGCTCCTTCCTGTTTATGATAAACCGATGATCTACTACCCACTCTCTACGCTTATGCTTGCTGGAATTCGCGAGATTTTGATTATTTCAAGCCCGGAAGATGTCGTTCGATTTGAACGGCTTTTGGGCGATGGTTCTTCACTCGGGTTAAAACTGTCTTATAAGGTTCAAAATAAGCCCAAAGGAATTGCAGAGGCTCTTATCATTGGGGGGTCTTTTTTAAAGGGCAGTCCTCTGGCGCTGATTTTGGGAGACAATATTTTCTATGGGCATGATCTTCCTTCGATTTTGAAGGAAGGGATGGCGGTAAAAACGGGTGGACTGATTTTTGGATATCGGATCAAAGATCCAACGCGTTACGGCGTTGTCGAATTTGATCAGACCATGCGCGCTTTGAGTATTGAAGAAAAACCCCAAAATCCAAAGTCTTCTTATGCAGTGCCTGGGCTCTATTTTTATGGTCCAGAGGCGGTAGAAATTGCGAAAACATTAACCCCGTCGCCCCGAGGGGAGCTAGAGATCACTGATGTCAATTGTGTGCTTCTAAATCAAGGAAACTTGAAGGTGAGGCCTCTTGGAGTCGGCCATGCTTGGTTAGATGCAGGGACCTTTGATTCTTTTCAAAAAGCCTCTTCATTTGTTCAGACGATTCAAGAAAGACAAGGAATCAAGATCGCTTGTATTGAGGAGATTGCTTACAAGCAGGGATATATTGATCAAGACAGGTTGAAAAAGCATGCTTTAAGATACTCAAATGAATATGGCGAGTACTTAAATGCGCTGCTTCCTGCTGCTTTCGCGATGCGTTAGGAAACACTGAACAATTCATTTGCTCCGAAAGAATGTCAATAAAAAATTTAATGCATTACCCATGAAAAAACCAAAATCCCTTGTTGTAAAAAACACAACTTTCTTATAGAATCTACGCTAAACTTAAGAAATAGGGGAAGCGATGTCAACAGAAGTGTATGTGGTTGAACAGAAATTTAATATTTGGGAAGACCTATTAGACCCGGCATATCGAGAAGCTCAACATTCTCAAGACCTTTCTTTTGGGAGGAGGTTTACATCTGTTCAGTTTTTTGGTGGTATGGGCATTGCCACTGCGACAATTAGCATAGCGAGTGGTGCGGCAGCTCTGGCTTCTGTAGTCGCTCTGCCAATCATCATCGGAGGGGAAACTAAAGAGAACGCGTTGAAAGCTGTTCTTCTGTTACCCCCGCTTGCAGGGTTTGCTTCTATGGTGTCTTCTGCAACCGCTCGTGTTGCTCACAGGTGCCTTTCTATTGTAGCAATACATTTAGGTCTCAAGTAGGGTTCAATGCATCCTTAAAAATTCTCAATGGCTCTTGTTTTTTTGTAGTGACTTTCGATGCCATTTGCAATTTCATCGGGATCATCGGAAAGGCGGATTAAATCCAAGTCTTGCTGCTTAATATTTCCCTGTTTTAAGACTGTGCTTTTGAGCCAATCAATGAGTCCTTTCCAATAGTCTGTCCCAGCAAGATAAACGGGGAACGGCTGAATTTTTCCTGTTTGTAGCAGTGTTAACGCTTCGAAAAGTTCATCGAGTGTTCCAAACCCTCCCGGAAGAACCACAAACGCTTGGGCGTAGCGAACAAACATCACTTTGCGGACGAAGAAATAGCGAAAGTTGAGGAGGTATTTTTCATCGATGTAAGAATTGGGTTTCGCCTCTCCTGGAAGATTGACACAAAGACCGCAGCTTTTGCCGCCCCCTTTTTGCGCGCCTTTATTGGCACACTCCATGATTCCAGGTCCGCCGCCAGTAATCACTCCAAATCCTTTGGCTACGATTTTTTCGGCAATTTTTTCTGCCAAGTCGTAATACTTTTTCTCAAGCGGCTGCTGGTTTGTGGAGCCGAAAACGGCAACAGAAGGCCCCAAAGAGGTCATGGTTTCAAACCCATCGACAAACTCCGAGATAATACGAAAAAGCCGCCAAGAGTCAACGGAAAGAGCTTGTTTGTGTGGATTGATTAGTTCGTCGTTACATTCATGCATAGATCTCAGACTAGCCCTTTTAAGGGGCAGGGATCAAGCTTTTTTAAAAGAATTTCTTGGTGAATTTTTTCGCGCGCCTTTTTAAGGCGACCCTGGCTGTTTTGCCGTAGGCCACTTCATGCAAGTTTTCAATTGCCATAAAGGCAGTGGGATCTTCTCTTAAGACGATCTCTTTCAGCTCCGCAAGATCGAGTCTTTCAACGATAATGAACAAAATATCACGGTCCTCTCCTGAGTACCCGCCTTTTCCCTTGATGAAGGTCAGGCCAAGGCCAAGCTCATGGGTAATGATTTTGCTAAGCTTTTCTGGTTTAGAGCACATGATGAGGACTGATTTGAGCTCTTCAAGGCCTGCAATCACAAGATCCATCGTTTTAAAGGCGACGATGTATGTCATTAAAGAGCGAAGAGCGACATGCCAGTCGCTAAAGATCCATCCATAGGCGGTGAAGACGAAGAAGTTAATTGCCAAGACTACTTGGCCGACGGTGTACCCTTTTTTCTTATTGATGATGATTGCAAAGATTTCAGTTCCGTCAATACATCCCCCAAAGCGAATAATCAGACCTGACCCAGCCCCCAACATCGCGCCACCAATGACAATCGCTTCGAGTTGATCTGCGCCAAAAGAGGGGACTTTTTCAAGTAAAAAGAGGAAGATTGCGAAAAAAATGGTCGCAGTTAGCATGTGAATGACAAAGCTTTTTCGGATGAATCGCCAGGCGAGATAAATAAAGGGGAGATTGAGGATCAAAAGGAAGAGTGAAAGGTAGACAGATCCGAAAAGGCGCGCCAAGATCATGGACATACCGATGACACCGCCGTCGATGAGTTCATTGGGATTCAAGAAAATGCGGATTGCAAGGGCTGCAAAAAATGCGCCAACAGCCATCCCAAAATACGAAAGAATTTGGTTGAAAACTCGTTTTTTAAAAGGGGTTTTTTGCGGCATGTGTGGCGACCTTAAAAAGATCGCGGGAGACGGGAATCGAACCCGCAACTTCCGCCGTGACAGGGCGGTGCTCTAACCAATTGAACTACTCCCGCAGGAAAAACTATACTTGGGCGCAAAAGGACTCGAACCTATGACCGCCTGTGTGTAAGACAGGAGCTCTACCAACTGAGCTATACGCCCCCAAAAATGGATCTCCCATTCTATGATGATAGGGGATTATTCTACAAACCTTTTTGAAAGATTCGTTTCGGAGACCCACTTTCTAACGAACATATAATTATAATTTTAATTACAAAATTTATTACTACATTTTAACTTATTTCTTGCAAAAAACATAAAGCCATTCAAAGGTTTATCGTAATATGTTATAATATTTCTATATATTCAAACAGACTCCAGGTTTTGAGCTAGTTTGATTGTAAAAGTATACTATTTGCCAGAGGTTTTTAATGTTGATAAAGAGCGTCGTAAGTGATTGTAATGCAAGTTTGCTAGATCAGGTTAGGGAAGATACAGCTCTCTATTTTGACAACATGACTCAGATCTATGAGGCAGCTAAGTCGGATAATAGGATAAAACAGGAACGTACTTTCCCAGACGGTACACGCTACTATGGTTCTCTTAGAAATAACCAGCTCCTTGGGCAACACCAGAAATGAAAGAAGAACTTGAGAGAAGGATCGTAGAAACAGAAGAGAAAATACGCAGGTTTTCCAGTTAGTCGGTAGATATCTACTACCGATTCCTTCAATAAATTGCTTCGACTCCCGGAGTGAATAGATTTTCGACGCTTGCCTTCTGCAACTGAAGAGTTTGCAGATCTGTTAGATTGCCGATCTGAATCGGCGTTGCTGTAACATAGCCTTCCTCTAAAAGAGCCACATCACTCATCGGGTCTTCCATAAAATCAGACCATTTGCCTCCGAGCCAATAATAAGGAACGCCTTGTGGATGCACGCGTTTTTCTGGGTCTTCTGTCCAATATCCTTTTCCTTGCTTTGCAAACTTTAGGCCTTTTACTCCTTTTTCACAATCTGGAGGGAAATTTACGTTAATCAAGGTTCCTTGAGGCGTGGGATTTTTCAAGAAATGGCGAATTAAGGGAACGATAAACTCTTTTGTAGCGCTTAAAGGGGGAGGGGTAAAATCGCAAAAAGAAAACGCAATCCCCGGAATGCCCCTTAAAGTTCCTTCAATTACGCCTCCAACTGTTCCGCTATACAAAACAGTTCTTCCGGCATTTGATCCTCGATTGATTCCAGAGATTACCATGTCCGGAATTCTTTCTAGAAGAGTGCTGCAGGCCATTTTTACACAGTCAGCGGGAGTGCCGTTTACGCTCCATGCTTTTGTTGATGCATCCCAATCAATAGGGTGGATGGTAAGGGGTTTTGTCCAGGTAATTGAAAGGCTCGTTCCCGATTTTTCTGAAGCAGGAGCTACGATTGCAATATCTGCAAATTCTCTAACTGCTTCCCAAAGGTGTTTAATTCCAGGAGCGTGGATTCCATCGTCGTTAGTAATGAGTAAAAAAGGGCGCTTTGACATCACGATACTCCTGAGAACTGTTTTTTTTGAGTAAGGAAAGAAACAAGCTCAATTGTTATGCCTCCTAAAATAAATCCCACAATGAGAGGATCGATATGCATTTGAAATGTGCTTTCAAAAGAATACCACACACCGGAAGAAATTCCGCCAACAAGGATCCCTGCAAAAGCTCCGTGATGGTTGATCTTTTTTCTATAGAGAGAGAGCAAAACAAGGGGACCAAAAGAAGCGCCGAGGCCCGACCAAGAATAAAAAACGAGTTGATAGATCGAAGAAACATTGAAAAAAGCGATGAAAAACGCAACAAGAGAAATGAGAATCACGCTTGCTCTAGAGACCCAAATAAGTTCGTTGGACGTTGCTTCCCGTCGAAACAGGCGCTTATAAAAATCTTCAGATGCATTGGATGCAACAACGAGGATTTGAGCTGCCATTACGTTTGTTGTTGCAGCTAAAATCGCGCAAAGAGCAAGCCCTGAGAAGAAAACGGGAAGAGAGCTTTTTACAAGCCCAAGAGTTACATATTCTGGGTTTTCAAGGCCGCTTGGGAAGATGTAAATCCCAAGGAGTCCGATCATGGTTGCAGACAAGAGGGCAATTGTTTGCCAGCTGATCCCTAAATATTTTGCCTTGCTCATGTCGCTGACTTTTTTAATCCCCATGAACTTGGTGATGATGTGGGGTTGCCCAAAATATCCAAGCCCCCAACCAGCAGCAATCAGAAGGTAAGAGAAGAGTGTTTTTGGAGCAAAATCTCCAAACAAAGAGGTGGTCAAATGTTTTGCTTTTACAGCTTGTAAAACGGGATCCAGTCCTCCTGCTTTGAAGAGCAAGATTGAGGGGATTAAAACGATAACGCCAAGGAGGAAAAAGCCTTGAAATAAGTCGATCCAAGCAACGGTTCGATATCCACCAAAAAACACATACGCAACAACGACAAAAAGACCGATCGAAATCCCAAGGGTGTAGTTAAACCCAAATAATGACTCTACTAAAATCCCCATGCCGACAAGTCCGGAGGAGATGTAGAACGTGAAAAAAAAGACCGACATGATGGCGGAAATAATGCGAATTTTCCCCGAGGTGTCATTGAATCGATTTTCAAAATAAGAGCTTAGAGTAAGACTGTTTGTCTGCTCTGTAATTGTCCGAATTTTAGGGGCGACAAAGTGCCAGTTCAAAAACATGCAAACGACAAGGCCAATTGCTGCCCAAGCGCCCGTAACTCCCGTGACAAAAATTAAAGCCGGAAAACCAAGAAAAAGCCAGCTACTCATGTCACTTGCATGGGCAGATAAAGCGGTTAAATAAAAGTTTAAGGACCTGTTTCCGAGGATGTAGTCGGTTTCTGTTTGTTGTTTGCGATACGATGCAAAAGCAATGATTGCAATGATGATAAAGTAGGTGATAAATGCAAAAAGCTCAAGTTTCATAGACACCAGTGTTGTTCTTCAAAACAAAAACATCAAGGTCGAAGGGCTTTGTCTGATCCATATGTTACGCCTGCCTTAGCTAAATTCCCACGAACATGAGGGAAGTGCTCTTCAATGTCGCGGAGGATTTGATCGACGACAAATCTCTTCGAGTTTTGCCCGACAGGACACTGACAGGTAATGCGTTGGAATCCATACTGTTTTGCAAATTCAATTAAACTCTTCTCTGCAATGTAAATCAGAGGGCGGATGATCGTCACTCCATAGCTTTGCATCGGAACTTTAGGCAGATTTGCCGCAAATTCTGCCTTGTGAAAGAGATTTAAAAGAAGCGTCTGCGCGCTATCATCGCGGTGATGGCCAAAGGCAATGACCTTTGCCCCGACACTTTTAGCCGCATCAAAAATGAGTTTTCTTCGCTCTCTTGAGCATCTATAGCATTCAAGTTTCTCTCTTGTTTGCGTGGATTCTTGCATGATAAGCTGAACACCAAGCTCTTTGCAGACGGTTTTAAGAAATTTCTTGTCGACCCCAGCTCCACACGAAAACTCTCCGCTAACATGGATCGCATAGATCTCAAAATCGGGAAAGCCGCGATTTTTTAGTGCGTGCAACAAAAAAAGAAGACCCAAGCTGTCCTTTCCACCGCTTAAAGCAATCGCAACTTTATCCACTCCTGGATCCAAAAGGGAAAAATCAAAAATTGCCTTACGGACAGCGCTTTCCAGCTCTTTTCCAAGCTTCGTCCAAGGGGGTTTTGCTAAGGGGACAAATAGTTCCATACAGGGGAAAGAGTTTATCCCCCTTCCTCTCTAGAGTCAAGAAAACGAAAAGCTATTGATCGGAATCGGCGCATTTTGTTATCTTGAACCTCTTTAGGAGCCACTGAAGTTGTTCAGTGGTTCCTTTATGCTGGTGTAGCTCAATTGGTAGAGCACCCGACTTGTAATCGGACGGTTGAGGGTTCAATTCCTTTCGCCAGCATCTTTCCAGAAAAGAGCCGGCCCAACGCCGGCTCTCTTTTCCGGGGGTGTCGCATAGTGGCAATTGCAGGGGACTGTAAATCCCCCGGCTTCGGCCTCCGCTGGTTCGAGTCCAGCCGCCCCCATTCGTCTTTTGGGTAAATTTCCGTGATCGCGACCCGGGGCGTACGGAGTACATCCACCGAGTCGCGATCACGGAAATTTCCTCCAAAATCCGAACGGGGGCCCCTCCCTCAATCTGATAATTTTAAGGGGAATACAAGTAAGACTCGCCAAGATCTTCGCATAACTTTTTATTTATCGATTTATTCGTATGAGCTCAAGAGAAATAGCTTTTTTTAGGAGAGTTTGATACAATAACTTGAAAAATTTAGGAGATGTCTGATGATTGCTAGAAAACTGTTGATTGCAGCGGTTTTTCTTTGTTCTGCAGGTTTTGCTCAGAATCTAGAAGCAAACTCTCCTTTCACGCCTCCCGGAGATCCCCTTTTGCAGAAGGTGGCCTCCGAGGTAGCTCCCGATGAAATTCTTTCAGAAAAAATCCAATCGATTGTCGAACAAATGTTTGCAGTGGCTAGAGGAGAAAGAGGAGAAGGGAAAAAACTCCTCATGGTCGGTCTTGCTGCACCACAAATTGGAATTAGCAAGCGCATCATTTTGGTGGATGTTGGGATAGATACAAAGGATAGAACACCTGGAAGTCTCGAAGTTTTCATTAATCCTGAGATTCTTTGGTCCTCTCCGGCAGTAGCAGAAGGTAAGGAAGGATGCTACTCTGTAGACAGCCGTGTTGTGGGTATTGTTTCGAGAAGTACGGACATTCGGATAAAAGCCTTGGATCGCGAAGGGAATCCGGTAGAAACTGAGCTCTCTGGGTACACCGCAAGAATTTTTCAGCATGAGCTTGATCATCTCGATGGAATCCGCTTCCCCGACCAGGTGGGCCTGCAAGGAGGAGACCTTCACTGGGTCGAAGAGACAGACTACTCAGAATACAAAGAGAACTGGGAAAGATGGGATCGTAAGTGCTCGAAAGAGCTTTGGGATGACATGAAAGCTGGTAGACCTTTCTCAGCTCCTCTGGATAATAAGGAAGATAACCCTGAATAAGTTCCCAATATTTTTAGTGGAATAGGTTCGTATACTCCCTAGGGAGACACTGATCAATTGCTTTGCCAGGGATTCGCGCCAAAAGCGCCGAAAAAGTTAATTCGGAAACCGTAATTAACTCGAGTGAGTTAATGGAGGTT
>CBDUSP010000020.1:0-21640 GCA_965370365.1 uncultured bacterium | reverse complement strand
ACCCAAATGAGTGAACGGTTTTATCTAAATCAGGAGTACGCCCCAAAAAAAACTGTTTTTTTGGAAGATACTGAACACCACCACCTCTCCAAAGTCATGCGTATTCGGGAAGGCGAAAACATCGAGCTTGTTAACGGAAAGGGATCTCTTGCCCTTGCAAGAGTTGAAAAAACGGGTTTATTAATTCTCGAAGTAAGTCAATTCCCGCAAGAGAAAGAAATGCTTTTGGGTATCCCTCTTATGCGTCCCTCAAAACTAGAGTGGATTTTAGAAAAAGGGACTGAAATTGGTGTCTCCTCATTTTTCCTTTATCCAGCTGAAAAATCGACTCAAAAATCTCTCTCCAGTCATCAGATTCAACGCTTAAATAATGTGATTGTTTCTTCTCTTAAACAATCAAAGCGTCTTTATCTTCCTCATCTGGAAATTCTCTTAAGTCTTGAAAAGATCCTTGCAAAGGAAGCTGTTTGTTATTTTGGGGATATTCGAGAGTCAGCTCCTTTTTTAACTCCTTCAGAGAAAACCCCTTTATTTATATCGGGACCAGAGGGCGGATTTTCGGAAAAAGAGGTTTCCCTTTTAGAGCAAAAAGCAAAAGGTGTTCGCATTAACCCAAATATCTTAAGAGCCGAGACAGCTCCAATTGTGGCTTCAAGTCTTTTTGCCCATTTTACGGGCTTCATCAAGACTTGAACAAAGCATTGGAGTCACTCCCCAGGAAAGGGCCAGTTGATGATAGAGCTTCTTATTTTGCGTTACAGCAATGACGGGTGTTGATGGACGCGCAGAAAGTGTGTTTACATCTTCTCCCTTCACAAAAACTGCTTTTCCCTCGGGAAGTTCAGCTTCAACATCGAGTGCAATTTTTTTCATCAGCTGCACAGCTTCTATTGGATAGTTTCCAATTGCCGTTTCAGCAGATAGCATGATTGCCGATGAAGAATCATAAATTGCATTTGCAACATCAGACACCTCTGCTCGTGTAGGTCTTGGATGTTTCACCATTGACTCTAACATTTGTGTTGCAGTAATCACTGTCTTCGATGCTGCAATGCACTTTCGAATCATCATCTTTTGCAACCGCGGAATTGTTGCCAAATCTACCTCAACACCAAGATCCCCTCGAGCGACCATAATTCCATCAGATGCCGCCATAATACTCTCAAAGTTTTCCACGCCTTGCATATCCTCTATTTTCGCAATGACAGGGATTGACCCTGTTTGCTCTTTAACCGCGAGAACATGCTCTGCCGAGCGCATAAATGAGGCCGCAATAAAATCGACATCCTGTTTGCACCCAAATTCTAAGTCTCTAAAGTCTTCCTCTGTTATGGCAGGAAGTGGAAGAATTGCCGATGGGATATTCACCCCTTTATTTCGCTTTAAAACCCCGGGATTTTGGATCTCTACAACGATGCGACGTTCAAGAACCTCCACAACTTCACTGATGATGCTCCCATCATCAAATAAAATTTTCATCCCAGGTTTGAGTGCTTGAATCACTTCAAATGGATTTAGTTCAATGGCCTCTGGAGAACCATCCCCCTTTTCAACAAGACAAATTCTTTGTCCTGTTTTCAAAGAAAGCGCGCCGTTTTGGATATCCCCTACGCAAATTTTTGGACCTCGTAGATCGAGCATCAAAGCCAGGGGCTTGTTTTTCTCTTCCCTTGCCTTTTTTAAAAGAGCGATACTTTTTGCATGCTCCTCATGTGTGCCATGACTGCAGTTTAGCCTGGCAACGTCCATCCCAGCATCGATAAGAGCGCAGATGTTTTCAAAAGAGTTAACGGAAGGGCCAATTGTACAAACAATTTTTGTGCGTGTAAACATACTCTCATAGATATACGATCGTTGTAGCATTTGCAAGGACTTCATATGTTGAAAGTAGAAGACTTAAACGTTTCTTTTCCAAAGGAGAAACAAACTGTCTATTCTGTACGCGGAGTTAGTTTCGAGGTCTTTGAGGGGGAGTCTGTTGGGATTGTCGGAGAAAGTGGATGTGGGAAAACAACGCTTGCTCTCGCGATCAAGAACCTCTTAGAGAGAGCAGAAGTTGAAGGGAAGATCCTCTTTGACGGGGCAGATACTCAAATTGGGATGATCTTCCAGTCTCCAATGACAAGCTTAAATCCTACAATGCGCATCCAAGCGCAAATCGCAGAAGGGATGATCTACCATGGCCTTTTACCAAGAAAAGCAGCCAAGATGAGAGCGTTGGAACTTCTAGAGCTTGTTGGGATTGATCATCCTAGCATAAGAGCGAAGCAATATCCCCATGAGCTTAGCGGTGGACAAAGACAGCGCGTCACAATTGCAATTGCCTTAGCCTGTAATCCCCGCCTTCTGATTGCCGATGAGCCTACAACGGCGCTTGATGTAACTGTCCAAGCGCAAATCATCCACTTGATCCAAGATATCCGAAAAAAACTAAACATGAGCCTTCTTTTGATCTCTCACGATCTGGGGGTTATCAATAAACTCTGCGATCGGGTCCTTGTTTTTTATGCTGGAAAAATCGTCGAACAAGGACCGACACACGAAGTTCTCCAAACGCCAAAACATCCCTATACACAAATGCTCCTTCAGAGTAGGCCGTCTCTTGCATTGCCGAGGATAAATCCCTTGAGAGTGATTGAAGGATCCCCTCCTTCTTTAACCTCAAAACAACCCGGATGTGCTTTTCTAGAGCGCTGCCCTCATAGATCGGAAGTGTGCAAAAAAGAGCCTCCCTTTTTTGGATCCGCTGCCTGCTGGAGACGATCATGATGCAAGTGGAGGAACTAACAAAACACTTCAAAATTCTCACAGCTGTGAACGACGTTTCTTTTTCTATTGAAAAAGGTGAAGTATTAGGTCTCGTTGGGGAAAGCGGCTCTGGAAAATCAACACTTGCAAAAATGCTTCTTGGACTCATCCCCCCTAGCTCCGGAAAAATCTTCTTTAAAGACGAAGAGATTACACAGAAGAGGAATCGTTCTCTTTCTAGAAAGATCCAAATGATCTTTCAAGACCCCTCTTCTTCGCTTAACCCGCGAATGAGTATCGAACAGATCATCGCAGAACCTACTCGAATTCATGGTTTACCATCTCGTGTTGATGAACTCCTCTTTCTTGTCGGACTTTTACCCAAAGACAAAAAGCGCTATCCCCACGAGTTTAGCGGGGGACAAAAGCAACGCATTGGCATCGCAAGGGCTCTTGCCTTAAACCCTGAGCTTCTTGTCTGCGATGAGCCCACTTCTTCTTTAGATCTTTCCATCCAGGCACAAATCATTAACCTCCTCATGCGTCTTAGAGAAGAGCTTAAGTTGTCACTTGTGTTTATTTCACATGATCTAGCAGCTGTGCGCTATGTTTCTGATCGAATTGCCGTTATGAAGCAGGGGAAAATTGTAGAGCTCGAAAGCGCAGACACCCTCTACAAAGCTCCAAAGCACCCCTATACAAAACTTCTTTTATCCTCTGTCTTGGAAATCAAGCCGCCTCAGTTGCGAGACCGCAAGTTTGCAAACAAGCCAGTCATGAGTGTTCTCTCTTCTTAAGGAAACACTGATCAATTCATTTACCCGCTCTTTTCGTGCTTTTTGGCGATTTTCGGACTTTCCCGAACTCACTAACTTACAAAAGTTTAAGTTCGTTCGGGAAAATCGAAACTCGCCGAAAAATCATCGAAAATCCCGGGCAAAGCAATTGATCAGTGTTTCCTTAAAGCGACACCTCATCAACTCATTGACTGTCAACAACTTATAATTAACATAAAGCGGATATTTCAATTTATCGCTTGCTCCTGTTTTTATAAAAGCATTTATGATAAAATGGAGTGCATAAAAACACTATTAACCATCTGAGAGCAAAATTGGCAAAGAACTAGCCCCAATTATATAATAGTCTCACAGTAAACTTAGGCACGAAAATGACCGGTCCCACGAACGAGAACCCTCTTCTGAACAAGCCCACACATATCCAAAGGGTGCTGAGTTTTGCTGCGGAGACACCTCAACGATTTGTCGAACTAGGCAATGTTACCGGCGTATGGAAAAAAACCTTTCAGGTCTATCCTGAAAACATTTGGAACAATCTGGCGAGAGGATTTCCAGGACGCCAGCACAGTCTTTCTGGGGCAGATCCAGCCTCTTGCAGCTCCACCAAAACGCCGCAACAGAGTAGTGTTGGAAATGAGGACCTTGCAGACCCCCTGAGAAAAATTTCTCTCGAGGAGAAAAAAAGCAAAGATCTTGAGAGGGTACTTCAAGCCTTCATAATCACTCACAACCCCCCTAACCCTAATGAAAGTGACAACCGTATTATGGCGGAGTCTATAAACAATATATTCAAGGCATCTCCATTCAAGGATATCAAGGAACTGGGAGAAAATTGGTTCAAATCTGATTCGAACCAATTTTCTCCCAGTTCCTTGATATCCTTAGCAATTCAAAAAAACAATCTAGCAGCTCTTCGAGCTCTCATCAAGCTTGAAGGAGGGATTCAGAAGAGTACTAAGATCGGAGCTGCTCTTGAATCCGCGGTTCAAAATAATAATCTAGAAGCTTTACAGGTGATTTTAGAAATCATAGGAACAGATGTTTCAATAGAGGATTGCATAAAGTTGATAATTTACTTTTCAGACGATCAGAAGAATATCAAAAGATCCCAAGCTCTCCTAGCAGGTGCAGACATTAATCAGTCTAGTAATGGGGTGAGCGAGCAGATATTTCTCTGGGTGATTCAGAATCAGAATCTAGATAATGAGGTGAGCAAGCAGCTATTTCTCTGGGCGATTCAGAATCAGAGTCTAGAAGTTGCTCAAATGATTCTCAAACATAACAACGGAAAAAATCAAGCGTTTTTAGATATGCAAGATAAGTCCGAAAACCCGATGCTTTTCTTGGCAGTCAATCAAACGGGTTTAAAAATGTTCACATTTCTCCTTGAGGCAGGTGCATCCGTTAATATACCTGTGCAGAAATGGGGAGATGCTGAGACTACGACAGCGCCTCAGGTTCTAGCTCAGAATCACAACTATGTGACTGTGCTTTCGTTATGCACGGATTTCCCCCAACTGTGCGGCGAACTAACCTCCGTTTTCTTAGAATATATAAAAAACCCTCGAATATCACCAGATATAGCTTTTGAGTTTGCCAAAATGACTGTTTCGAGTTCGACGGAGGAACAAACAAAAAACTGTAAGACAAACACCAAAAAAGCTCTTACAGCATTTTGCTCACGGGAGGACGTTTCCCAGGAAATGGCAAAAAGTTTTGCAAAATCTGAAGATTTAAGGACATTGATTGATCAGATCTTCCTCAAGATCTCTCTTAATTCAAGCAATTCCGTCGCCAAGATAAAAGCTATGTCAAGGGGGATAAAACAAGGAGAAGCAATTCTCAAAATAGTGTTTCTCAAAGAGTCTTCAACAAGATCTGAAGAGATATCTCTTACAGAAAAAGTGGATCTGCTGCTGCTTTTTGAGGAAAGCCTCTCTAGAGACATCCATCTTCGAAGATTTGCTGTTGAAAATCAGGAAGCGTTGAAGTTAGAATCCAATCTCTTGACGACCATCAAAGCTGCCATTAAAAATGACTACATACGTGAGCATCTTTCAAAACAAGACGACACCGCTAATGAGACAACTCCCGCATGAGGCGGTTTTTATAGTCATTTTTTCAAAAATTTAGAACTTCTTAACAAAGCTTTTTAACGCTTGGAGCGCTGACAGTCTATCTAATTAATAGTAAACGGTTTACGCATTCAAAAAACCTTGGGCGTTATTTGTGATTTGTGGTATAAACGACTCCTGATTAACTTAAGGATAGAATGGCTGCCATTCAGGCAAAGTTTAGAGCTTTTTACGATCTTCTCCGCTATGGGAAGGGTGGTGGCCAAGAGGCTGGCTACGGGACCCTCTACGGGGTGTACCTTCCAGGACTCCTCTCCATGTTCGGGGTTGTGATCTATTTGCGCCTGGCATGGATCACGGGCAGTATCGGTCTAACCGGCACAGTCATGATCGCTACGCTCTCGTGCGTGATCGTTTTTATCACAGCGCTTTCGATCGGTTCTACAGCTACAAACAGGAATGTCGAAGGCGGAGGAACCTACTACATGATTTCTAGGTCTTTGGGTGTCGAAATCGGAAGTTCTGTCGGTATTCCTCTATTTATCGCGCAAGCGATGACAATCGCCTTTTGTGCGATGGGATTTGCTGAGTTTATCAGTCCTTTATTTCCAGATATTCCCCTCTTCTACATTGGATCTGCTGCCCTTTGTGCAATGCTGGTTTTAAGTTTTTCAACGGGCATTGCCCTAAATGCACAGCTCCTTATTTTCCTTATTCTTGGAGCGTCTTTCGCTTCTTTATTTACGGGGACTCCGATTCAAGAAGGGGCCGAAACGCCCCAGTTCTTAGAGAGCATGAAAATCTCTTTTTGGACGGGGTTTGCAATTTTTTTCCCGACAGTAACTGGCATAGAAGCTGGAGTTTCCATGTCGGGCGATCTCCACTCTCCGAAAAGATCCCTTCCCTTTGGAACGATTGCCGTCTTACTCACGGCTTTTACTATGTATCTCGCCCTCGTTTTTTTCTTTTGGACATCGGCTCCGCGATCACTGCTCGTTAGCGATGGAGCGATCATCCTGAATCTTGCGCAATTTCCCATTCTGATTAAGATAGGGATTTGGGCTGCAACCCTCTCTGGGATTTTGGGAGGAATACTCTCCTCATCAAGAACTTTGCAGGCCCTTGCCCGCGATGGGATTTTACCCCGCTTTTTAGCAAAGGAATTTGGTCCCTCTAAAACGCCTCGCCTCGCCTCCGTTCTTAGTTTTTTGATTGCTCTTGCATGCATGTGTTACGGAAGCATCAATCAGCTCGCTCCCTTTTTGACGATGTTCTATCTCATTGCCTATGCCGTTTTGAACTTAACAACTGGGCTTGAAGGACTTTTAAACAATCCGAGCTGGAGACCAACGTTCAGAACTCCTTGGTATGTGTCGATTATTGGATTTGTGCTTGCTGTAATGGCCATGCTCATGGTTGATTCAGGAGCTTCCTTCGTGGCAATTGCCTTTGTTCTTGCAACCTATTTCCTCGTTCGAAGGAGGAAGCTTTCCAGTAAGTGGGAAGATATCCGTCATGGGATTTTAATGTTCCTTTCGCGCTTTGCAATCTATCGCCTGTCAAATGGGAGTGATTCGCTCCGCTCCTGGAGACCCAATTTCCTTGTTTTCTCAAGAAACCCGACAAAGGTTTCAAATATGATTAACCTGACTTCAGCAATTACGAAAGACAAAGGGTTTCTAACGCTCACATCCGTCTTCTCTCCGACGATGGCAGACCAAGAAAAAGCCGATCGTTGGAAAAAAGTGGTCACTCAACTCTTAAGCGAACAAAAAATCGAAGCGCTGGTTGAGTTCGGTATTGATTCGTCATTTGTTAAGGGGGCAAAAAAGTTTCTGACAACCTATGGAATTGGGCCCATCACTCCCAATACAATTGTTTTAGGATCCATGCACGACAAGGAGTTTTTGCAGGACTATCTCGAGGTGATTCATTTTGCGCATAAGACACAGAAAAATGTGATCGTATTAAGGCAGGAGCATGAGCTTCAGTCAAAGACGAAAAAAATCGATATTTGGTGGGATGATCATTCCAAAAAGAACTCTGAGCTCATGATTTTACTCTCCCATATGCTCATATCAAAAAAGCCGTGGCAAGGGACGACCATACGCCTGAGAAGCATTGTCCCCGATGAAAACGGGAGATTAAAACGCCTTGCCTATTTCCAGAACTTTCTTGCGGATAGCCGCCTGGCTGTGACCCCTGAAATCTATGTAGATGCAAAGGGCCCAGATAATGTGTATCAAATGGCTTCTAACTTTTCCTCTGATGCCGACATTGTATTCCTGGGACTGAGACCAAAGACCGAAGACGAATCTTTAGAAGACTTTGGGAAGTATTATTTATCCGTCCAGGAACAGACAAAAAAGCTTGAACACGTTGCCTTTGTCACAAATTCAGATCAAGCGGAATTAGGAGATATTTTCAAATAAAATGACTCAAGGTTTCTCCTGGTTAATCGAAGTCGTTCTACTCCTTGTTGGGTTTTTCGTCTTAAACTACGTGCTTACTCGGATCGTTCGCAAAGGCAAAGAAAAGAAAAGTGAAAAAACAGCTCTTCTCCAGTCTGTTCTTTTACCAGGAAGAGTTCTTCTTGGAGTCTTGCTTCTTTCATTTTGCTCTCAAGTCATCACTCAAAAATTTCCAGTGTTTGATCTATCTTTTTTCATCATCCCTTTAAGAAACTTCGGAATTGTCTTTTGTCTTTCTTGGTGGCTTTTCAGGTGGAAGAATTGGCTCTTTAACGTCCTTTCTAAAAAAATCAGCAAAACGTCTCTTCCTCTAGACTCTTCTTTTTTCGATATATCTAAGAAGATTCTCAACGTAATTATTCTGTACGCAGCGCTTCTTGCGGCTTTGCAAATCTTTGGAATTAACATCGTACCATTTGTGACGTTCGGGGGAATTGGCGCAGCTGCTATGGGATTTGCAGCAAAAGATATTCTCGCAAACTATGTTAATGGATTTATTCTGCATGTAACACGCCCATTTTCTCCTGGAGATTTGATTCAAATCCCCGACAAAAAAATCCAAGGTCACGTAGAAGACATCGGATGGTGCTTAACAGCAATTAGAGACGCCGATAAAAATCCCATCTACATCCCCAACGCTCTTTTTTCATCGACGCTGATTGTAAACATATCGAGAAAGAGAGACTAAAAGCGCTTCCATTTTTCTAAAAAGAGTGGTACCGTGGACTTTCAGCGGAGAAAAGCAGTGAAAGAATCCCTCGCAAATTCCTTTATTTTTCAACACATGTGGTTGGTAGAGATTATCTTCCTCGTTGCAGGTTTTTATCTATTAAACCGTCTCCTCATCCGAATCATTCGCAAAGCGCAAGCGCGAAGCCTGGAGAAAAAAAGCGAGAAGGTTGAACTTCTTCATTCCGTTCTCTTCCCTGGAAGGGTTCTTTTGGGAATCTTACTTGTTGCATCTTGTTTTCAAATCATAATGCAAAAATTCCCGGCTTTTAGTATTTTTTCTTTCATCATTCCCTTAAGAAATATCGGGATTGTCTGTTGCCTTTCTTGGTGGCTTTTTCGGTGGAAGGCTTGGTTATTTAAGGTCTTCTCTAAACGCCTCAGGAAGTCAACGTTTCCCATTGACTCTTCTTTGATTGAAATGTCTGGAAAAGTGCTCAATATTGTTATTTTTTGCGTTGCGTTTTTGATCGTGATGCAGATTTTTGGCCTTGATATTGTCCCCTTTGTGACGTTTGGGGGAATCGGTACTGCAGCGATTGCCTTTGCCGCACAAGGTCTGATTGCAAACTACGTGAATGGATTTATGATCTATGCAACCCGTCCATTTACTGTTGGTGATCTCATTGAAATCCCAGAGAAAGGCATTATAGGCAATGTAGAGGAAATCGGCTGGTGTCTAACATCGATCCGAACGTTGTATAAAAAACCTATTTTCGTTCCAAATAGCCTTTTCTCTTCGACCCTTCTTATCAATATATCGAAGATGAAACACCGCTGTTTTCATGACACCATTTCCATTCGATACGATGATATTTCGAAACTCCCTGCAATCCTTGAGGAAATTCAAGATCTTTTTAAAAAGCACCCGAAAGTCGATCAAAACCTTCCGATTTTTGTAGTGTTCAAAGAGTTTGGCTCCTATTCGCTTGATATTGAAACACGTGCATATGTCACAACACCTCTCTACCAGAAATTTGTGGAAGTAAAGCAAAAAATTCTGCTAGAGATTCACAGGATCATTACCTCTCACTCAGCTGAAATTGCCTACCCAACAACGCATATGAAGACAGAAGCAATCCTTCCTACAACTAACGAATAATAAACATAATTTTGAGAGATACAAAATAGTGCACTATATGCTATCCTTATTGGCAAATAAGGAGTTTATATGAGCATTCAAGAGATCACAAATTCTGATCAACAAGAGCCTCTTTCTTATCTCGAGACACTTTCTCTCGGAGCCAAGATAACAACTTCAGCTGCAGTGACTTACGTTCTAGCAAGGGATTGCTACATGACTGCTAGAGCGATGGTAATAGACCCTTTCATAGGCTCAGCTCTAGACAATACACTCAAGCGGATATGGGCGGTATCCTTAAACGCGGTTCTTTGCAGTACCCAGAATCTTTTTGAGATTTCCCCGAGAGATAGCTTTAGTAAGGAACCGTTGAGATTCCTCCTGCGTGGAATAAGCTCTCATTCAGCAATGGCCGCAGGACTTGGGTTTGCCGCATTCAAAGCATCTGAATCCATTCGCGAAGCTGCTAGCAGTTTTTTTCCTTTTCTAAAAGGGTCTTCAAATTCTGATTCACAAAACGATCTTCAAGAATCGCCACCTTCTAGATCTGAGCTATTTTATAAGGCACTTTGTCATGGGACTGAAGTAACAGCCTCGCTAACTGCTACTTGTGTTTTGGCATTACATTGTCTACTTTCTATTGATGCAGCTGCCCATTTCGTGTCTCTGGCTAATGACCACTCTAATCCATGGGTGAAATTCCAACTAGCAGCTACTTGTATAGGGACGCCTATAGGACTTGGGTTTGCAGCATTCAAAGCATCTGAGCCTGCAAGAGATGCGATTGCAAATAGCTTTTCTTATCTGAAAAACGTTGTGAATTAAGTCTTACAGAAGATAACTCTGCAAGGGGCCTTTGTAAAAAGACGCTCTAGCTGATTGGTTTGGCCAGCTGTTTTCCGAAAAGCTCTCTCTCCAAGACTAATGATTGCGAGATCAAACTTTTGCTGATCGATAAGATGCAAAAGAGCTTTATCTAAAGAGCGAGAACGAATAAGTGTGCATTCGATATGGCAGTTATATTCCCTTGCAATAGCTTCCGCTTTTTGAAGCGCGAATTCCCCTAACTTCTCTTGCTCTTTTAGCTGAGCATTTAAAGACACAGTATCAGGGATCTCTAAAACATGTATCGCTGTTATTTTCGCCTTTTGCGTCTTTGCTATTTGGATTGCCGCCTGCAGGGCCTCTGTCCCCCCTGTAGTGCGAATCGTTACAAGGATATTTTTAACAACCATTGGCTTATGTTCTGGAATCTTCACTTGCGCAACCTCTAGAGAGCCCGCAATCGTAATTTTTTTCTTTTTCCTATAAAAAGCGTAAATTAAAATGCCGGCACACATCCAAGTAATCCCTGCAATTCTTCCATCAGGTTTTGTAATTGCAACGAGCAGCCAAACAGAAAATGAGGCAAGGGCGCCAAACATGGCTGTCAGAGGCACCGATCTTCCTTTTCCAAAAGGAATGTTAAAGGGCGCTTTATAAGGGCGCTTTAAGTTCGGTTGTTTAAGTCGCAGGGTAATGAGTGCCATGTGCGCTGAGAAAAAAGCAATTTGCGCACCAAAGTTATAAAGATCCGCAAGAGCAAGCATCTGATTATCGCTCCAAAAAATGATCCCAATTGCAACGAGTGAAAAAGCAATCAGGGAAATATAGGGCGTTCGATACTTTGGATGAAGTTTGGAAAATATCTTAGGTAACTGATAGTTAGAGCTCATCGAAAAGATCAAACGAGAGCACCCAATCAAGCCTGCATTTGCACAAATCATCAAAATAATGGCGGCGCTCACCCCGACCCAAGGAGCTAAAAGCTTCCCTCCAACGGGAAAATTAGCAACGATTCCAGCAATCGGATCTTGTAGATACTTCGTTCCAAGCTCCTCTGGAGGGACAATGGACAGACCAACACTTGCAAGCCCAAAATAGAGGAAAAGAAGAACCGAGATTGTCCATTTAATGGCCCGAGGGATACTAATAGAAGGTTTTGCAGTTTCTTCTGCCATCTGCGCAATCGCTTCGATCCCTGTATAGGCGACCATCGCCATCGCAGTTCCTTTCCAGAACTGCCCCCAGCCAGGAGACCATGAAGCTCCCTGCACCCCAATCCGCATGTGATCAAAAACGTATGGGAGGTTTAAAACAAGCAGCGTTCCCATAAGCACAATGGCAAACTGCGTCACAAGCGTGAAGATGGCGAGCATTAAGCTAAATCTGCCTGAAGATTTAATCCCAATCAAGTTGATCCAAAATAAACCTACAATGATTGCAACAACAATAACAGTGTGCATATCGCCAGTTACATACGCCTCAAGCCCAAAGCTCCCCAAAAAGTGTTTTAAGTAAGCTGGAATAGTAAATGCGGAGATTGCAAGCGTTAGCAAGTAGTCAAGAAGAAGGCCCCACCCTGCAATAAAAGAGATTAGATCATTAAATGCGTAGCGAGCGTATGTCGCAGAACCGCCAGCTTCTGGAAATGTTGTTGAAAGCTCTGAATAGGTCAAGGCAGTGCAAATAAACACGCAGCCTGCAATCATAAGTGCAATTGGAGTGGCTCCAAGAGCGTAGAGAGCAGTGGCTCCAAGGGTATAGTAAATGGAAGAGCCCAGATCGCCGTAGCCGACAGCAAAAAGCTCGCCCGTTCCAATGCTTTTCTTAAGACTTTTTTTAGCTAAATGGAATACTTTTTGAGAGACCTTGCCCATAGCTGCAACGTAAAGCTGCAATGGATTTCTTGGCAAGCGGTTCCTAAAAAAGAGCCACCCTCACTCAGAAATTATTCGAGGGAATTTATACTGAAGCGCAACTCTTTAAAACAGGACCAAGAGCCTTCCACATGGAAAACATTTCCTGGCCTTCCAACTGAATACTGTGTAGCTTCTTTCCCAGATCAAGATCAACCGAGGGAGCGGACTGCTGTTTGTTTGCAAAAAGGTTAGCTATATCTTCGATAACCTGTTTTCTCGTTGAATAAAACCCGGCAGTTGAACTGTTTTCTTGAACGGCTTTAATGATACTTTCCTTACTGGGAAATTGTAGCATTCTCACCGACATAATGTTCTCCTTTTTGGTTTACAAGAAAAAAACTTTAATTATATGACGCCTCTGAAGAATCCTTTACCCAGGAACTACATCTGTAGCGCAGCGAAAGCCGTAGGTGCCGTTTAAGGCTCCTGGGTTGTTTCTGTGGCGATGTGAGCAGCGAAGATCGTCTCGCAAACTCTTCCAACACCCGCCACGAAGGACGCGATAGACCCCCTGGCCTGGGCCTTTTGGATTATCGGGCTCAAGGGAAGATGCGTCATAATAGTTATATGCGTACCAATCCTGGCACCACTCATACACGTTGCCAGACATATCGTAGAAGCCAAACGAGTTTGGCGGATAGCTCATTGCAGAGGTCGTATCTGAGCTAAAGAAATTTGCAAGCGTTCGATCAATCTCCTGGCCCGTTGGGAAAACAAAACTCTCCTTTCCCCCGCTTGCAGCAACTTCCCATTCAGCTTCTGTTGGAAGGCGCTTGCCAATCCACTTTGCATAGTTTGTTGCCCCGTACCAAGTAACGCCAGTAACAGGATGCTTTGCATACCCAGACTCGATACTCAACTTGCCTGCGTTGCGCTTAATTCGGGAGTCTCTTAGGCGGATAATGTCGTTGTTGTTCTCATCTTTTTCGCCTCCCATTGCCTCTAAAAACCGAACAAATTGCTCATTTGCCACCGGATGGATGTCCATTGCAAAGCTTGGAAGCTCAATCGCATGGCGGGGAAGCTCATCACGCGCCCCTTCTGTACTTCCTCGGGTATATTGTCCGCCCGAGATAACCACCATCTCCGTTAACATTGGCTCAACTTCTTTGACTTCCACCTTTGTGGGCGTGTAATGAGAAACCTGAAGCTCTCTATGAAAAATGGCAGCAGGGTCTGCATCATAATCTGGACGTGCTATTTCTTGAGGTCGAATGACGGGCTTCATTGCAGTTTTTGAAGAGACTAGCTCTACTGGCTCTTTTTTCTGGGTTCCTCTTGCCTCCTGAGGAAACTCAAACGCAAGCTGGGAAGTATTGTCTACCTTCTCCTCAACCTCTGATAAGTGATAGATCTCTTTCCCTCTAATTTGAGGAGACTGAAGATACTCATCCATCGCAAAAATAAGCTTTTGAGGACGAATCCCTGGATTGATTTGCAAACAACGATTGATCAAAAGATCCCAATTACCCTTCATATCAGAGGAGACTTTTGAAGGTAAATCAAAACACCCTTCTGGGATTTTTCGCGTTAGAACATAATAGGCAAGAACGCCAAATGCGTAAATATCTGCTTTTTCATCGATAGATCTCCCATCAAATGCTTTTTGCTCGGGAGATAAAAAAGCAAAGCTTCTTACAAAATTTCTGCTCTGAGAAATAGCGCGCTTCGAGCTGCTTTCAGAAATAGGAAGAAATGCCTTGGAAATCTCCCCACAAAGACGAAGAAAAGAAAGCCCTTCTCCAATAAGACGAGTAATCCCAAAGTCAGAAAGTAAAATACGAGGCCCTTCATCTGTAGAGGCAACAAGCACATTTGTAAGCTTTAATGAGCCGTGAACAATCCCCTTTTCATGCGCAAAATCTAAAGCACTTGCTGTTTGACGCAAAAGCGCCTCTTTTTGGTCCTCTAAAAGGGAACTTCCTCTGAGCTCGAGAAAACGGTCCAAATTCATGGTCTCATCAAAAGAATCGATGACAGGATCCATCACAACAAAGTAACGCCCCTCGGAGCAAGATACGTTGTGAATCTTGATAATATTTGGGTGATCTAAAGACGCAATACGCGCAACTTGCTCTTCAAATCTTCGGATAAACGTAGGATCATTTCCCGCATCTTCTGGAAGAACTTTAATTGCAAATATCTTCTTAATAAAGCGATGCTCAGCAAGATAGATCTCACCGAACGCCCCACTTCCCAAGTGTTTTTGTATTGTGTAATCGCCTAAAACTTCCATAGATTAAAATGCACCTATCAACTTCCCAAAATACCAAGCAACAGCCCCGACAAAAACGATTCCGCTTCCCCACGCTAAATTAGGAAGCCACCGAACACCACCATGTGGACTCCCTCTTGCTTCGAGAGTCCCGATTCCGTAAGCAAAATCTTGCTTTTCTGGCGTGACTCGGAAAGCATCAGGATATTCTTTGCTCAAATTTTCCTGATTAAACCCCAAGAAGCTCGCGTATTGGCGAATAAATCCAAGCGCATACACGTTCGATAAAAACTGTTGCACCCTTCCCTCTTCAATGGCCTGAAGATACATCGTTCGAATGGACGTCGCATTCTCCACTTCCTTAAGAGTCAAGTTCATCTCTTCGCGCTTTACGCGAAAAGAATCGCCCATTTTTTTCACTCCTTCCATGAGTACCTCCGTCTAATCTTCCATACTACACGCTTGTACAATTTCCCGCGACCACATACAATTTAACCATGTCCTGCTTTTCAACCAAAATCGATCTCTCTCTTAAAGAAAAACTAAAAGAAGATCTTCTCTCTCAAGGATTTGAACTCTCAAAGCCCCCTTACACAATCTTTTCTGCTAAAAAAAAAGGCGTCTCTTGCACACTTTACGAGTCGGGGAAATTGACAGTCCAGGGAAAAGAAAAAGCTGCTTTTATCGAGTTCTATCTTGAACCAGAAATTTTAAAGGAGTTTCGCTTTTCCCACCCGGAGGCTCACCTAAATCTAGAGCCGCGTATTGGTCTTGATGAAGCTGGTAAGGGAGATTTTTTTGGCCCGTTAAGTGTGGCGGGTGTTTATGCAGATGGCGTTGGTATTCAAGAGCTCCTCCGGATGGGGGTGGGAGATAGTAAAAAGATTTCCGACGACAAAATTTTAAAACTGGCAAAGCAAATTCGCGCTAAATATGCATACACTGTCATTCGCCTCTTCCCTCAAAAATACAATGAGCTCTATGCAAAATTTAAAAATCTCAATCGCTTGCTTGGATGGGCTCACGTGGCAGCTCTTCAAGACTTGAATCAAAAAACCACCTGCCAAAAGGCCATTCTCGATCAATTCGCTGATAAAAGCCTTGTCGATAACCTCATTACCCAAAAAAAATTAAACGTTCATCTCGAGCAAAAAGTGCGTGGAGAAGAGGATCTCGTTGTCGCTGCTGCATCAATTCTTGCTAGAGCTGGCTTTCTCGAGGGAATGGCGCTTTTAAGTGAGGAATTTGGAATGAAGGTCCCAAAGGGAGCTTCTTCTGCTGCCTTGGATTTTGCGAGAACTTTTATTCAAAAATTTGGGAAAGAGGCTCTTCCAAGAATTGCAAAAATCCACTTTAAGAAAATGAGTATGCTATATGCTGATTCAGCTGAAGATTAAAAACCTCATTCTCATCAACTCTGCCGAGATTTCCTTTGAAAAAGGATTGAATATCCTCACTGGAGAAACGGGGTCGGGCAAATCCGCGATTCTCTCTGCTGTTCGGCTCATTACAGGATCGCGTGCAGAAACCGAGCTCGTTGGAAAAAATGGGGATATTGCAGTTGTTGAAGCTCTCCTTTCCTCCTATTCCCTTCCCGAGGAAATCTCCCCTCCTCCTAAAGGAGAACCCCTTCTTATCCGACGAGAAATCCATCGATCGGGGAAAAATCGGTGTTTTGCTGCAGACCATCTAGTTTCTTTAAACCTTTTGCGACAGATCGTTGGAGAGTCGATCGAAATTGTCGATCAGTCAAGCTCACACCTTCTTTCGTCTATAGAAGAGCAAAGATACGTCCTCGATACTTTCTCCGGAAATACAGATCTTGCAAGAGAGGTCTCATTCTCTTTTAATGAAAAACAATCTTTGCAAAAAAAAATCGACAGGCTGCTTCAGGAGACTCTGACAAAAGAAAGAGAGCTTTCATGGGCACAAGATGATCTTCAATTGATTGAGGAGGTAAACTGGAAACAAGGAGAAGAGGAAGAGTTAGTCCAAAAACACCATCTTTTAATTCATGCGCAAGAACTCGGAGAAAAAATGGGATCAGCTTTAGACCTTCTTGCGTCCCCATCCCTCAAGAAAGCAGCATCCATGCTCGATGGAGGCAGCAAGCTAGACGCCTCCCTGGCTCCCCTATCAGGTACGCTTAAAAATGCGATCCTCGAAGTTGAAGAAGTAGAACAATCCATCCACTCCTACCTAAGCCGTCAAGAGATTGAGCCTGAACAGCTTGCCAAAACCGAAGAGCGCATGGCAAACATTGAACAGCTAAAAAGGCGTCATGGAAAGACATGGGAGCTGATCCAAGAAAAGAAAAGCGAACTTATCTTAGAAGTCGGGAGGCTCGAGAACCTTGATCAAGAACTCGAAGATCTAAGGTGCTTGTTTCTTGAAAAAGAAGAAAAGGCAAAATCTAAAGCCAAATCTTTAAGTGATTTAAGGAGAGACAACGCTCCCCTTCTTACAAAAGCGATTGTTGAAACACTGCGAGCCCTCAATCTTCCAAGTGCACAATTTACAATTACTATTCAAGAGACTCCTTTAAGTGCTCATGGAATAGACAGCATTCGCTTTCTTTTTTCCGCAAACACTGGTCACGCCCCGGCTCTAATTGAAGAGTGCGCAAGTGGGGGCGAGCTTTCCAGACTTCTATTTTCAATGAAAGTTGCGCTTTGCTCGAAAGAAAAAAACGACTGTTTGATTTTTGATGAGATTGACGCTAACGTAGGGGGGCTCACAGCAACGGTGCTTGGAGAAGAGCTCAAAAAAATTGCTGGAGAAAAGCAAGTCATTTGCGTGACCCACTTTGTCCAAGTTGCCCGTTTTGCTGAAAAGCATTTTGTCGTCACAAAAGACGAGAAAAATGGCAAAACAGAAACAAGCATTACAAGACTTGAGGTTGGAGAGGAAAATCTTGAGTACGATCGCATGCTGGGAACATCGCAAACATTGTAATACGTGACCTTATTCTTGGGTTTTGGTACAATCCTTTGCTATGAAATACTTGATCTCGATTTTTGCTCTGTGTGCGACGCTTCTTTTTGCGGAGGAACCTTCCCGCTCTTTGTGGGACTACCACCCCCTTCACATTGGAGGAAATACGATTTACATAGGGGACGCTGATATCTCCCGGAGAGACGGCGGAGAGGGCGGTCACCTCCACTTCAATAAGTCCAATGCTTTCCTTTTCATGCTTCTCCCTATAAGCGAAACGTCTTACTTCTTCCCGCGTATTGAGTGGGTCACCTTTGAGATGGACTGGAATAAAAACCCGAAATTTGATGAAACGCGCTTTTATTATACCCAGTTTGGCCTTACTTTTTACACAACAGCACTCGAAAAGTGGCGCTGGATCACGCGCATTGACTACAACATCGATACAGAACACTTCGGTAAGCCCGGGCCCTATGGTCTTTGGACGTGGCTTTTATGGGGATCTTATCAAATCCATAGCAAATGGCATTACCACATCGGAACCGTTGGCTATGTTGGAATGAAAGGACACGATGTTTTTCCAGTCATAGGAGCGGACTATTCCCCGAATAAAACATGGATGTTTCAGGTGATTTTCCCAATCAGCTATTCCATTCAGTACGAGATCGCGCCTTGGTGCAAGCTCGCAATAAAAGGGCGACCCTTAAGAGAACGCTTCCGTGTAGGATCCAATGAAAAACAACCTGGATCTATTTTTCACTACTCCTCGATTGGAACAGAATTAAACCTCTCCATGGAAAAAAAGATGCGTTTTGAAACAGAGCTTTTCATTGGGTATAACTTCGGAGGGACCTTCAAGATCGAAAATCAGCGAGGGAAAAACCCTCTCTACACAGACGTGAAGAGTGCTCCATACGTAGGTGCAAACATCGACTACGCCTTCTAAAGGAGATACTGAATAACTGCTTTTTGCCGAAGAGCAAAGCAAATGAGTTGTTCAGTGTCTCCTAAAGGTGCTTTTTAAGATAAAAATCCTTATACATAGCCTATGTTTTCTAGAGAAATTTCAACTGCCTGGCGCGGAATCAGCTTGGCTGTCTTTGCAATGTTCTTCTTTGCACTTACCTATGCCCTTTATAAAGCAGCTGTATTTCTTCTTCCGAATACATCCGTTATTTTTTTTCAAAGCCTTTTGAGCCTGTGTATATTAATCCCCTTCGTTTTTCAAAAAAATGTCTCTCTTTTTGATTCACCTAAAATCAAATTCCTCTGTTTAAGAGGACTTGCAGGTTTGCTGGGAATGTACTGTCTTACGCTAGCATTGACAACGGAGAGTCTTGCAGCGACAATTCTTTTAAATAACACATACCCTCTCATCATCCCCCTGTTAGCATGCTTTTTTCTTCGCGAAAAAATCCAACATTCCGCTTGGCCCTATCTTGGTTTAGGATTTTTAGGAATCGCTCTTGTTTTACATCCAGGAACGGCTGGGCTCAGTCTGGGGTTATGGCTCGCCCTTCTTTCCTCTTTTTTTGCCGCATGCGTTGCCATTATTACAAGATATACTGCTCACGAGCCCTTGCCTCGCATTCTCTTCTATTACTTTCTCATCATTTGTCTAGGAACCCTTCCTTTCATTTTCTTCTCTTGGAAAACTCCGTCCCCCCTTGCCTGGATTTACCTTTCTCTCGCAGCAGTGACTGCAGTTGGAGCACAAGGACTTTGCTCAGCAGCACTTAGACATCTTTCCGCGCAAAAAATTGCTCCTATGTCCTATCTTATCGTTATTTTTTCTGTTTTAATCGGCTGGATTGCTTGGAACGAATCACTAAAAATCTTCTCTCTTTTGGGAATGATCCTGATCATTTTCTCCGGAGTTATGATCCTCCTTAGATCCCCCAAAAAAGCTTCTAGTGAAGCCCTTGCGTTATTTGAGCCCCTCAGTGCAGGAATTCGACTTAAGCAGGCTGCACAAACTTTAGGCTTCCATGTCATCGGGATTTATGCACATGCAAAGAAAACATATGAAGAGTGTGGATTGAAGGAGGAGGACTATTCAAAACATTGCGATACCGTCATTTTCGAAGAGGATTTTGAGAAAATTTTAAAAAAACTCAAGGCCTTTCCTCATCCGATTAAAGGGTGTATAGCAGCTTCAGAGCTTGGAGTAGAATTTACTGAAAAAGCAGCCTCTTGCCTTGGATTGATTTCAAATCCGAAAGATCCAATGAATGCGCGCAGAGATAAAGGCCAGATGAGAAAACTTCTTATGAAAGGAGGGCTTTGCTGCCCTGAATTTTCCATTTGCTCATCGATTCAAGAGGTAAAACAATTCGCCCTTAATCACTCATTTCCTCTTGTGATTAAAACGCCCAAAGGGGCGGCGTCAGATCTCGTTTTTATTTGTCGTACTTTAGAACACCTGTTAGCCCGTTTTGAAGAAATCATCCGCTCAAAAAATATTTTTGGATCCCACACAGATCAGGCAATTGTAGAGGAGTATGTTGGTGGGAAGGAATACATTATCAACACATTTTCAGATGGGAATCAGGTTTTTGTTACAGATGTGTGGATCTATGATAAAATCCAGGTTGGCGAACTCACTGCCCTTTATTATAACACCCTCTTTGTTCCCCTGGAAGAAGCGTCCATTCAACCTCTTATTGCCTATGCAAAAAAGGTAACGTCTCTCTTTAAGATAGAAAAGGGCCCGGCTCACCTAGAAGTCAAAGACGATCCTCAAAAAGGTCCGACCCTTATTGAGATTGGAGCGCGTCTTTCTGGAGGATCGATTCCTTATTTGATCCGCAAGTACTCTAATTTTGATCCCTTTTTTTCAAATATCGAAATCTTTACGAAGGGAAAAGCAAAACTTGAGCAACCCATCTCCCATAAAAAACACTTGGCTATTGTGCACTGTCCTGTTGCAGAGGGGGGGAAAACAGTTCGCGTACACGGGATTCAAGAAATTAGAGAACTCCCTTCATACGACTCTCATAAGTTATCCTTTGAAGAAGGAGAGATAATTCCCGCATCAAGCTCCCTTGTAACAATTCCTTTCCACGTCCTTTTAGCTCATGAAAACAGAGACCCTATCTTAAAAGATGTGGACAAAGTCCATGAACTCTTTTCAATTGAATTTGAAGAGGGAAGAAGAAGTATTACTCCGCCTGGAGATCTTGTGTAGCCTTGTCAAAATACCCCGCCTGGAGATCTTGTGTCTCCTCATCAAGATAAGACACCCATTCAGGAGCGTTCTCCACGAGCCATCCGCGAAGCCGTTTAGTGTAGCGCCTCATTTCTTTTTCTTTGGAGACAACACCTTCTGAATAATTTCCAAAATCAATCTCAAGCGCTTTTTCCCCTAAAAACCCAAAGTTTCTGGATAAAGAAGGATCCAAATTAGAGATCCCTTTATCAATTCTTGAGCGCAGCAGTTGGAGAACGGCGTCGATTCTTTGTTTCATAACATTGGTCTCAGAGACATCAAGAAGAGACTTTTCAAAAGAATCCACCTTTTTTTGGATGACAAAACGATAGTTATCTAGAGGAAGCCTGATTTTTTGCCCCAGAGGACCTCTTAAATCAATGCTTGGAAGCCTGCCTTGGCCGGGATTCAAATGCAAAAAAAGGACTCCCGTTTCCTCTTTAGCTTTAGTGTATGCAAGGATGCAGGCATTAAAAAGAGCCTCTACCTTGTCTGTGCTTGCATCGGTTTTTCCTTTTTTTTGTGTCAAAGCCCGATCATAGCGAAAGAGCTTAATAACATATCTATCATCCTTACTTACAAAGACATAGCACTGAGCACCGCGATCTAAATAGGTGAATGTTTGAGAGAGAATTGAATGA
>CBDUSP010000019.1:0-22717 GCA_965370365.1 uncultured bacterium | reverse complement strand
TGTAGATTTTCAAGTGAACTTATCTATCCTGCCGCAGCGTCAGCTGCGATCCTGCCGGCGTAGCCGATCCTGCAAGCGAAGCGGATCCTGTTAAATTTTAGCGGAGAATTGTAACGAGGTGTCTCTGGTCCTATCTTTTACGGTGGATCCTGCTTATTTTTTAATGCGTTAGCCCTATACCCAAGTAAACTCAAAAGTTGGAGTTTACTCGGGTATATTTACCAAGGACCGCGGGAACGCTTTGCTTTGGGCTCGATTCGATTCTCTACAAAGATGCGCGGCTTTTTTTTGGATTCTTCTCGAGAAGACATCGCAAACGTAAAGGCAATTGCTATAATTGCCAGAAGGAGTTTTGCAAAACTAAGCATTGATTTTACATGCCCCAGTAAATAGAATGCCTAATTATAAATTTAGAAAGGAAAAAAAGCAATGGATAGTTTTCAAAAGCTTCTCGAGGTAGCGGAGACTCTATTAGGACCTGAGGGGTGTCCCTGGGACAAAGAACAGACCCTAACCTCTCTTCAGCCGTATCTTCTTGAGGAGGTCCACGAGCTCATTGAGGCGATCGATTTGAAAGATCCTCAGAAAATGAAAGAAGAGCTTGGAGATGTTCTTTATACGGCCATTTTTGTCGCAAGCCTAGGAGAGAAGGAAGGTTTTTTTACTCTCGATGAGTCGATACAATCGATTACAGAAAAACTCATTCGGCGCCACCCCCATATCTTTGGAGATGTCAAGGTAGAGGGCTCTGAAGAGGTGATGCGCAACTGGGAAGAGATTAAGAGGCAAGAGGGGAGAAAGAGTCTCTTTGAAGGATTGCCCCCAACACTTCCTGCTCTTGCCCGTGCGCAAAAAATGGCTTCGAAACTCCGAAGAAAAAAGAAACTCGATCAAAAAGTTCCCTCTCTAACAGAAGAGGAACTTGGAGAAAAGCTTTGGGCCATTGTGGATGAGGCTGAATATTTCGGGATGGATGCTGAAAATGCTTTACGTAGGTATTGTAAGCAATTGGAAAAAAACACCGGAGATTAACTCGTAGCACGAGGCAAGTTCCTTAAGGCTGCTGCCTTCCGGCTCTGACCTAGTTCGGATTGCTCGCTCTACAAGGTCCCCGGTGAAGTATCCATTTTACAGGGGAGAGGCTATTTTCTCAATCCTTTTCGCTTACATTTTCCAAACGGGTTTCAGGGAAGAACTTTGACAGAATCTTCACTGCATTTTCTCCGTTTTGAGCAAGAGAGGATGCAGAGTATAGGCAAAGCCCTACTCCATGACCCTTGCCATGCCCCGAAAAGACCACCTGATCCTCTTTCAAGGAGACTGTAAAGTCAGAGCTTAAAAGATTATTTTTCCCGAGAAGTTGTTGCATTCCAAAGAAATCTAAATCTTGAACCTCTTTTCCTTCTTTGACACGAATCCCATACACTTTATTTGAAGGTTGATCTACAAATATTTCAACGGACTGGATCTGAGTTAGATTCAAAAGGGTAGCAAGAGAGTTTTTAGGAATCTTGTAGCTCCACTTAGATTCAGGTCGAGAGAGTTCTGCGTGGGGAGCTTCGACGCCCACGCCCGCTTCTGATCCATCTTTTCGAAACATCGTTTCGTAGGGAATCGTTTTTCCTGCGCTATGTTCAGTCCAGGCTGTCGCAAAGGGAGTATGCTTTTCCCCTTTAGAAGTAACTAAGATGAGGTTTCGTGTTGATTCAACTGCTTTTTCTACAGGAGATCCAGGGACGACAAGAGCACATCCAGGGTATCCAGTTTCTTGCACTGTAACGTGCCAGAAGCAGGATTTGTTTTTCATGGAACGATAGTAGGAATCTGTTCGCATTAAAATTGCAAGTGATGAGAGGACTTCTGGCTCTAAGGGAGATGGAAATTGCGCTGTCAGCATCGATTTTACATACGATTCAATATCCACTTCATTGACGATATGGATCGCTCCTGCAACACCAAAGACGGCGATGCCTCCGCTATATTGAATCCCGTTGACAAAGATCGAGGTTTCTTGAGACCTTGGTTTGATAAAAAACTGGTGGATCCCAGGGAATTCTTCTCCCCATTTCAATCCAGCTCCCAGTTCGTGAACCATGAATCTCTTACCAAGAAGGCCCGATGCAATGCGCGAACCGTCCTGGGGATTCAGTAGATAGTAAGGTCCTTTAACCTCTAAAAGTGCTTCAGAAGCATCTTTCTCAAGAAGAACCTGAATCGTTTTAGGAGAGGTTGGTTTTGAAATGGGCTTGGAAGCTTGCTCATTTGCGTTAGCAAAATTTAGTACTTGTAGGAAGAAGATCGAATAAATCCACTTTTTCACGGGTGTCGCTCCTGTTTGTTCATGTAACTATATGCGAGGGGGGTTACCTCGCGTCCTCTTGGGGTCCTTTTGATAAAACCTTGCATAATGAGGAAAGGTTCATAAACCTCCTCTAATGTATGCGCCTCTTCGCCAACGCCCGCGGCCAAATTATTTAGGCCGACAGGACCTCCATTGTGATGATCAATAATAAGGGTTAGGATTTTTTTGTCCATTTCATCTAATCCGAGCGCATCAATGGCAAGCATTTTTAAAGCCTTATTTGCAGCGTCGATATCGACAACTTTGATCTTCTTTGTCTGCGCAAAATCGCGGACCCACCGAAGAAGGTTATTTGCGATTCGGGGGGTGCCACGCGATCGATTGGCAATTTCAAGAAGAGCCTCGTCACTTACTTTAAGGCTTAGCAACTGAGCGGACCTTTGGATGATTTCTTTAAGTGTAGATGGGAGATAATAATCGAGACGAAGCGAAACCAAAAAGCGTGACCGCATTGGAGAGCTTAAGAGGCCAACGCGAGTTGTTGCCCCAACGAGCGTAAATGGATTGAGTTTTACCTGAACGCTCCGAGCGCTTGGTCCAGAATCGATCATGAGATCGAGAGTAAAGTCTTCCATTGCTGAGTAGAGATATTCCTCTGCGACTTTGCTCAAACGATGAATCTCATCGATAAAGAGGACATCCCCATGCTTTAGGTTTGTCAAAAGGCCGGCAAGGTCGCCTGGTTTTTCAACAGCTGGCCCCGATGTGACCACAAGATTAGAACCCATCGATTTTGCGATGATGTGGGCAAGCGTCGTTTTTCCAAGACCTGGGGGACCTGAAAACAGGCTATGCCCCAGAGCCTCTTTCCTTTCCTTGGCAGCGCTTAAAGCGATGTTGAGTCGTTCACAAACGGAAGATTGTCCGACAAACTCTTGAAGAGTTTGTGGTCGAAGGGGGGTTTCAAATGGGGTGTCTGGTTTTGCCCAGGAAGATTCGATAAAGGTTTCCGACATATGTGAAAAATGTAGCAGGAAAAGGATTTCACCCGCTATATCTAACTTTAGATGTTGTAAAAAGATCTCAAGAAAAAACTTCTCTTTTTTGAACGAGATCTTTTATTCTTTTTAGGCTGAAGAGAAAGATTATGGAATTTTGTAGACGTTGGTGTTGGGTGATGGCATTTTGCTTATGCGTAAGCTTTGTGTATTCTCAGTCTATGAAAAAAAAGAAAGCCTCTTTTGCTGGGTGCACATTTCACTTAAAGGAAATGGAAAAAGAACTTGAGGGAGTGTCTTGTGAAAAAGAGTATCTCCAACTAAAAATTGCCTCTCAAGACGATCCTGCCTGGATTGAAATGGTTCTCATGCGCGATTTAGGAGTCGTTCCCGAAGGATATCTTAAAGTGCATTTCAGCGGAAAATCGTGACTCTTTTAATCGTTTCCCTTGTACTTCTTATTGGGATTTCTGCCTTTTTGTCAGCATCTGAAACCTCCCTTTTCTCTTTGTCTCCGATGACTGTGAAATCCTATGAATCAAGTAAGAGCGCAGATAAGAAGCGAATCTTTTCTCTGATGGCGCACCCGCGAAATACTTTAGTTACCCTTCTGATGCTCAACGTGTTAGTAAATATTCTCGTCCAAAATACGGTGGCGAATCTATTTGAAAGCGCTTCCTGGGGAGTGAAGGTCGGGATTCCCCTTGTATTGACCCTTGTTTTTGGAGAGGTTTTGCCAAAATCAATGGCGCTGCAGAAAAACACGCAATTTTCCCTGTTTGCAGCTCCCATTGTAGATTTCTGTGCAAAGATTTTACGATGGGTACGAGGTCCTTTAACGCGCGTGACAAGCTGGATTTCCCGCTTTTTATTTGTGTTTTTAAAACAGGAAAAGTCGATTTCTTTAAACGAGTTTCGCCATATCTTAGAGTCATCTGAGGAGAGTGGGGTATTGCTTCCCCAGGAGTGCGACCTGATCGAAGGATCTTTAGATCTGCAGCAATCGACGGCAAGAGAGCAAATGCGTCCTCGAGATGAAGTGTTGTATTACGATATCAGGCAGCCTCTTTCCCATCTGATCCATCTTTTTGTTGATCTTGAAACTACAAGGGTGCCTGTTTGTGATGGGTCCTTGGAAAAAGTTTTAGGGATTCTCTCTACGAAGCAGTACTTTCTGAATCGAGAGGAAATCCAAAAAAACGAGGATGTGCTTCCTTTTTTGAAAAAACCTTATTTTGTCCCAGAGACGACAAAGGCATGGACGCTTTTGAGGAATTTGCGCGAGAGGAAAGAAAACCTGGCAGTCATTGTTGATGAGTATGGGTCTATTTCAGGGCTCATTACTCAGGAAGATTTAATAGAAACCGTTGTCGGAGAAATCAAGGATCGAAGAGACCCATCTAATTTGTACACGCAGATGGGCAAGGATGTGATCATTGCAAGTGGGAAATTAGAGCTCTCCGAGTTTAAGGAGGTTTTTGGGGTTTCTCTAAAGTCTGAGAGAAGTGTTGTAACTCTCGGTGGGTGGTTGATAGAGCAGCTCGGATCCATTCCTGTAACTGGCACAAAGCATACGACAAATCGCTTTTCGTTCTATGTGCTTGCAGCAGAGCCAAATCGAGTAAAAAGAATTTATGTGCGACGCCTAAGGAGACACTGATCAATTGATTTACCGAATCTTTCCGCGCTTTTTGACAGCTTTGAACCCGCCTAAACCCAATTCTTGAGCTGGAATGTGTATAACTTACAAAAGTTTAGATTCGTTCGAAAAAATCAAAATCTGTCGAAAAACCATCGAAAATCTTCGGCAAAGCAATTGTTCAGTGGTTCCTTAAGATGATGTTTCTCATTCTCACTCTTGTTGCAATCGTGATTCAGGGGCTATTTGCTCTTTTTGAAATGGCAGCACTTTCCATGAACCGCCTGCGTTTGCAGTACTACGCAAGCATTGGGAATAAAAGGGCTCTTTGGCTAAGTGCACTTCTAAAAAACCCCTCTCGCTTTTTTGGGACGACCTTGATCGGAGTGAATGCGGCTCTCCAAATTGGATCTGAATGCTCTCGGAAATTCTATGAATCGATGCATCTTGATCCTGATTTTGCGCCATTAACTCAGGTTCTTCTCGTTGTGATTTTTGCGGAGCTCTCTCCGATGTTTGCAGCAAGAAGACATCCTTCTCAAATTGCGCTTTCTTTGGTTCCTCTCATGTCCTTGATTTCACGGGCCATGATGCCTTTTATTTGGGCGTTTGAAGTCATTTCTCGCTTGGGATCGAAGTGGATGAAGCAATCAAAAGAAGCTCCCTCTTTTTTTTCTCGAGAAGAAGTAGCTACCGCTTTTCGTCAAAGGGAAGAGGGACATGATGAATTAAATGAACTTACAGAGCAGATTTTTCAGCTAAAAAACCGGACTGTGAGACAAATCATGACACCTTTAGAAAAGGGGTATGTTGCCTCAGTTAACACAAAAGTGTCAGAGATAAGTGAGGTGCTTCTACGGAAGTATGAGCCGATGATCCCCATTTATCGGAACAAGAAAACACATATCGTTGCAATCGCATATGTTCGGGACCTTTTAAAGCTAGAGACGGACGATCCCATTTTTGCCAGCTCAAAAGCGCCTTGGTTTGTAACAGAAACGATGTCGATTCTCGAAATTTTGAATCAATTTCGGAGGAATAATCAAAGTGCGGCTGTTGTTTTAGATGTAGCGGGCGCAGCTTGTGGAATTCTCACTCTTGATCAGATCATATCCCAGGTCTTTGGCAGGGAATCTGTGTCAACATCCGAAAAAGAAACCTCTCTATACATTGAAAGAACGCTCGCAGGTGAGATGACAGTGAAAACCTTTAATGAGGACTTTCAGTGTGATTTAGAGTGTGAGGAAGGAGATACTTTGAGTGATCTAATTATCAAAGAGTTAGGACATCTTCCAGCGAGCGGAGAGATTCTAAGGCTAGAGTCTTTTATCTTCACTGTAATTGAGCCAACAATTCGCGGGGCGAGTGTCATTTCTGTCCGTACAATAAACGACTGAAGATCGTATAAAGGCCAAAGGCTGAAGACATATAAATCACGCTTGTGCGCACACCTTCCCAGAAGCCCTTCTTTTGACCCTTTGCAAGTCCTTCATTAAAGCCTTCTTCATGTCCTCTAACATATCCATCTGTGGATCCGCTTGTATATCCCTTTTCGTGTCCTTGTGTGTACGCATCTTCGCGGCTTCGATTATGATCATCAATGACCTGTTGCTCTTTTCGATAGGTAGTTTGGCTGCGGTTGCACTGGAGAGTTATGGCAAAGGAATTTGCTGTGCGATTTACAAAAGAGCCTGAGGAGGAGTCTTCGTTGAAATATCCCCAAAGAGAGTCCTTTCTACTTGCGGAGAAAAAGGAAAAAAGTTTTGGAGATGATCGAAGCATAAGATCTACTATTTTTACATTTTCCTAAGCTTCCTCACAATGGCAGATATTTTTTGAATCGCCTCATCGATCTCTTCGCGCGTGTTAAAGCGCCCAATAGAAAAGCGAACGGAAGAGCGAACAGTCGGTAAGGGAATTCCCATTTCGGTAAGTACTCGAGAGGGCTCTAGCGCGCCAGATGCACAAGCAGATCCATGGCTTGCGGCAATCCCATTCATATCCAGTTGAATGAGAAGAGTTTCTGCATCGACTCCTTCAAAGACGATGTTCGATGTATTTGAAACTCTCGGGCCCTCTCCATTAATGAAAATGTTTTGCAGTTCTTGTTTTAGCCCATGCTCTAGATGGCCTCTTAAATCATGAAGATGTTCGGTGATCTTTGTTTGATCCATAGAGAGGATCTTTATGGCTTCCGCAAGACCCAAAATGCCTGCTAGGTTTTCTGTTCCGGCCCTATGCATCTGTTCTTGAGGGCCTCCTGTAATTAGGGAATTAAGTTTTAAAGAGGATCTACAAAAGAGGATGCCTGCTCCCTTAGGCCCATGAAATTTATGCCCGCTTATTGCAACTGCGCTGATGCCTGGATACATGATAAAAGGGTCTTTTCCAATGAATGCTACTGCATCAATAAAGAGGGGAATCTTGTGTTTGTGGGCAATTTGGCTGATTGCTTGCATGTCGAGCTTGACGCCTGTTTCATTGTTTGATGCGCTCAAAACAATTGCGCTTGTGTCTTTGCAAATCGCTTTTTCGATATCTTCTGGCAGAGGTGCCCCCCAAGAATTTACAGGGACATAGGTTACAGAAGAGTCAAGATCTTGGAGTGTTTTGTAGATGCACGAGTGTTCAATTTTTGAGCTGATGATATGACCTTTCTTAAGGCCTCTTAAAAAGAGATTTGCGCTTTCGGTGCCTCCAGAGGTAAAGATAATCTCTTGGGGTTTTGCATCGAAAAAAGGAGCGATTTCTTCTCTTACTTTTTGTAAAAGGCTGTGGGCTTTTTTTCCAAAGAAGTGGGTGCTAGATGGATTTGCTGGAGGCCCCTGAAATTCGGCGAGCATCGCCTTAAAGACTCTCGGATCAAGTTGCGTTGTTGCATTATTGTCTAAATAAATCATGAAACCATAACGATTGTCATATTATCAGAGCTTCCCTTGATTTTTGCTGTTTCAACAAGGTGGTGGGCGGCAGGTTCGGGAGCGGATTCTTCATTTAAAATGGCCTCCATTTCTTCAAGAGATAGGACGTCTGTGATTCCATCACTACAAAGAAAAAATAGATCCTCATCTTGGTGCGTTGCAAGTGCAATTTCAGGATTTGCCTTGCCAGGGCCTCCAATTGAGCGTGTGATTACATGTTTGTAAGGAAAGGGGGTCTCGCATTCCTCGGCGAGCTTTCCTGTGGAAAGCCATTTTGTAAGAAGGGAGTGATCTTGGGTAAGAAGGGAGAGTTTTTTATTTCTGAGACGATAAATACGACTATCTCCAACGTGCGCGTGGATAATGGTATCTTTTGTCCATAAAAGGCAGCACAAAGTGGTTCCCATCCCTTGGCATTCAGGATTTTTAGATCCAATTTCATAGACATGGCGATTGGCTTTTTCAATCATGTGCCGGATTTCGATGATGAGTTCCATCGCATCGGATGTATTTATTTTTTTCGCAGAATTTGAGAGAAAATCGAGGGTTTCTTGAGCTGCCACTTCTCCTGCATTATGGCCCCCCATTCCATCTGCAATTGCAAAGAAGCCGATCTCAGGAAGAGCGATCCAGACATCTTCGTTGTTTACTCGAGAAGAACCGATGTCAGAGAGTCCAAATGCCTTGAGTGTGCGTGTTTGCCCTGTCACAATGGCCCCCCTGGGATTCCCCCAAGGAAGTAGAGATTTAAGACGTTAACCGTATTAAAGGTTGCGTGCAGAACCATTGGAGCTAAAAGGGATTTTCGCTTTTCATAGACAAGTCCGAGAAATAGCGAGAACACAAAAAGGGAGGCAATAATTGTGAGATTTGCAAGTTTTTGCTCTGGCGAGTAGTGGAAAAAAGCAAAGAGGACAGATGTAATAAAAATGGCTTGTTTTTGTCCTAAATGCTTCCGAATAAAGGACTGAAGAAATCCTCTAAAGATCGTCTCTTCTACAAGCGGGGCAAACACTGTAATGGTGATTACGGTTAGAACGATGTATAGGGGGTGCCCAAAGGTCATTTTAAGGAAGTTGACCGCGAGTTGCTCTGGAAGTTGCTGGATGTGGAGGAGCTTCATGAGGATCCAGTCACAGCCTTGATTTACGAAGATGACAAGAGGAAAGGAAACGATCCAGGCAAAGATAGAAAGAGTGATGTCTTGGAGATAGGAGTGTTTTTTTTCAGCCGGATCTCGCCATATAGAAAATCTTAGCGCCTTAGGCATCAGAAAAAAGAAGATCAAAAGGCAAAGGAAGATCGTCCCAGAGTTTAGAAAGTTAAGCCAGCTTGCAAGAGTAAGTAAAGTTGTCGATGATGGTCTCTCCAAAAGAAAGTTTTGGAGCATCTTGCCTAAGATGGGCGTTACTCCATTAGCTACACCGAAGTAGATTACAAAGACAAAAGCTACATAGATTAAATTGATGGGGGAGAGCCACTTTTTTTCTAACTCCAGGGAAAAAAGCCCTCTTCTCCACCCGAGAAACACGGTGAAGCAAGAAAGGAGAGCAAAAAGAGCAAGAGTTGTGGCTTCCGGGATCATCGACTCTTTGCAAGCAATATGTAATCGCTAATACGATTTGCGAGCTCTCGAGACATTTGCGTATGCGCAATCCCCATTGGAGTTTTTGCATACTCAGGAGACCCCCAAGTGATTGTGTTGTAATCCGTTGGCACGAGGGTTTTGGGAATAAAGTAGCTGTCTCGGACAATTTCTTGGAGTACTAATTTAGGAGTTTGTCCGCGAACATCAATGACTCTTAATCGGACTGCGATGTTTAAATTCGAGGAGTTTTCTGGGGAGAGGGGTCCCTTTTTTGTTCTTGATGCGGAGACGATTTCGTGTTCTACAAGTTCAAAAAAGACGGCAAACTCTTGATTTGCGAAGTCTCTTTTCACCCACTGAAGGTCTTGGCCGAAGGGGTTTTCTACGAAAGATTCGTCTTCTTTAGAAATGACGAAGATCTTTTTCCCTTGCCCAATTTGTGAAGTGATCGCGGAGGTGAGTTCTTCCGAGACGCTCCATGGAGCATCGAAAGAGGCCGTGTCGATCATCGGAGCAATCATGGCGACGGGCTTTGCCATTCCGTCTTCGTGATAGCGAGTCATGTGGTCGCTTGTTTGAGAACATCCCATTGCAAGTACGATCAGTGTAAGTAGGGGGAGATAGCGCATATTTTTTTCCTTATTTTGAAAATACCAGGATAGCAAATCTTCCGCTTTTGATCAAACGTTATGACAAAAGACCCGAAGCTTGTGCTGCATATTAAGGAACTGGTGTCACTAAACATTTTTCAGTCGCTTTTCATGATTGTTTTGGCCGATTTTCAGTCTCAAAACTTTGAGGGTAAGATCAGTGCGTATTGATCTTGCCCTCAAAGTTAGTCCATCTGAGGTTAGAGATTCGTGATAAACCACGACATGGAAGGGTCATGAATCCTAAAAAGAAGCAAAGAGGATGAAACCCATAGAAGCGAGAAGACTAAGCTGCAAAGGCTGGTAGCTGAGCTGCGGCGCGACATCCTAAACGCTAAAGCAATTGTGATCAGTGTCTCCTATAAGCCAAAAGTGCTGAATAAGGACATAGCTCCACTTTCTCTGGGAGAAGATGGACTTGTTCTAAATGGATATCCCAATCTTCTTCTGTTTGAAGGATTTTGCGCCACTGGCCTTCTGAGGGGAGGGTGATTGTAACGGGGTGGTTATGTGCATTAAAAGCAGCGTAGATATCTTTCAAGTGAAAGGAGAGGAACTGAGAATCCTCTTTCCAGTTGGTAAGGATCTCGGTGGATAGGTACTTCTTTCGAAAAGCGATGAGATCGGATACAAAAGAAAAGATTTTTTCATTTTTTTTAAGCGTATCCCAACAAAACCAATTGCATTCATTGTCCTGTACAAAAGGATTGTTATTTCCGTTTCTTGAGTGTCCATATTCATCGCCCATAAGAAGCATGGGGATTCCTTGAGAAAGAAAAAGAGCGAGAAAAAAATTTCGCATTTGTCGTTCTCTTAAAGCGATGATGTTTGGATCTGATGTGGGGCCCTCATGGCCGCAATTCCAACTCTCATTGTGATTGGACCCATCTTGATTGTTTTCTCCATTTGCTAGGTTGTGCTTTTCTTGGTAGGAAACAAGATCCCGTAGTGTGTAGCCGTCATGGGCGGTGATAAAGTTGATGCTTCCTAGAGGGCCTCCTTCGTAGATAGATGGACTTCCATTAAGGCTATCTGCAAACTCTTTTGTAGATCCAGGAGTTCCCTTGATGAATCTTCGTACGCTATCTCGGTAGTTCCCATTCCAGTCAGACCAATGTTTCCACTTATTTGGGAACAGACCAACTTGGTATAGACCTGCGGCATCCCAAGCTTCGGCAATCAGTTTCACATTTTTTGATGAGCAGAGTTTTGTGATTGCATCTACAATTGGAGGAGAGTCCATTTCGTTGCCATCTAGATCTCGTGTAAAAATAGAGGCAAGGTCAAACCGAAACCCATCGACATGCATTTCATCGATCCAGTATTCAAGGCAATCGAGGATATATTTTTGAACAGCTGGGTGATTGCAATTGAGGGTGTTTCCACACCCAGAGTAATTTTTATAGTGGCCATTGTCATCCAGCATGTAGTAGGTCTTGGGATCGATTATGTGGAATGGCGATTCTTCGGCTGTATGATTAAAAACAACATCTAGAATCACTTCAATGCCATTTTTATGGAGCTCTTTTACAAGGGATTTAAACTCATTTATGGGTGAATCAGATGCTGCAAACTTGCGCATGAGAGTTCGATAAGAAAGCGTGTTATATCCCCAGTAGTTTGGTTCAGTCTTAGAATGCATCTCGTCAAATTCGAAAATAGGCATGAGCTCAAGAGCATTTACCCCCAATTTTTTTAGGTGGGGGATTTTTTCAATGATCCCCAAAAACGTTCCTGGATGTTTTGCCTGGGAGGAGGAGTGTTTTGTAAATCCGCGTACATGCATTTCATAGATCACAAGATCCTTTAGCGGGGTTTTTGGAGAAGGGATCCCTTCCCAGTCAAAGGGATTCGATTCTTCTTTTAGGTAAGGGTCTAATACCCAGTTATTTGCGTCAATTTGAAAGGCGTAGGACGAATTTTCTGGGACGTTTCTCAGGCAGATGTGCCAGACATCCCCTGTTCGGTGCATGGGGAACTCTTGGATCAGGCTTTTTTCTGAAGAAAAAAGACCGAGTTTGACTTTGTTTGCGCCCCTTGAAAAAAGGGCAAAATTGCTTTTTTTTTCTTTTGTTTTAAGCCCCAAAGGGGAGTCATTTCCTGGATAGGCAATCATCGCGTTCATAGGATTTTTATATATTGTACTTTAAATTAAAACGGAATAAGATGTTCCCCTGTGGCCCGTTGTGGCCTTTGTTATTTATTGAAATGAGCCAGGAGGAAGAATGTCTTACGAAAATGCTAAGGCGAATTTAAAAGAATTTGGAAAGGAGCTCAATCTCGACGCTCTCGACTTTGATGAGAATCACACCTGTATTTTGGGGATTGATAATACATTCTCTCTTCACATTACGTATGAGCCAAATTCCGATCGTCTTTATCTTTACGCACCCGTTCTTGATGGCTTGCCAAAAGATGACAAAATCCGTCTAAAACTTTACGAAAGACTCCTCGAAGGATCGATGCTTGGCGGCCAAATGGCTGGTGGTGGTATTGGGGTTGCACCAAAAGAAGAGCTCATCTTGATCCATTGTGTTCTTGATATGGGACTCGGTGTTGATGCGGCGGCCTTGCGTAGGTTTGCTCCTCTTTTTGTTGAGACAGTAGAGCAGTGGCGCACAATTGTTACCAAAGTGCTTGCAGGAGAAGATCCTGGGCCATTTAAGATGCCAGGCGGAATGCAGCTTCCTGGACAAGGTGGACCTCAAGCGCCTCCTCCCACAGGCGGAGACAGGCCAGGCGAGCGCTACATTAAGATTTAAGGAGATACTGAATAACTGCTTTGCCAGGGATTCGCGCCAAAAACGCCGAAAAAGTTAATTTGGAGATCGGAATTAACTTTATCAAGTTATTGCAGATCGAAAATTATCTTTTTCGGTGAATTTTGGTCGAATGGCTGGCGAATGAGTTGTTCAGTGTTTCCTTAAGAAACTCTAAAGGGATCATTTTCTCATCGATCCCTTTTTGAACCTGCCGGACACTGGACATTACTGTTGAGTGGTCTCTACCAAAGATCTTTCCAATTTTTTGAAACGGCATTTTAAGCTTTTCTCGGGCTAAAAACATTGCAATCTTACGCGGCTGTGCATGTTCTCGCGCTTGCGATTTCCCAAGAATATCTTCGATTTTAACGCCAAAATGGTGGGCGATTTTAGAGATAATCTTTTCAATATTCAAAGTGTCCGCTTCTTTTTTTGCAATGAGATCTTGGAGAAATTCTGCCGCGCTTTTTGGAGTAAGGGAGCTTTTTCCTTTCGTTCTCAAGGTAAGAGCTTGCATTGCAACAAGGGGATCTTTTGAAAATGTTTCCGCAAGATAGGAAAGAAGCTCTTCAGAATATGAAAGATTCCAAAGAGAGGCTTTCTTTTCGAGGATTTGTCTTGGGTTTGCGGCTTTTACCTCAAGAGAGATTCCCCATTCAAATCGACTGAGAAGTCTTTGCTCAATTTCAGGAAGTGTAGATGGGGGAGAACTTGCCGAAAGAATAATCTGCTTCCCAATTGTCTGCAGAGCATTAAAGGTGTGAAAAAACTCTTCTTGTGTAGCTGTTTTTTTTGCAAAAAAATCGACGCCATCGACAAGAAGAACATCGATATTTCGATAGATTTTTCTAAACTCTAGCATGCGTCCTAAGCGAATGGCTTGAACTACATGGGAAGTAAAGGTCTCTGCGCGGACATAAAAAGCTTTTTTCCCTTTTTCCTGCAAACTATGGGCTACGCTTGTAAGAAGATGCGTTTTTCCCGTGTGCTTTCCTCCATAGAGAAAGAGGGGATTGAACTCCGAATTTGACAGCTCATGCAGCAATGTATAAGCCATCTGGTTTTCAGGAGATACGAGGAAATTTGCAAAGGTAAGTTCAGGGTCGAGTCGATCTGAAACAATGTGAAAGGAGGAGGTTTTTTCTTCTTTAGAAGTTTGTTTTTCTTTTGCAAAAGATAGGCGGAGGTGAACGCGGACTTCGCGATTGTTATTATTAAGAAGACCATTTTTTAAATACGGAAGAACATACTCATTGAACCACGTGATTTTTAAAGGGTCGTTTGTCTGGAGATAGAGGTTCCTTGCATCAAACCCGGTGATCTCGAGGGCTCTGATCCACTGATCCACGGCCCCCTTGCCAAGTTTCTTTTCAAGTTTTTGTAAGAAATTATCCCAGGCCTGCATTGGACTTCATTTTTTTCGTCATCCACCACTGCTGGAGCACGCCGAGAAGTGTCGAAAACATAAAATAGAGATTTAACCCAGATGGGAACTTATAAAACATAAACGCAAACAGAAGCGGCATCAGAACCGCCATCATTTTTTGCTGTTTTTGGGCGTCTGTAAGCGTTTCTCCCTGTTTTGGAGCTTGCGTTGTGAGCTTTTGCTGCAAGTACATGGAAGCTCCCATGAGGATGGGCAGCAGGTGGAATTCATTTCCTATAAACCAGATGGGCTGTCCCCAACTAAAGAGGATGTCTGGTGCGGAAAGATCATTAATCCATCCCGGAATAAAAGAGGCTCCTCTTAAAGGAAAGCTCGATTTAAGAAGATAGAACATCCCGATTAAAAACGGCATCTGCAAGAGCATGGGCAGACAGCCAGTGATTGGATTGACCCCAGATTCCTTATAGAGAGTCATTACCTCCATTTTGGATCTTTGCGGATCTTTCTTATACTTTTCCTGAACGAGTTTGACCTTGGGACCCAGTTCCTGCATTTTGATAGAGGATTTGATTTGCCATGCATTGAGCGGATACATCATTAATTTTAGGGCAATTGTCAATAGAATGATCGACAGGGCCCATGAACCGGTGAGTGTGTGGAAAAGGCTCATGAGGAAAAACAGGAGCTTTGCAAACGGCTCTGAAATAAAGGAAAACCAGCCCCGGATACTTTGTGCTTGGGCATATTCAGGATTATAGCCAATTAGAGGGTCATCATAGAGCGCATCGAGTTCTTTTAAGAGTTTTTCATCAAAGGGGCCTGCAAAAATTCTAAAGTTAAGAGGCATCCCTGCTTTCAAGGGTAAAAATGTAGCATACCCCGGGTAATCCGCTGCTGGATAGGGTTGGTATCCAGGATCGACAAGAGTCAGGCGTGTAGGAAGTGTGGTCCCCTGGACTTGCGCCACTTTATAGCCCGAACCAATGCTCGACAAAGGATCAGAAATAATTCCTAAAAAGCCGTTATTGTTACTAATCCAGTTTGGGTTGATGTTGGTTACTTGGGACACGTCTTTTTTAGGGAGATCGATTGTCTCAACATCGGACTCTTTTCCTTTTGTTTCTTGGATGCGAAGAAGGGGACTATAGGATGACGCGACAAGTTCTACATCGGGCACTCCAGAAGTGAGCCATAAATTGCGCGCATCTCCATCTACCTGAACATCAAGCTCTAAGCAGTAGGGGCCATTTTTTTCTTTTGGAATGCGAAAGGTTTTGATAATTCGTCTTTGTCCCGTCTTTGCTTCAAACTGGATTAAGTTCGCCTCAAAGCGGGTAACTGTAAATTGGAGCTTTGCAATTTCAGAGTCATCACCCACGATGTTGAATGCATAATACTCCGCAGGAAATGCCGTTTTTTGCTCTCCTTCTGCATTGAAAATAGGGCGGCGCAAAAGAGGATAGTATCCGCCAAGCTCTCCCTTCTCACGAAAGGAGCTTCTTCCATCAGAGATCACGTTATATGGGCGCAGGGGAAAGTGTGCGTTTGCAGGGGAGTTTGCAAGGATCTCGCGGTCGATATTGATTTCTTTAACAAGGCTATTTTGATTGGTCTTACTTCTTAGTGGTAAGTTGATCTCAGCAAGCGCCCCGCCACGTGTGGAAAAAACAAGCTGCTGGTAGTCATTCTCTATTACATAAAACTCTTCCGAGCTTCTAGAAAAAGAGGCCGAGGAAGACGTGCTTTGCCCTACAAGGTTCTCAAGCGAGCGAAAATCGTTTAGAGTTTTAATCCTTTTTTGTCCTGGATCAAAGACTCCAACAGGGAGAAACTCATCTCCTGTTTGGACAAGGACAATCGCTGTCTCTTCAAGATAATGATAGGGGAGATTGAGGGTGTTTCCTCTTTGTTCACCAAGAGCTACTTGAGCCTCTAATCCTGCAGTAAGCAGTTGCACATCCATGGGGCAGTCTTTGCTAAGAGCTGGAAGCTGCAGCTTTTTCCCTCCCCCTTTGCCAAAGAAAAGAGGCTCATTTTTTGAAGAGGAGTCACTTAGCCGCTTTACCAAGGATAGGTTTTTGCCGGATGTTACATAGATCTCTTCGGGAACTTGATCTTCCCAAGCAAGCGTTAAAAAAAGATCTCCAAGAGCAATCCCTGTTGCTAGCTTGTTTTTGCCTTGAGCATCTTTGAAAAAAGAAACGGTTTTGAGTGTTTCAAAAGAGGCAGTGCGCGCAGCAACCTCAAGCTCTAGCTCTTTCTGTGCAACAAGCGCTTTCTCCTGTGCCAGAGAGGCTTCTTCTATTTTGTTTTTCTCTGCTTTTGTATCAAACCAGGAATGGACGCCAAGGAAGGCAGCACTCAAGACAAAAACAAACAAAAGGGATCTCTTATCCATAAACCTCTCGTGGTAATCCGCAAGCGTAACAGAGACGGAATTGATAAGAAATAGGATTTTTGAAGACTGGCATACCGAAACCCAATTCTTGAGTTGATTTGGGTATAAAATACAGATATAATGGTTGTCGTAAAAAGCGGATTTTCTATGTATATATTCTTTAAAAACAGTTCATACTTCTCAGCGGTGTCCTTTCCAACACAACTCGCTGATATAGAGGTCTTTTGGATAGCAATAATGCAAAAAATTAAAAGTGCAGTAACGTTGGTTGTTAATCGATTTTACGTTAGCTCTAAGCCCATCAATCCGGATACGACGACGGTTCTTACAAAACAGGGCAGTGATTCAAACGTAAGAGGCACCTCTAAGACGTGTACAGAAGGAGATATGATCAATTGGTTGAGAGATCGGTCTGCGGAAATCAGCGGTCCCGCAAATCAAATTTGGGCTGCAAAGACAGCTCTACATGGTGTAACACCCAGTGACTCATCTTTGCCCAATATCAAAAAATGTATGGAAGGTCCCGACTCTTTGACGCAATTTCAAGAGGCCTCAGCAAAGCCTGAGGGGAGCGAAAGAGAAGGGGCTCTCTTCTTATGGGCTATTAAGAGAGTGTTTGAATGTTCTACAGAAGAAGTCAACAAATTACCTGTTGATCCGGAGGCATATCCCATCCCTCTTACAAAGGACTCCTATCAACAATTACTCACCACTCCTTCGGCGGCCCTGCTTGTTTACAAAGACAACTGCTTCCCCTGCCATTTTAAGCATGAAAAACACATGCGTATGGCAGGACGTTTAACAACATTAGATGTTTATACTGCAGAGATAAGCGTGGCCAGGGATTTACTTCCCCCTTCCGTAGAAGAGATGATCGATGGAACTCCCTTCTTTTTTTTCGTTCAAGGAGGGACTTTTTTGCCGCTCTCATCTGAGGATAAGCAAGCTCTTTGGAGTCAGGTTTCGCAAAACAAGTATACCGGGAGTAATTCAAAAGTTGGTTTTGGCAAGGAGACTCCTCGAAATGGTTCTCCGGAGCGAATGACCATTGCCGAGAGGCAAGGCATGAGTGAGGAGAACCATTTCGAGGAAAAGTCGACGCCGCAAAAACCAACTTTTGAATCACGAGCGGTATAACATCACTCTTCTCTTGTTTGGATCTTGTGTTCGATTTCGCTTACGAATCGTGTGAAAGTCTCTGTGGAGCATAAGTTGTCCAGCCACTCGTCATCGAGCATCTCTTCGATAGGAGGAAGGGTCTTTGCAGTAAGCGCCTTATAAATGAGCTGCATTGCATCATCTGTTTTTCCTAAAATGGAGTAAAGACATGCGAGAGAGTAATGGCTCTCTGCGTTTCCAAGCCTTCCTGCTACCCCGATTTTTTGCTCCGCGTCCCAGTAGAGCTGGTTCATAAAGTCTTCATCCAATGTATGGTGCGCAAGGTGGATTAGACACATTCCCCAATCAAGCCAAATTTGATCATTTTCTTCATCAAATCGCGCGGCAAAGCGGAAAAAAGCAACGGCTCTTTTATAGAACTCAATATCCCCTGTGTTGTGGCCAAGGTTCATGTTTGAAAGTGCAATCTGATGATGGATCCCACTATAGTCAGGGTCGATGAGAAGCACATGAGAAAAGACTTCCAAAGCTCTGTGTAAAGGCTCGTCTTCAAAGTTAAATTCAGCAAGCCACTCGAGCGCTTTTCCATATTCCACAAGCCACTCAGGATGGTAGAGAACAACTCTTTTGTGCGACTGCAACAAGCTTTCAAACAAGTGAATTGCCCTTTCAAGGGAGGGAAGATCGTGCGTAAGATCGCTAAAGTTAAAGAGGCTACACGCCGCATCAAAAATCATTGATGGGCAAGAGGGCTTTAGATCCATTGCTCGGGCAAAGAAGCGGTTGGCTCTTTCCAGGAGATCTTCATGATTTGTCAGATCAGCGTAGAGTTTATGGACTGCGCCAAGTGTGTGCCAGTGCTCTGCGGATGTTCTATCGATTGAAAGACCATTTTGGAGCTTTTCAATGGCAAGCTCATAATAGTCGGCGTCTTCATAGTATTTTCCAAAGCATAGAAGGCAAACCCCGTAAGCATGACAAAGGTCAGGATCCTCTGGGTAGAGATCGCTTGCTTTAATGATTTTTTTCTCTGCTTCCACAAGAAGATCGAGTCTTGTTGTCGTTACGCCAAGCCAAGAAAGAGACTCTACCCATTGCGCGATAATTGCTGGGTCCTCTGCATCAAGAGCAAATGCCCTCGCGCAATTTTCAATACTTTGGCGCAGATAGCGAATATCTTGCTTTACACGCCCGGCTTCCCCAAGGATTTGGGCCCAGTTGAGCCAACTTTCAGCCTTGCGCCCAGAGAGCTTAACTGCTTTTGCGTAGCACTCCGATGCTTTATGCGTGTAGCGATCATCCATCGTGTTGATGTAGAGCTGCGAATAAACCTCTCCCAAGGTCATCCATGCATCGAGATAGTTTGGTGAAATTTCAGCTGCTTGTAAAAGATATTGGATGGCTTTTGAAAAAAGCCTCAAGTCATTGACCAAAAGTCCCATCTCTAGGTGCGCTTTTCCACATTCATGAAGAAACTCAGGCGCTGGAGAGTCTTGCTTTTTAAGAGATTTTTCAAAAGCCTCGATGCTCAAGTGGACATCGAACGCTTCTCCTGAGTGGGTCGCAATCTCTGCGAGCACAATCCCATAGTCCCAATAGAGCTCTGCGAGCACATCATCAGAGCTTCCAGAAGAGAGCTCAATTGCTCGTTTGTACTTTTCCCTGGCCTCTAAATGAAAGTGATGTTCTTCATGGAACTTTCCGAGCTGAAGGAGGGTGTTTCCCCAGGCGATATAGGCTTCAAAAAAATTGGGATCCTTCTGAGTAGCAAACTTAAAATGTTTACTTGCAAGGAGAAGCGCTTTTTCCCTCCCCTCTTCAGATCCATACTCGAAAAAGGCAAGTCCTTGTCTGTACCAAATTTGGGGATTTTCGGGCTCTATCCTAGCTGCTGCTTCAAATAAGGGGAGGGCTGCCAGATTGCCCTGTAGAAGGGCCAATTCTCCTTGAGAAAGGTTGTGTAGGGCGAGCTCTTTTTTCTGCATTTCATCCAAGCAAGCCCACTCTTGGGGGTCCTTTGCTTTTGCCATGTATTTCCGAGGAAAGAATCTACAAAAGATTTTTCGAACGGGGCTTGATTTTAGAGTTGCAGTCATTTTCTAGTTTTAAATTTTATGGGTTGCTCTGGAATAGCGGATTATAGATAAGCCCCGGTTTTTTTCCCAGAGGTAGAAGTATTTGCCTGATTATAAGTGAGTTAATTTCCGATTAAATCAGCTGTCAAATAAAATTTTTAGTTTTCTTCGGTCGATTTTAAGGCCAATTTTGGGGAAAGTTGCCAGAAACTTAATGGCTACGGGAATCTTGTATTTGGGTAGATGCTTTTGAAGTGAGTCTAGGGAGACAGTTGTATTATTTGTTCGAATAATGGCAATGGGACGTGCCCCAAACTCGGGGTCTTTTTTTGGAAGGACGACAGCCTCAAGCACGCCTGGGATTTGCAGTAGGTATTTCTCGATTTCCTCGGGTTGAATATTTTCTCCACCTGAGATGAATTGCCAGTCTTTTCTCCCGACAATTGCAATGCCTTCTTTTTCGTGGAGCTTTCCAATATCTCCCGTTGCAAACCACGCATCTTTGGATCTGCTTTCCCCTAAATATCCGTCGAAGAGCGTCTCTCCGCGCACCAAAATTTCTCCATCTGCTGCAATTTTGAGCTCTCTTTTAGGAAGAGGACTGCCTAAGTAAAAGTTCCCGTCGATGAGAGGGGGTTTTTCGCGTAACAGGACCATCGAGCCCATTTCGGTAAGCCCATAAGTCGCATAGATAGGAAGGTTTTCAGGGATTGAAGCTGCAGGAGCACCTCCTAGCAAAATGCACTTGAGATTTTTATAGACAGGGCTGCCGCGGTAGAGTTGTGTCGGGACATAGGAAAGGTGCGTGATTTCGGGGTGTGCTTGATCGAGCACAATCGCAGCTTTTGCAAGAATGCACCTGAGCATGATCCCGATTCCTCCCACGTGATAGAGGGGGAGCGATAGAAGCCATCGATCTTCGGAGCTCAAGGGAACAGAGTACTTTGCGCTAGTCAGAAGACTTTTTAGGGAAAGAACGGCGATTTTGGGAGTTCCGGTGGAACCTGAGGTAAAGAGGAGTAAAGATTGAAAGTGTTTTGTAGCCGTGTCAATTTGAGAAAGGGGATATCGTAGATTCAAAGGACATACAGAAGCATTGTTTCGCCAGGCAGCGAAAAATTGCGCGATAAGATTTGGAGATGGTGGTGCGGAAAGTGTAATTATTTCGCCTTCACAGATGTTTGGTTTGTCTGCAAGAGCATCGAGCTCCCGATAGGTAAGAGAAAAGTCTTTTCCAATCAAAGCAGTCGATGTAGGCGCCTCTTTTGCAGCGGCTTTTAAGGGGCAGTTGCAATAAGACATAATTGACTCGTATCAACGGGGTTTTTAGAGGGTTCCCAGGTTAGGTAGCCATCTTCAATTGTAATTGGAGGGTTTATAAAATCAGGCGAAAATGTATCGAGTCCTTGGGGCAATTCTGAGGAGCTTAAGGCGGCGATCTGAAGGATGCCAAGAGAGCTTTCATACGATGAAGAAAGGACAATCGGGAGGGTTGATTCAGGGATCTTTCCCCAAAGCGTTGGTTTGATAACAAGCGCCTTTACTGTTGGGACCATTTTTCGCGATTCATCAAGTGCAATCGGAAACCCTGTCATTTTAGAAAAACGGACAAGGTCTTCATACGCTTTTACCGGCTCTTCTAAATACTCAAAATCTGTTTTTTGAAAGTGCTTTGTAAAGGCAAGCGCCTGCTTTAGTGTCCACTTTTGGTTGAAGTCGAGGCGGAGGCTATATTTCCCGATGTATTGTTTAACGAGTTTGATTGCCTCATCAACAGAGAGATCCCCGAGCTTTAGTTTGAGCGCTTTGCACCCAGAGTGGGGAATACGCAGCGCGCAAAGGGGGACTCTAACAGAGGTGAGGGGATGTTTCGCTGATGAAAACCCAAAAACAACTGAAGGAAGCGTTGGGCTTTTTTTTTCGAAGAGAACCTCTAAAGCCTCTTGCTTTGCCTCCTCAAAAGTCTCTTTGCTAAACCCTGGAAGGGGGGCGATTTCTCCCCACCCATCGCCAATTTGGACGATGAGACCGCGTCTTTTTAAGGTGTACTCATAGAGTCTCATAGGAAACTAACACTAAAGAGAAGTGTGTAGAAGAAAAAGAGAAGAGATGTTCCTTGTAGAAGGGAGATCAGCTCTTTTGGTTCCTTAAACGTAAAGGCTCCCTTAATCAGGCGAATCGCAATCGGAAAGAGAAAGAAGACACCAATGAGATTTAATGGGCCCTCATAGAAGAAGACTAACATCAATGGGATTGCAAGGGGTACAACCAAAGTGATCGTATATTCAAGCTGGCCAAAAAGCTTTCCAAGGCGAACGACTAAGGTTTTTTTGTTTGCAACGGCATCTGTTTTCTCATCGCGCAAATTGTTTGCAACAAGAAGTGAGCAAGATAAAAACCCGGGAGCAAGGCTTGCTAAAAGAACAGCAGGCGTTAGAGTCCCTGTTTGAAGGAAGTAAGCGCCACACACAGCAACAGGGCCAAAGAAGACAAGAACAAAAACCTCACCAAGCCCTAAATATCCAAGTGGCTTTGGTCCGGCTGTATACAAAATGCCGGAGCTAATTGCAGCAGCCACAATAAAAAGACTCCACCATCCAGCAATAATCATCAGAGGAAGGGCAATTAGCGCTGCTGTGATAAAAACGCCAGCCGTTGCTTTTTTCATAGCAGCGGGTTTAATCCAGCCCTCTGCGACAGCACGCTTTGGTCCCTGACGTTCTTTTGTGTCAGCTCCCTTTGCAAAGTCAAAATAGTCATTTGCAAAGTTCGTCCCAATTTGAATGAACAGAGCAAAAAGGGAAGTCATCAAAAAGAGCACCCTAGAAATAGATGGTGCCATTACCGTGCCAATAAGGACGGGGCTTAAAGAGGCGAT
>CBDUSP010000018.1:0-24467 GCA_965370365.1 uncultured bacterium | reverse complement strand
CCATTCGAGGGGAAAAAGATCGACCCTTCTTTGTCTTTAAACCAAGAACTTGCAAAAATTTCAATAGACGAGGTCGACAATGTAGGCCTTCTTGGTGGCGTGGCAGGTATCTTACTCTCCCTTCTCCATGATGAAGAGGAATGTCCTTCATGGTGTACCCCCCTTCTCATTTAGTTTCACACGAATGCGTTTCTTTGCGCAGCTTGTTTTGCGTTGATCGTTTTGACGGCGTGACCGGCATAGAAGAGGGCTTTCTGTTCGAGGTTTCTATCTGTTCCCAAAAGGCGATTGCAGTGCATATGTAAAAGACTTCGCAAAATTGTCTTTTGATCAGAGAGCCCCTTAATGGCTTGAGCATAATTGAATTGTTTTTTTCGCCGCTTACTAAAAATTTCAAAAACTTGGGAGGCTTCGTGAGAAGAAGCAAGAAGGTGTGATAAAAGTTTGTCTTTCCAAATCCGAAAGCCCCCAAGCAGAGACTTATCGGCTCCTTTGTTCACTTCTTGGATAAAGAGCTCTTGATTTTCAAATGAAAGACCAAAGCCATGTAACAGATCAATCAAACTCCAAGAAGCCAAAACATCTAAAGAAAGGTCAATTTTCTTAGAATAAAAAATATTTAGAAGGCCCAAGACAGCTTCTGAGTCAGCACAAAAAAACTCTTCGGCCAAATCAATACATTGCTCTCCTCCATACCGGTCATTTTCTCTCTCATAACTTCCAAGACACAAATCTCGGACCCATCCCCTATCCATAAGATCTTTTGCCCAAGTGTGAAATATATCGAGAGGGCCACCAAATGCTTGTCTTGCTTTGCATCTAAACCGGATGTGAGAACCATCTCCATCCGTGTACCGAATGAAAAACCAAGAAGAAATTTCCTTTCCAAAATTCTGTAAAAGTGATGGCAAGCACGTTAAAAGGAGGCGGTTCTCTTGTTTCTTTGGATTGTAAATTTTTGCATACAACCACTTATCTCCTGGGGGTTCTTTTTTTAACGGGGCTTGAAAGCTTGTGATACTGTTATTTTCCTCTGGGAAAGGACGGTACTCTTTTGTTTTTAAGAAAGGTACTACGAATTCGTGCTGGTACCCGCTTGTAATTTTGCCCCTCTTTTCCATAAGGACTAGAAAAGATTGTGGGTTGTTTTTTAGCCTTCGAGTGATTTCTTTTAGATGAGAGGAATTTAAGGTGTCTAAGAGGATTCTATGGTCTGCCAAAACCAAAAGAACAAACCTCGGAAGGTCAGAAGCTTTAATCCAATGTTTGAGCTTTTTCAACAAGCTTTCTGGGGATTCTTTTTCTGATGCGTTGAGGGATAAAAGAGAAAGTTTCCAACTGGCAGCGGCTAGAAGCATATTTTGATAGCGGATTGAAGGGAGGAAGGGACTCTCTGTGAGACTGCCCCAGGGAGATAAAATGAATCTGCGAGAGAAATCCCCCGAGACTTCTCTCAAAAAGCGAACTAGGGGAGGCGTTGATTTAGATCCCAAAACATTTGTTGCAGAAAGCTGCAGTTTTTTTCCTTTGTAAAGCAAAAAAAGATGTGTTGGTGCGGCCACAACAGAGATTTGTTCCAGGCAGAGAGATTGATTCCCGGGACATCCATAACCCAAATTGAGACTGAAAGGACGAAGATTTGGGTGAATAACCACGTTTGCATTTTTGGGGTTTTGAGGAAAATAGGAAACTTCTGCAAAGAAAGTCTCGGGCTCTAGAGACTCTTCTTCCTCAAGAAACTCCCTGACTTTATTTGAGCCCTCTGGACCTAGCATATCGATAAAACGTCCAATTGTGGCACAGCCATTTGCAGCATCGCAAATGGAGTTCATGAGAATCAAGGGATGACCTTCTTCCTCTGCCATCTCAAAACACACATCAAAAGATGAAGGAGCTTCCCGAAAATCAGGAAGTGGAAGAAATTTTTGTACAACTTCATCAGAAAGTTCGATTTCTCTTTTCCCCTCCCGCACACAGGCAACCCACTTTTCTAGAAGCCAAGGCTCTAAAGGAGTTTCCTTCTCAAACTCATCGGGATCATCGGGAGCATAGGTCTCGGGAATCCCCAACCCAACAATCGGGTCTAGAACTTCCATTAAAGGGACGGCTTTAAAAGCACCGTATTTCGAAAGAAATTTCATATGATAGGATCTTAAAGAGGGATACCCCCTTCTTGCGGAAGAAAGAGACCATAGAATCTCTACTCCCTTGGAAAGATGTGTGGCCGTTTCCGGAGGTAAAAAAAATTCCTGATCGGAGGAACTATCAACTTGAAGGGGAGAGGAGATCTTGGGAACTTTTTTTCTCATCGTTTCCTGCAAAACCCTCAACTCTTCTTCCCCCTCTCGGAAAGTAGTTGGGTTATATCGATCAAGAAGGGGTGAAATTTCCTTCATTTGATCCTCAAAAAATGGCTGCTTAAGTAGATCTTCAAGGGGAGATCTCGTAAGTAGAGAAGGGAAAAAAGATGGGTAAAGAACCTCCAGATCGATTAAGGTGCTTATAAGAGCATCAATCTTTTCTTCTTTGAGGGAGGGAAATTCGGAAAGAACCAATTGAACTAATTCTATAGGAGTGTGAGGCAGCTTACATCTCTCTAAAATATAGCGAACAAGCGGCGTTGCATTAATTGAAATCTCGCGACCTACTCGATCTTGCTTTTTTGGCTGGGGAACAAGAATTTTTCCCATTGATTCTTGAAGGAGAGCATTCCTCTGCAAAGAAAAAGAGCGATTTGCCAAAGGATCCAAGGCAAACTGATTTACCACATCCATAAGCCAGTCCATACTCGGACGAGCCCTTTTTTTTACCTGGTTTAGATCGGGATCAGGAGATGGGAAAGAAGACCATTTGCCAAGAGAAACAAAGGAAAAAAGGCCAAAAGGTGTGGCCCTTGTGGTCATTCTCAACACGTACTTGAAAAGGCTAGAAATGATTTGTTCGTGTTTTTTTGGAGAAAGCTTTTCTCCACGAATTATTTGTAGGAGTGCCACATGAAGGTCACTAGATGCTATGGAAATAGCCTGTCTAAGTTCACTTCGGTTTCTAAAGAGATCCAGAAGCGTTTCAGATAAATTCGTCGTATTGGCTAAGGAAAGGAAGTCTTCCACAGGAAAGGTGGGCGTCCGTACGAGAAAGAAAGACGCGGGTTTAAACGGGGAGGGCTTGGCCATGGAACTCTTCTTGCTTCTTTTTCAGAAAGGAAATAACCGATAGAATCTCAGGAAGAACAGGGTGCTCCTCTATTTTTTTAGAAGCAGATTCAAAGGCGGGCTTCTTTTTTGGGGAAACCACTTCGTGTCCATCTTCTCGAATTGTCAGAACATTTCTCTGAACAGCTTTACTCTCCCACATAGCCGAATTCATATTCGGGAAGAAGATTACCTCTTTTTTGTAGGACAATATTGTTGCTGTTAATAACGTATCAGCACTGCCTGAAGCTACTTGTGAAAGTAAATGGGCGGTAGTTGGAAGAGCGATGAATAGATCGGCCCAGCGAGCAAGCTCGACATGACCTCTGCATCCCGTTGAAAGAGGGAGTTCCTCACAAAAAACCTCATCAATGAGTAAACTAATGGTCTCTTTTGGGATAAATTCAGCCGCGCTGCGGGTCATGATCACTCGGGTGTTCGGGAAGCTCTCTTTTATTGCAACGAGATAAGAGGGAATCGCAAGAACACCGAGAGATCCACTGATTCCAATCAAAAGGCGGGTCATCTTTAGTTCTCCGTATAGAAGAGATTGTAATCGAGAAAATAAAGATCTAATGCAGAAAAGGGGACGCTCTCTCCATAGAGCTTCTCAATAGATTCTGGGGAAAGGGAGATAGTGGCCAAAAACAGACGACGAAGATAATCTTCCTCTGGGTATTCGTGGGAAGCCACAGAATGCCATGAAATGGGGGAGTGCAAAAATACAAAAAGCGTATTTCTCTTATAGGGAACCTTCTTGACGGGGTGAATTTCACCTTCCTTCGGACACTTTTGAGAAGGTTTTGCAGGGGGGCCCGAATAAAGAGTGGTCCCAACTTCCTGATGCTCATCGTCTTCAGGAAAATAGAGGAGAGCTCGAACGAAGATATTGTGGTCATCAATGTGGGGCTCAACCTGAGTTTTTGCGAGATATGACACAAGCCCATCTTGCCTGTGTTCCCAAAAATCCAAACCCTGTTTAATCTTCTCAAGCTCCTGAGGATCTTTCGTCTGGAACTTGACATTCAGAAAGGGCATAAACTTATCTATCAAAATCGGCTTCGTAAAGTGATTCACGGTAACTTCTCCGAACGCTTGCCAAAATGCCTGGTCAGAAAGAGAAAGAGATGAACCTTTTAAGCAACCATGATTCGTCCATAAAAACTGCCGAGAACTTTCTTGGAGTTTGAATAGGCTATGTTCGGGAAAGCTTTCGAGAGCATGTTGGTAGAGTTCTTCGGGGAGAAAGTTTTCAACAATGAGATGAGGAAAGGGGTCTGTGATTACACGCGCAGAGCGCAATTTCTCTATAATATGCTTTTGGATCTTAGAGTCCGTGCAGTAGGCAATTTCTTCCCTTACACGTACCGCATCCTTTACTGCAAATAAGGACTCTGTAAGTAAAAGAAAGGCTAGAACGGTTTTCATACCTAATTTCTCTACCCCTCAGAGTAGTTAAGTTTAATGTGGGATTTAAGGAGGCACTTCAACAACTCATTCGCTTTGCTCTAGGCCAAAATTCAACAAAAAGTTACTTTTTGCCGCTTTTGGCTCGAACTCTTAAGCAAAACAGTTATTCAGTGTCTCCTTAAGGGAGAAGACTTTAAATTAAAATTTTAAGAATGTCAACCCCTAGGAAGGGCTAACGCATTAAAAATTCAAAATTGATAAACCTATCGAGGAACGCGTTAGACGAATTAAGAGCAAAGCGAATGAATTGGTCAGTGTTTCCTTAAGAGCCAAAACTCTTGATTACAGATCTTTCTACAAGAGAGACTACAACATCTTCTTCTTTCTTTTCAGGAACTCTCGCTGGGAGTGACTCCTCTTCATCAAAAGCTTCCTTATCCTTGAGATATTGTTTTGTCCCCTCTTTGCACGCCAGCTCTATCGCTTTCATCATCTTACCGGGCTCTTCGCTTCTGTTTTTATAAGCAAGACCCCCAGATGCGACGACAGCCACCCGAACAAATTTGGGAAGGAGAGGGTTTGCAACTGATGCAAAAAACGTGTTTGCTCTTTTAAAATAGTGAGAAAAATTAACTTCTGGGAAAAGACAATTGCAAATTTTTCTTGTCGAAACGGAAGCGAGCACATTTGAGCTGTACGCACCTACTGATGAAGCGGGATTAATTGCTGCTCTTAACATAAAAACCTCTTGATTAGTAACAACTAAAACAAAAACAGAACCTTTCTTTATTAGATATTATACACAGCCACAACATTATGATAAATACTAAACATTAAGTTAAAATCATTTTTATTACAAGGGTTTAAAAACTAGACTAGACTTATTTTGAATCTCTTATGAAGTCAAAAAAAGCGCGCGGCCTGCCCAAGTATCTAGAGGCCCCTGAGAGGCCTCTAGTTTGGGAAAAGGAGATCGCGCGCCTTAAAGCTTTTACTTAAAAGCGAATAGCCTTCAATGCAACGTTTGTTACAAGGCCGCCGATCGTGATCGTCGCCGCTGCTAGAACAGCAGAGATTACCAAACCAACATAGAAATTCCTATCCGTCTCTTCTTGGCTAGGAGCTGCGTTAACAACTTCTGGCTCTTCTTGTACTGAAGCTACAACTTCTGGCTCTTGCTTCGGAGCTGCGTTAACAACTTCGGGCTCTTCTTGTACTGAAGCTACAACTTCTGGCTCTTGCTTCGGAGCTGCGTTAACAACTTCGGGCTCTTCTTGTACTGAAGCTACAACTTCTGGCTCTTGCTTCGGAGCTTCGCTAACAACTTCTTGCTCTTCTTGGCTAGGAGCTGCGTTAACAACTTCTGACTTTTCGTTAGCAACAACTGCTTCTTCAGATTTCTTTGGCCCTTTTCCCTCTGCGAAAAAATTCTTTACCGCTGCTTTAATGCTTTCTCTCTTTGTTACAGCACCAGCAACGCCACCTACAACAACGATGAATTTAAGCATCGCTCTTTTATCCTCTCGAGTCACTTTTCCAACTTTCGGGATCTCAGACTGATCTGGCCTTGATGCTGTGAGGGGACGACAGACTGTTGAGATAGATTGATTGCCAGCCACGTTGGCCTGACTAGAAGCCACACCTGCGGCAGCTAAACTACGTCCAGTTACTCTTAACATAATAAACCTCTTAATTAATAATTATTAAAATAAAAAACTTACGTCTTTACTAAATATTATATACAAAACAGCAGTTTTTTTACAAACATAAAAGATTAAATTATATATTATAATGTTCTCAACAGGAACTATCTATTTGTGTCTCCCTAAGGAGCCACTGATTAATTGCTTTGCCGGGGATTCGCGCCAAAAACGCCGAAAAAGTTAATTTGGAGACCGCAATTAACTCGAGTGAGTTAATGGAGGTTGAAAATTATCTTTTTCGGTGAATTTTGGTCGAATAGCTGGCGAATGAATTGATCAGTAGTTCCCTAAGCAAAGCAATGATTCAGCGTCTCCTCTAAGAATTTCTATCGGTTTTTGCTAGGATTCGTGTATACTCCTCATCTTATGAGAACAAAAGTTAAGACAATTCTGACAAGCATGAACCCCAAAGAACTTGCGGGGACGAAAATCACCGTTTTCGGATGGATCCGAACGCTAAGGGACCAGAAGTCGTTTGTATTCATTGAGTTAAACGATGGATCGAGCTTAAAAAACCTCCAGATCATTGCAGATGCTACCCTTGAGAGCTATGGAGAGATTCTCCCAAAGCTCTCAACGGGAGCCTCTATCTCCGTCTCAGGAACCCTTAAAGAAAGCCCCGGAGGCAACCAAGCCCTTGAGCTTCAAGCAGATAAGATTCATGTATATGGAGAGGCCGATCCTGCGAAGTATCCCCTACAGAAGAAAAGACATTCTCCTGAGTTCCTCCGCACCATTGCGCACCTAAGACCTCGTACCAATACGCAGGGGGCCGTTCTCCGGGTCCGAAACGCCCTTGCCTTCGCAACCCACCTCTTTTTCCAGGAAAGGGGCTTTCTCTATGTCCACACCCCTATTATTACTGGGGCTGACTGTGAAGGGGGCGCTGAGCTCTTTCGGGTGACGACTCTCGAGAACCCAAAAGAAGACGTGTCAAAAGATTTTTTTGGAAGAAAAACGTATCTCACGGTCTCTGGACAGCTTGAAGCAGAAACCCTCGCTTCCGCTGTCTCCGATGTTTATACCTTTGGCCCCACATTTCGCGCAGAAAACTCAAACACCTCGCGCCACTTGGCTGAGTTTTGGATGGTTGAGCCTGAGCTTGCTTTTGCAGATCTAGATAGCTGTATTGAGTGTGCTGAGAGCTATTTAAAGTTCTGTGTGTCTTATGTGTTAAAACATGCAAAAGAGGACATTCTCTTTTTCGACAAATTTATCGAAAAGGGCCTCCTTGCAAGACTTGAAAACATCGTAGAGGCTCCGTTTGCACGCCTTCCCTATACAGAGGCCATCGAGATCTTGAAAAAAGCGCCTCAAAAATTTGAGTTCCCGGTTGATTGGGGGCTCGATCTTCAATCAGAACATGAGCGATATTTGGCGGAGCAGCACTTCAAAAAACCAGTCATCCTTACTGACTACCCTGAGAAGATCAAATCTTTCTACATGCGAGACAATGACGATGGCAAAACCGTCGCCGCTATGGACATCCTCGTGCCAAAAATCGGAGAAGTTGTCGGAGGCGCTCAAAGAGAAGAAAGACTTGGGCCTTTGAAGAAGAAGATGAAAGCGCGCGGCCTAAATGAGGACGACTATTGGTGGTATTTAGAACTTCGAGAATATGGCTCTGTTCCTCACGCAGGCTTTGGGCTTGGATTTGAAAGACTCATCCTTCTTGTCACAGGAATGGAAAATATCCGCGATGTCATCCCCTTCCCAAGATTCCCCAACCACGCCGATTTTTAAAAGTAGATTCTTATAATCTTTGCCTTTCGAGCATTTCTTGGAAAATTCCAGGAGTTTTCCCAAGCTCTTCAAAGGTCCCTTCCTGTACAATTTGTCCTGCATCGATCACATAGATTCGATCTGCCTTTTGAATTGTACTCAGGCGCTGCGCTACAACAACTCGTGTCACATTCAGCGTCTCGATATTTTTCGTAACAAGTGTCTGCGTGCGATTATCTAAAGACGACGTTGCCTCATCTAAAATTAAGATCGATGGATCCCCAATGAGGGCCCTTGCGAGTAACAATCGCTGCCTTTGTCCCCCAGATAGCGTCCCTCCTCCACTTGGAATATAGGTATGCAGACCCATGGGAAAGGAAAGAAGGTCCTCTTTAAATCCTGCAAGCTCAATCGCTGCTTTTACTTGGGCTCCTGTATAGGCCCCTCCTCCAACGATATTGTCGTAAATCGTCCCAGACAAAATTCCTGATGTTTGTAAGACCGTCCCAATCTGTTTTCGAACTGCGCGCACATTTAAAGAAGCAAGATCTTGATCATCATAGTAAATAGCTCCAGATGAGGGCGTTTCAAAACCAAGCAATTGGCGTAAAATCGTCGACTTTCCACTTCCAGATGACCCCACAATTCCAATAAACTCACCTGGCTGAATTGTTATCGAAATATTGTCTAAAGCAAGATACGACTCATAGGAAAAAAACACTTCATCGATATGGATTTTTCCAGAGAGTTTTCCGGGAGTTAGATTCTCTTTTGACTCTTCGGGAACCTCACTCAAAACCTCCTTTGCTTGGCTCCAAAAAGGAAGGATTCCTACAAGAGAAATCAGCGTCTCATTTAAAGGGTAAATTGCTAATGAAAAACTTCCGAGTGCAATGTTAAATCCAAGAAAGTCAGGCAAGGCCAAGTTTTTAATCCCAATAAACTCAATCAGCGCAAAATACACGATCCACATCGAAAAAATAGGAAGCGCTCTTGCGTATGTGAAAACGATATTTTGGATGTTTTGCGCCCGCATATGAAGCTTTTTGGCTTTTGTAAACGTGGAAAGCCAATAGGAAAACGCGTTTTTCTCCGACTGCGTCGTCCTCAGCTTTCCAACGCCCCCGACCATTTGGACAATTATGCTCTGAAGTTCCTCTTGCATCTTCGCCTCTTGGCGAAGAAGCTTCGCTCTTTTGCGCATGAACATACCCGTAACACCCAAAGTCAAAAAGGCGATAGAACCGCTTAAAAACGTTAAAAGAGGTGAGTAAATCAGCATGATCAGAAGATAAAAACAGGCAAAGACTCCGTTTAAAATCCGATACGATGCATTTTCCCGAATGAGCTGGCGGATGCGACTAAATGAGGACATTTTCCAAAATAAAGATCCCGCAGAAAACTTTCGAAAAAATGAAGCCGGAAGTGTAAGCAGTCTGTCCCACAGAGAACTCTGCAGAAAATGATCCGATAGCGCTTCAAGTCTCAAGAAACAAAAATTTCGTAAAAAACTAAAAATCACAAAGCCAACTGCCGAAAATAGCAACCCGAGAAAAAGATACATCACTAAAGAAACATCGCTTAGAGGGACTGCATACTTAAAAATAAGTGACGTCGCAATCGGTGGCAAAAATGCGATGATGCTTGCGACAAACCCATAAAACCCAAGAGAGGATGTCAGTTTCAAATGCATTTTTAAAAGATACGAAAACAGCTCTTTTCCTGTACGAATTTCAAATGGAAAGGAAGGATAAAACATGTAGGCAACGTCATCAATAGCCCCTTTTAACTTTCCTCCTGTGTAGGCAATTGGAACGCCACTTGAGAAGCAAAGCAAAGGCCCAACATGTTTTTTTGCCCATCCTTTTTCCAAAATCACTTTGCGCACTCTTATTTCACTTGTCTCACAAATGGAAAAAAGGTCCTCATTTTTTGGGAAAATGAACGCAATATTTAACTCTTTTCCAATTGTTAAAAGGGCTCGCTGCAAAGCAGTAGACCCTTTAGGCGGTGACTCTTTGCTTGCAAAAAGATCTTTTGCGCTTGTAAGCGATCCCTGGAACGTCTTTTCTTGCTCAAGGGAACGGTTCTTTAGATGCAGCAACGCTTGCGCCTTTTTCTTTTTCAAAACCTTGTTAAATTGCCCGGGGCCTGCTTGAATAGGTTCTCGAGAGATCTCCAGAGTTTCTGCCCATTCAACCGGAAACTCTCTCAAATTTAAACGATCCTCTGAGACTTCATAGAGCGTTGTCTCCCCCTCACTTACCGCAGACAAATCGTATCCAGAAAAAAGAATTTTCCCGGGATATTTTTTTACGAAATAGGGAGCCGCTAAATGAACCGGATCCCCCTCTATAAAAAAACAACGTCCAGGCTCTTTTAAAGAAAAAGGCTTTCCCTTAACAATCTTATGAACCTTGCCATGTTCTTTAAAAAAGGCTTCTAAAGGATGCATTGGACCGTCTCACTGTGAACGAGTTCTTGATAGACCCCCGGGACATTTTTTAACTCTTCGTGCGTCCCTTCCTGCACAACCTTTCCTTGATCAAGCACAACGATTTTATGACACTCTTGGATCGTGCTCAATCGATGAGAAATGACAAGCACCGAGCACCCTCGAAGCGCGATCCGATCCAAAATGTCTTTTTCAAGCTTTGAATCAAGTGCGCTCATCGCCTCATCTAAAATTAAAAGAGGCGGGTTATACAGAAGCGCTCTCGCAATTTCAATGCGTTGTCTTTGCCCCCCACTTAAGTTCCTTCCCCCTTCGGTTAGAGAGGAGTTATAATTCCCTTCTCTAAGAAGAATCTCTTCGTGGATATTCGCATCTTTTGCTGCATGAATTAACACATCATCGGGAAGTGCTGAATTCCAAAGAGTTATGTTGTCGCGAATCGTTCCAGAAAAAAGAAAAATCTCCTGATCGACACTTGCCATAAAATTGTACAAATCCTCGCGCGCAATCTGATCGATTTTCTCTCCATCGAGAAGGATCTCACCAGATGAGGGGGTAAGAAGCCGATTGCTAAGCTTTGCAATCGTTGATTTCCCACTGCCTGTCGGGCCAACAAGGGCAATGCGTTCTCCGGGATTTACGGTAAAACTTATGTCTTCAATCGATGGGGGGGCAAATGGCGCGTAGCTAAATGTGACATTTTTAAACTCTAAACAGCCTTTTGTTAAATGCTTTTTCTCTCGTTTTTCTTCGTAGATTGGGCAGGTGGGGTTTTTAAGGACATCCTTCAAGCGATCCATATCGACTTTCATGCTTTGAATCAGCTGATTGAACCCAACAAAACGCAAAATTGGCTCTAAAAAATTCGTCTGCAAAACTTGCATCGCCATTAACATCCCAACAGACAGTGTTCCATCAATTACACGGAGACTCCCCAAACCTAAAAGAACCATTGTTGCAAGAAGATGAAAGAGTGATGGCATCGTGTTTAGGATAACGTCTTTTTTGCCAATCTCTTGTCTATCATTAAATGCATTTGTGTAGGTTCCCGCCCACGTGGAAAAAAAATCAGACTCAGCGCCTTTTGCCTTAATCGTCTCTATATTTTGCAAACCGCTGATTGACTTAGAGACCTCTTTTCCTGTTTGTTGCTGAAGACATGCATACACGTTTTCGCGAGATTTGTAGATAATACCAAGCGTGACAAAACTAAGGAATCCCGCAGCTAAGCCAACCCACGCAATTGCGCTATCATAGACAAACATCAAAAGGGCGTAAAAAATGATGAGAAAAACATCGATAAACGCAGATAAAAGAGTATTGGAAAGTGTCTGGGCTACTTGATTATTTAAACTCTGTCTATACGCGATTTCCCCAGAGTATCGCTGATTGTAAAACGAAACAGGCAGCTTTAAAAGGTGCCAGAGGAAGTTTCCAGATAAGACAAGGGATAGATGCGCACCGAAGCGATTGATGAAAAATTTTCGCATCCAGTTGAGGCAGCCTGAGAAAGCAAATGTTATAAAAACAACTCCTAAAAAATCCCACCTCCAGGAGATGACATTTTGCGAAAAAAACGTGTTAATAAACGCCATCAAGAAGGCCGGCATCGCAAATCCAGGAAGGAGCAAGAGCAAACCAGAGAAGATAAGAAAGCTCATCCCCTTTGGGGATTTTTTTAGGATATTCCACACATCACCCACAAAAGAGGGGGGCTTTCCCCCAGGGACAAAATTCGTTGTCTTTTCAAACGACAGACAAATGCCGCTATATCTCTTTTTAAACTCTTCAAATGGAATATGTCGTCTTCCAACTGCCGGATCGTTGAGATAGACTCTATTTCGTTTAAACCCTTCCAAAACGAGGAAGTGGTTGTATTCCCAAAAGAGGATAACAGGGCCTTTTACAGATCGAAGTTCCTCTGCCGTGGACCTTTTTCCCTTACCCACAAGGCCGTACTTACCCGCAGCTTGAATGAGATTGAACGCATTGCTTCCATCGCGAGAAACCCCGCAATCAAGGCGAATCTCTTCCAAAGGGAGATATTTTTTGTGGTACTGCAAGAGAATTGACAAAGACGCAGCGCCACATTCGACGGCTTCCATCTGAATCACGCGGGGTGTCGGCTTATATCTCCGGAATAACATACGAAATGGGCCTGATCGTTCTTAAAATAATTTGAGCCTCGCCAACACTCGCATTGGGGATGGGACCGGAAGGGCTATGTACAGAGGTCCACTTGAGTCCTGTTTTTGCCGTAGAATCTAGCGTGGGCTCAATCACAATCATAATCGTTGGCAAATCCCCTTCTGTAAAATAGTGTCTTAAAGAGGCAGATGGGATCTTATCCAAAATAGGGTCCCCTGCGCTTACTGGATAGGTAATGACTTCTCTGACTATCCCCTCGATCTTTCCATAGCGAGAAGCATCGACTGAATCTAAAGCAATATTTACCTGCATTCCAGCTTTGACCTGCTGGCCAGAAAAAAGCGGCAAGAATCCGTAGATTGCATATTGCTTCGGAGCCTCTTCAATAAGAATGCACTTTCCATCAACTGCAACCGGGAGTTTTCCAACAAATGCCCAACAAACGGCAGCAAAGGAAAAAACCAAAACAAAAAGAAGAGCGACCCATCCTCGGATAGTGATGACCTGGATCGTTTTATGCAGCTCTTGCAAGGAGGCAATTTGCTCAGCTCCTTTTACAATCACATCTTTTGAGTCCATAGTACTTCCTCATACAAAGGAAAGAGAATAAATACAAGGGGGAAAACGTAAGAACACAACCCACTTGACTTGAATGGGTGTTTTTATTACACTATCAACTATGAGAACATCGAAGTATTTACCTGTAATTCAACAACTTGCAAAAAAAGCCGTTTTTTCATCCGCTGAGGCAAAAAAAGCCGGAGTCCCTTCAAGAATACTCGCCTACTTCTGCTCAAGGGGGAAAATTGAACGACTAGGCAGGGGCATGTATCGAATCGGAGAAGTTGATTTTCATGATGATTTTGAGTGGGAAGATCTCGTTATCACCGCCTTAAGCATTCGTAATGGGGTTATCTGTCTTATATCGGCTCTTTGCTACTACGATTTAACGGAAGAAATTATGCGCGAATTTTGGATCGCTATTCCCCATTCTACAACCGCTCCCTCCAGGGGAAATACGCGCATTATTCGCATGAGGAATCTTTCCCTTGGTCAAAGAGTTATTGAAATTGGCAATCAAAAAGTTAAGATTTTTGATCGCGAGAGAACAGTTGTAGATGCCTTTCGTTATTTAGATAAGGAAGTCGCCTTAAAAGCTCTTCGCTCCTATCTGGAAACGAAACCAGATATTGATAAGCTTCTAAAGTATGCAAAAAAACTTAGAGTAAATTTAACCGCTTATATTTCCGCGTTCATAGTATGAAGACAGCCTTAGAACAGTCTATTTAAAGAGAAAATCAAAGCTTTGGCTAAAGAGCGGAAAACGGCGTTTGCAGAGCTCTAGAGAGGTGTAATTTTGGAGCGATTTTTGGCCCGATTGGCACAGTCTCCACATAGGGACAAATTTGTTCTAAAAGGCGGCTCCTTATTAGCAAAATATCTCCCGATAGGAAGAGAGACTTATGACCTTGATTTTTTCGTTCAGAAACTATCGAACACCGAGCAGGTTTTGAAAAAGAGCTTACAAGAGATTTGTGATATCAATCCTAACGACAGCTTCGAGTTTTCTATTAGTAAAGTTAAAACCCTGAACCATGTCCACTTAGCGTATACAGGTGCTGAAATATCCCTTCTTGCACAGTTTGGGGCTACGCGAACCGTCATACGGATAGATTTGGGATTTGGAGATCGGGTGGAGCCAATTGATCATCCCATAGACCTAACAACAACTCCGAAAGGACCTCTTTTCGAAAGTAAAATCTCCTTACGATGTTACCCAAAAAAGTTCATTTTCGCAGAGAAATTAGAAACAGTCGTATTTCGAGGGGAAAGCAATACCCGTATGAAAGACTTTCACGATCTTTATTCTTTAATTTCCCTAGGAAACCTCGACAGACATTTAACAGAAAAGGCCATACAACTCGTTTTTCATCATAGAGGAACTTCTCTCACAAAAATCCCTATTATATTTAGTCAGTCAACACTTGAAATTCTCGATAAAAACTGGAACCGATACCGTAGAAAACGCAAAGCGCAGAACCTCCCCCCGCAAATGCCGGAGTTTATGGAAGACTTAGTTTCTATCTTAAATCAGTGGTTGAAGAAAGAGTTATCCTCTCATGAACCTAAAACAAACTCGCCGACGGTGGTTTCCCCGTAGTAATCAGTCTTAGCTGCTTTCGCAAATAAATCAGAATCTCCGCTTCCAATAGCACATGGAGAAAGCTTCATCGCAGTGGCCGCCAAGTACATCGTCTGCATCAACACCCCTGTATTTTTTAAAATGACCGAGTACGCCATCGCCTCATATTTCCAGGAGACTCGTTTAAAGCGCGCAGCAATTAAAATGAGCACTTGGGGAAGATCTTCTTTTCCCATAGCTTGTGTGGCCATTTTTAGAAGCTTTTGGCGGGTCTCTAAGCTGGTTTTATGCATTTCGAATGCGTGAGCCTCAGGAACATAACGATATAGACCTTCTTCTACCCCCTCACACTTATTGATGAGTGGATAGAGCTCAAGCTCATAGCACGCTCCCCCTCCTGGATAGGGTCTTTGGGTTGCTTCATAGTTCCCCTTTTCTCGCATTTTTTTGAGTCTTGCTGTGCGATAGAAAAACTCTCCGAGTTGTTTTAATGTGATGGGATCTTTTTTGGGCTCTCTAATGGAGGCTCTTTCCTCTAGAACTCTTGCAAATGGGGGATCAGTTTGCATGAGTACATTTATATCAGGCTTAAAAAGCGGGATCAGATCTCCTGCAGTCTTTTTTAGAGCAGGAACAGGTGGCATCTTATCTAAAAACCGAAAGGTGCCGCCAGAGAGTCCCTCGTTTCTTCTGCGGCTTCTTGTATGAAACAAAAGATCATGAAACTCCCAACAGACAAGAGAAGTCTTTGAATCTGAATTACTTAAAAGATGCGCATGATACAGAAGAGAAAATAGATCAGAGATGGTCTTGGCTGAAAGGTGCGAAAATTCCTCTTTGAGTAGATTCACGCTTTTGGGCTTTGAGAGCGCATAAAAAAACTGAATGGCGTCCGGACTTTTTAAGACAACTGTTCCCTCAAGGAGTGGCGATTCAAGAACAGGATCTCCTTGTGAGCGCAGATAAGCAAAGCGAGAAATCTGCAACGAAAGCTCTGGATCGATCTTGCGATCTTGGAGTTTGAAAGACCCATTATAATGCGGAGTGAGCGTCATCAAAGGTTCCTCACCGTTCAATACCGTATATGAGAGAAGAGCCGATTTTTTAAGCTGTTCTAGGAGATAAAAAAGCTCTGGCAGAGACTCATCTTCATGAAGATCAACGCTTCCATGACCCATGAGGCGCTTTAACCGCTTGTGTAAAGAAGCTGCGGGTTTTGCCACCTGGATTTCCATGTGGGGAAAGACAAGGGCGATCTTTTCTTCAGAAAAAGCATCAATTTTTAGATCTTGTCTTAAATGAATCTGCATTATAGGAAAAATGGGATGGGGTTAAGTTCTTCTTCTTTGAGTTTTTGTTTTACAAGTCCCATTTCAAAAGGAACATCGTAAAGTCTTCCGGGGGCATAGCGGTTCCAAAAGTGTCTAAGACCTGGAACAAACACTTTCACAACGGGGAGCCCAATGTCTGGGCGCGTCTGATCAAGAACAAGCATCTCAAGCCCTTTATTCTCGATAATTTTTTGACACATCAAGACATCATCTTTAATATCCGGAGCATCAAAACGCTTGTAGTCTCCTCGTCGTTTCTTTGCACAAGCATCTGGCACAAGATAGAGATGATCCTGCAGCGTTTCTTTGTCCATCCAATCGCGAATCATTTGCCGCGTTGTATCTACTGACGGATTAGCCTGAATTTGTTTCAGAAAGAGTAGCGCTTGGTTCATTTCTGTAAGTGCCCGAAGCATGGAAATATTTGGATCGAAATGAGATCCAAAACCAAACACAACCTCTCCCCCACTCTCGTTACAGGAAATCGCTACAAATGTTGGGATCTTTAGATCGAACGTAATATCAAGAACCCAGAATTTTCGATTCATGGATGCATACGAGGAAATAAGCTTGTCGATATACGGATCGGAAAAACTTTTTAAATCAACCTCAGGACGTTTTAAACGAGAATACCACCAAAGAGCAATCTGATCCCTTTCTACAAGCTCGAAAAACCCTTGAAGAATCGCCTCTTCAATCGTATTGCCAGCAGCGCTTCCATTAGAGTCTCCTCTACAAAATTTATTTGCCTCGTTGGGGAAAGGATAATTAAAATAACATATTGCCGTTGGGATCTGTTTGAATCTGTTTTCCGTCAAAGACCACACAGATGTCCAATCAATCTCCTTTGAGGAATCAAAAGGATCCGAAACAAAATGAAATGATGAACATTTTTTGTTATTTACATCTTTCGACCCGTATTGGGCTCCGCTAAAATGCAAAAGAGTGTCTGGATGAATTGCATCCTCTTTAACAGAATCATAAGTGGCTCTTTTTTTCGACTCATTCCCCTGGTAAATCCCAGAGTATCTTTCTAGGGCCTCACAAAGACAACTTGTTTTTCCTTGTGCCGCGCTTCTTCCTTTCCCGGCGCTGCGACTTCGTGGATTCTTGTGTATGAGAGCGTGATCAAAATGAAGCCCACTCATCCGGTGACCCGCTTCATAAGTATGCATCAGTGTGTGTTCACTTTCTCCCGAAGGAATTAGAAAATCAATGACTCCGGTAACCGGACTTATGAGATGCTCATATTCTTTATAGGTTTCCTCTGGCGACTTAATCCGATGACCTCCATCTTCCGTAAAGATCTTCTTTTGGCTTGTCAATACAAGCGGCTTTTGTTCAAAGTGGGAGAGAGTCCCGCAAGTAGGACAATCCGGTTTTTTAATCACGTGATGCGAGGAAATAACCGGCTTCAAAAAGTGACAGGAAAGGAGTTTTGATTCTAGATCGGGATTCTCCCCCTTCAAAATCCACTTAATCACTTCATTTGCAGCAAGATTATATGCAAGGGCACCCATTGTTGAAGGCACAGTTGCCTTGATCGTCAGAGGAGAACTGCTTTTCATTTCCCGTTCAATCAATAACTCTTCAAAAGAGTTCTTGTTCAATGCATCCAAAAAACAATCAAGACAAGGCCCTTTTCCTGGAGTAAATAGAGGACCTATCCAAACTTCTGAACCTGTGGGTTGAATGAGTAAATAAGGCGTTTTTGAATGAAGAAACTTCTCCCTAAGTTTTGGATCGCGATAATTATCTGTGACTCCAATTGAAAAGATCCCCTCTTTCTCTATTTTCACTCCCATCTCTGTCAGTGCTGAATTTGAAATGTCTGATGAAACATCTCCAAAGACCTGCAAAGAAACAAAAGTGTTTTTTAAGCGAGTCTCTGCTTCTTTATAAGAAACATCCAAGAGATTGCAAAGCGTTTGAATCGATTTTGGGAGCTTTGACTCTCCCTCTTCTAAAAAGCCTCTTTCCTCCAAACGAAGTAAAGCATAATAGATCTCAGGAGCAGAAAGTTTATGACTTAAAAGATCTACAATCTGATCCGCAGAATGCTTTCCCTTAGAAAGGTAAGGAGCTAGGAGTGCGTAAGCTTTACCCTGAAGCAGATGACGACAATTCTTCTGATCAAAGAGAATCGTTTTCTCTTGAGATGTTACCTCTGCATAAATGAAAGCTTTGAAAGAAGGGATTTGAAAGATCATTATATGTACCTCTACAGAAATGCAGAAAAACCACGAATAACTCACACCCCAGTTTTTGACTAAAAGGCATCAAAAAAACCAATTTTAACCCGTAATAACTTTACAAAGTTAATTCCGATTCTTAAGTCTATTTTTTGACGCCTTTAGTTCAGGCAAAGCAGTTATTTAGTCTCTCCATAAATGCACTTCCTACACAAATTTTGCGGGAAGAACTAAACAGCCTTTACCCATGACTACAGTCAGGACCGCTGCTTGAGCAAATAGTTCCCCCTGCTGCTGCAATGTTTTTCAATTCTGTCTCTGACAAATTTCCTTCTGGCTTTGCAGGAAGAATAAAACAGAACTCATCCCTCTTTGCTTCGACGATTCGGAAATCACAATCCTTTTCAAAGGTCATGCCATTGTCTTTGAACACTTGCTTTGGGTCGGATAGCAACTCTTGCTTAAAACTTTCATCCATCCACGCTCTTGCAACAAGTTGCGCCCATTTCTTCTGATTCTCTTCATAAGTTGCCATGTTCTTTTCTCCTTTTGTGTTCGAATAAACTTTCTACATTACTTACAGCCAGGTCCCATGCATGTTGGGCTTCCCGCAGCAGCGATATTTCTTAACTCCGATTCTGAGAGATCCCCTTCCGGCTTCTCAGGAAGAACAAAGCACAGCTCATTCTTGTTCGATTCGATGATTCGTAACGTAAGCTCTTTATCAAACTTCAGACCGCTTGCTTCACATACGCCTCTTGGGTCATTGAGTAGCTCCCGCTTAAAACTTTCATCCATCCACGCTCTTGCTACAAGTTGCGCCCACTTCTTCTGATTTTCTTCTTTGCTTGCCATGCTTTCTCCCATCCTTTCAGAGCCCATTTAATCGCCCCGCTGACCGGTTCTATCAAGAAGCGATTTTTGATGCAATACCTGTTTAAAAATAAGCGTTGACTGTCTCTAGAGAAAATCCTTTTCGAAGAAGAAATGCGATTGCTTTGGGCTTTTCTTTGCTTTTTAACTTTGCATCCCACTTTTGCAGAGCTGCTTTTAAAGCTGTTTCATCAATCGTTATTGGATATGCATCAAGACCCTTTTCTTTGAGAACCTTTTTTATATAAAAAGGCCCATACCCTTGGCGCAGTTTGCTCCTGACAATGGACGCTGCAAGATCTGCATCTGGCAGGTATCCCAGCTTATCGATTTCACCAATCACTTTTGTCGATTGCTCTTTGGAAAACCCCTTCAGTTGGAGTTTTTGTTGCAGCGCTTTTTTCGAGTAGCTCCTTTGATTTAAAAGACGATAGGCATAAGCTTTCGCAAGCTTGTACTCTTCTTTTTCAAGCCAGGCATCGATCTCATCGAGGGCTTTGAAAGAAGCCGGCATGCGCTTAAACGGGAATGTGATACGGATTTCTCGCACCACAGTCCCATTTAAGACAACCTCCCAAAAGGCTGGATCAATTGCGCTTTTTCGCAGTAAATACGTATCCATCCACCCAATTTTATTGAAAACTCCAGGAAGATCAAGTAGTATTAGGTGGAGGCCGGGTTATGTAAGGGTCTCAAAAAAGTTGGTGAAATCGTGGTTGACCCTGTAGATCCGTCAAAAAACCCTGAAACTCACGGGAATAAGCCTGCTGACCCAGCAGCTTCCCACAAGGCAAAAGGCCCTCCCCCCCAATATGGGAAGGTCTCGGCAAAACCCATGGAGTTTTTAGGGATGCACTTTACCGGCCCCGAAGCAGAAAAACTCTGGAACATCATGCTCCGCCAGATCGGCGCGCAAATCCAAAAAGAGCAGGCCAAAGCCCTCAAAGCGCTGAGAAAACTCAGAAAAAGCTCCACCGGCGAAGGGTAGAGAAAAACGGGCTTCCTCTGGTATACTCTTGCCCGCAATGAACTCTACTTTAGATACCCTTTTTGTTCTCCCCGAAGAAGCCGGCTCTAGAATCGATCTCCTTCTAGCTAAGAGACTTACGAAATACTCACGCACGTATTTTCAGTACCTAATCGATGAGGGGTGCGTTCTTCTCAATGGCGATCCAATAAAGAAAAGGGCAAAACCTGAGGAGGGCGATGAGATTGAAATCTGCTTTAGAGCGACTCCGGAGCCGTCGCTTGAGCCCGAAAAGATCGCTTTAAATATTTTGTATGAGGATGAGCACCTCCTTGCTGTCAACAAACCCTCTGGCATGGTCACCCATCCAGCTCCCGGAAATTGGTCAGGGACTTTTGTCAATGCTCTCCTTTTTCACTGCAAAGATCTTGCCCCTGGAAGCGATCCTCTAAGGCCCGGCATTGTTCACAGGCTCGACAAAGAAACAACAGGTGTTTTGATTGCTGCAAAGACAAGAGAGGCCCACCAAAAACTCATCGAGGCATTTTCATCGAGAAAGATCGAAAAAACCTATCTTGCAATTTGTCTTAGCAAGCCTGCGAATGGTGTCGTGCAAACAAAAATCGGAAGGCATCCAGTAAAGAGAAAAGAAATGGCTGTTTTAGAAGACAGAGGAAGGGAAGCCATCACATCTATTCAGGTACTTGCCTTTAACGAGCGTTTAAGTCTTGTTCTTGCAAAACCAAAAACAGGGCGCACCCACCAAATCCGCGTTCACCTAAAACACATTGGTTGTCCAATCTTAGGGGATCCCGTTTATGGAAGTGAAAAAGCAAATCACAATCTGCACGCGGAAAGACTCCTCTTACACGCCCACTGCCTTCAATTAGAGCACCCCATTACCAAAGAACCTTTAAGCATCACAGCCCCCATTCCAGAAGACTTGCAGCATTGGATCTCCAAACTTGAGTAAAATGTAAATCTTTTGTAGAGTCTTTCGTTGAAAGGGGTTCTCACGACTGACCTCGCAAACGACAACTAAACCGAAAAACAGGGAAATCATCATGAAAGAATTCGTGGAGTACATCATCAAAAATCTCGTCGACAACCCAGACGCAGTGAACATCAGAGAAGTTGGAGGAACTAACACCCTCATCCTCGAACTTTCTGTCGAAAAATCAGACATCGGGAAAATCATCGGCAAAAAAGGGAAAACCATTAACGCGATCCGCACCCTTTTAATGTCCGTTGCAAGCCGCAACAACCTCCGCGTTAGCCTGGAAATCCTCGAAGACGACGAAGACGAGGAAGTCAATGAAAGCAACGAAGGGAACGAAGGGAATGAAAGCAACGAAGGGAACGAAGCAAAAGAAGACTGAAAAATGTCTCCTAAAGCTTTGGCAAGAAAGGCGAGATCATCGCCTTTCTGGAATTCAATGACCCTGCATTATATCGCAAGATCATAAGCGAGATCTTCGATTTGGCCAGTTTGATCGGGAGCTTGGAAAAGCTCTCTTTAAAATATGGTTGGTATTTCGCCGCATCAGGACCCACAAGCTCTAACTCAAAGGCATTGTTCTCCATTCCTGGAGACTGTTGGAACGAGGTCAAAAATCCTTTGAGATGCTCAATTGCCACGTCCCTCTTTGGAATCCAGATCCACATCTCATCTTGATGCGAATACGAGGAGACCACCCCTTTATACACCTCTTCGGCACTGACAATTGTGCTTGTCATGTGGATATGAAGGTCTATTTCAGGATTGTCTTCATGTCGTTCAGCCGCAGATTCCACCCAAACTTTCTGAATGTCCGTCGCGCGCTTTGTAAATAAGGGGATATTCTGAGCAAAAAGCTTTGTCTGCCCAACGCGGCAGCATCCGCTTTGCTCCTTTGTATCCGCAAAAAAGAAAGAGTCCTTGTCTTTCGATGCAGTCCGAATGTGTTCCCCCATCTCCTTTGCTCGATGCTCATATACCTTGCTATAGAGAGAGTACATCTCCTCATTTTGCAAAATTCTTTGTGCCGCTTTCCCTGCAAAATTCTTGTCTCTTGGAATCGATTCCAGAGACATCACTTCCATCTCTTTTTTCGCACTGATGGATTTCATGCGATTTAGAAGAGAGACCACACACTCAACATCTAAAACGCTCACCTTACTCAACAGATCCGTATCATCCAAAATGCCATAGACAAAGTGGAGATATTCCGTGTATTCCCTATCGGGATGGACAAAAAAGGACGTGTTTCTTTCCGCCAAATTGCGCTTTTTCAAAAGCCTTTGCAATAGCCTGCTAGCTGATGGTGAGAAATCTGAGCTAAGTCCTTTAATTTGAGCTTCAATCCCTTGCAAGGTTTGCCCCCCCAAACTATAGAGATCATTGATCTCAAAGGCCTGTCTTGCAACAAGCGTATTGCTTGACTGAGCATCTGCAATAATTGCAAAAGGCGGCGCTGTAGTCTGGAGTTGTGACTTATGGTGATCGATCACAGAAATCACATCAAGATACGCAGGGATCCCTATTTCCTCGCGATTACAAAAATCCCGTAAAGAGACGGTTCCCAAAATAGGCTTGCGAAGGTCTTTCGCCTGAATCACGCCGAGTGGAAAGAGTTTGTCTCCATCTGGATGTGCTACTGTTAGAGCAACTCGAGAGCCAATCTTCTCTAAAATCTCTGTAACATCCGATCCCGTTGTCACAAACGTCGGATGATTATCGAAAACATCCGTCTTGATCTTCATGGCGATATCAAGTTTTTCAAGCCGCTCGCGAATTTTTAGAAGCGCTCCGCGAAGCTCCCGGACAACCACCTCCAAAAAGGAGAAAATTTTAGGACGATCCTCAATAAGAGAGCCACTTTTATCAAAAAGCCCCTTGATCGCATCTAAAAGCTGCGAAGATCCTTCAAAAGGAATTGAGACAAGACGGGAAAGCCCCTGACCAATCTCTTCAAAGGTTGCAGAAAAGCCTCGGTTAATCCCAAGTACCTGAGAAAGAAACTGCGATGCCTCTTGTTTTTGCTTGGGATAAAGCTCCTTTACAGGATCAGAGTCTTCAAAAGGAATCGAAAACATCTTCGAAATATCCTTTTGAACCTCATCAAAGGAGAGTTTTTCTTTCGCAAACAAAGTAATTAACTGCAAATGGAGATGATTCTCAAACCAGCGCAGACAACTATTCATCAAAATCGCGACATGACGCACCTGCTCTACATCAAAACTGCGCCAGTCTCCAAGATAATATCCTTCATCATCGGTAACAATCACCGCTCTTGCATCTCTTTCATGGTCGATCGTCGCAACCGAGTCTGTCAGCTTCTTCACAACCATTCCGGATCGTGTCATTAGATCCTTGCTCGTCAAATTAAGCGTTGTTCGCGTCTTCGGAAGATGGGTAAACACCCCCTTACCAAAAAGATCCTCAAAAACCCACTTAATCTCAATCTGCGATGCAGGGGGCCCTCCAGGCAAGTTCCAGAGGTGAAGCGCGCTTGCAACCCTTGCTCCAAACGCATCAACCCATCCCCAGAAAGAAGCAATCGTCGTATCCAAATCAGGAGATTTATGCGCTGTTACAAAATGGGATCCTTCGAATATCTTCCCCATCCCGATTGGAAAAAAGGCTTGATAGTCACTACGATCGATCCACTTCCCAACAATCTTGCCGCGAATGCGCAGGTTCTCTTCGGGCGTTATTCCAGAGACTTGGTTCAGCCAAAGCTCAAAACTTGCAAAGGTGTAGCGCTGAACAATTTCTTCTTTGTCTACTTTTTCGATAAAATCAAGGACAGAGGATAAAAGAAAACAGGGTTCTTCTTCTTTTTGGATAAGCTCATAAAGCGCCACGCTTACCGCATCAGTGCGATTCCTATCGATCTTCGAAGAAAGCTTTTTGAGATCCTTAATGACAGCGTCAACGGAAGCAAACACGTTTTTCTGAATAGAGACATCCCCAAGATGCATAATAAATAACCCTTTGAAAAAATTGGACTGAGCAGGATTCGAACCTGCGACCACCCGCTTAGAAGGCGGGTGCTCTATCCACTGAGCTATCAGTCCATCATGAAACCCACAATTTACCTCTCTTAAGTACTATTTTTCAAGCATCTGTACAAAAAGACAGGACTAACGCATTAAAAAATGAACAGGATCGCAGCTGACGCTGCGGCAGGATTGCTATCAACAAAGGCCACGGGGGAAAAATCTAATGGAGCCACATCTTCGCTAAAAAATGAACAGGATCCGCTTCGCTTGCAGGATCACTGCTGACGCGGTGGCAGGATCGCAGCTGACGCTGCGGCAGGATTGCTATCAACAAAGGCCACGGGGGAA
>CBDUSP010000017.1:0-24482 GCA_965370365.1 uncultured bacterium | reverse complement strand
AGAACCGCTTGAAGCGTATGCTCATATCGGAGTCTATTGCTATAGAACTTCATTTCTCAAGGAAATGCTTACACAAAAGAGGACGCCAAACCAAAAATGTGAAGATCTTGAACAACTAGGCGTGCTAGAAAATGGACATCGGATTAAACTAGCGGTTGTTGAAGAAGTGATCCTTGGGATCGATACTCCAGAAGATTTAGAAAGGTTCTTATGTCAGTTAAATATATCTTTATCACGGGCGGAGTTGTCTCCTCACTAGGGAAAGGCCTTACCGCAGCTTCTATTGGAATGCTTTTAGAGCAGTGCGGCCATAAAGTCGCCTTGCTTAAACTCGACCCCTATTTAAACGTCGATCCTGGCACCATGAACCCTTTTGAACACGGCGAAGTCTATGTAACAGATGATGGGGCAGAAACAGATCTCGATTTGGGTCACTACTATCGCTATACAAATTCCCCCCTTTCTCGCGTATCCAACGCAACTTCAGGACAGATCTACGACACTGTGATTAAAAAAGAGCGCAAAGGTGAGTATTTAGGAAAAACCGTACAAGTAATTCCCCACGTCACAAACGAAATCCAAAACAGAATTTTGGCCTGCGCAAACCAAGATAAAGATATCGAGATCGTTCTTGTTGAAATCGGAGGAACTGCAGGCGACATTGAATCACTCCCCTTCTTAGAAGCAATCCGTCAGTTTCGCTATGAGAGAAAAAAAGACTGCATCAATGTTCACTTAGCTTATGTGCTCTACCTTAAAGCAGCAGGAGAGCTTAAAACAAAACCCGCACAACACTCTGCGCAAGTATTAAGAGGGATTGGAATTTTTCCAGAGATCCTTCTCTGCCGTTGCGAAAATCCGCTTCCTCAAGAAATTAAGGAAAAGCTCTCGCTTTTTTGCAACGTCCCCGCAGAGTCTGTTTTTGATGAGCCGGATGTGCTTGAGACCATTTACGAAGTTCCTTTAGGTCTCCGTAAGCAAGGCCTCGATCAGATGATCTGTAAGATGTTGGATATCAAACAAGGCACGCCAGATCTGATTGAATGGGGGAAAATGATTCATACGGTCACCCATCCAAAGGGAAAAGTGACAGTTGGTGTTGTTGGAAAATACCTCGACCATCAAGACGCGTATAAATCTGTTTTCGAAGCGCTTCATCACGGAGCCGCAGCCAATGGCGTTGAAATCGAGATCCGAAAGTTTGAGTCCGATAAAATCTTGAAAAATGGATCTATTGAAGAGATGCTTCAAGAATGTGATGGATACCTGGTTCCTGGAGGCTTTGGAGAAAGGGGCTGGGAAGGAATGGTTCAAACCGCACGTTACTGTCGGGAAAACAAGATTCCTTACTTCGGGATTTGTCTTGGCATGCAGGTAATGATTGTCGAGTTTGCAAGGCATGTCCTTGAACTGGAAGAGGCCAACTCAACTGAGATGAACCGCAATACTCCTGATCCTTTAATCTCTCTTTTAACCGAGCAAAAAAATGTGGAGACGCTTGGTGGAACAATGCGTCTTGGAGCCTATCCGTGCGCTCTTCAAAAAGACTCCCTTGCTGAAAAAGCCTACGGAAGCAGTCTCATTTGGGAGAGGCATCGCCACCGCTATGAATTTAACAATGAGTACAAGCAAGCTCTTGAAAACAAAGGCATGCTCTTTTCTGGGGTCCATCAAAAAGGGGTTCTCTGCGAAATCTCTGAAGTAAAAAACCATCCTTGGATGTTGGGTGTTCAATTTCATCCAGAGTTCAAATCAAAACCGTTGAAACCGCATCCCCTTTTTAGGGACTTCATTGCAAGTTTAACAATCCATAACAAGCAAAAAACTTGGGAAGAGGTTCTAAAATGAAAAAGCGCGTCGTTGCGATCGACTTTGGGATGAAGCGATGTGGCCTTGCAATTTCCAATGACACAAAAACAATGGCTCTTCCTTGGACGACTGTAACTGGCGGTCCTGGAGCGGTACTTGTGACGCTTCAAAAGCGAAAAAATGAAATTGAGAAAATCATTGTAGGTCTTCCCCTTCTTCTAAATGGAAAAAAAGGAGAGATGGCTGAGAAAGTAGAAAAATTCGCAAAAAACCTCGAAACCTCTCTTGGCATACCAGTTAGCCTTGTAGACGAGAGACTCTCCAGTAAGCACGCCGACTCGGCCTTAAGAGAGTTAGGGCAAAGCAGAAAAAAGCGAAGCGAAAAGACAGACGAAGTTGCTGCTACGTTTCTTCTTGATGGGTATCTTGGACACTGATCGAAATCTTTCGAGCTAAAGCCCCAATCCCAGAAATTCCGGCGCCAAGAATAGATCCAAAAGCAGCTCCAACTGCAACGGCTCCAGCTTTTTCACCGAGATTCCCAGGCCAACTTTCCCAAAGGCCAGCAGAAGCACCCAATGCAGCACCCCGGTATGATCCCGAGAGAATATCTAAAGCCCAGGGACCTTCATCTTTGTTTGCGAGGCGATAAAGCTGGGTTGCTGTCTCGATTACTGCAACAGCAGTAACTGCACTGTGACCCGACTGCTTACAAAAACCAATTGCCTCAGTAACAAATTCCTTTGAGATAAAATTACCTAAAGTGCAACTGATCTGCACCCCAGGAGGTCCGCCAAACTGCCTACTCTCTTTTAGCACTTCCAATACAGAGTCCTGCGCCCTTTCAGCTACTTGAGTGACTCCCCATCTGCAAACTAAAGCAGATGCCGCGGAAAGAAGCATCTCTCCCCCTCCAATACCGACATCAGTTGCCCTTTCCCGCATTGGTGACTCTATACCCATACATCTTCCTTTAATTGCTTGTGAACAAGCCCATGAGTGATTGCTCCGGCAATACTCCCTACAAAGGCGCTCATCATACCAATGACAAAACCAACTCCAGCTCCGGTTGCGAACTGCACTCCTCGGCTCTCAGAATTTCTGCTCAACATCCCGATTGTTAAACCAATGGCAGAACCACGAAGACCACCCTCTACGATATCTACTGCAAAAGGCCTTTCTCCCTTGCCGAGCCATCCTCGATAAAAGTTTAACGAGCTTTCGACAGCCGTGACCCAAAATCCTGTGCTGATCCCAATGCTTTGTGAAACTTGAATCACTTTGTAGGCCTCGCCTGCGAGAACAGGCAGGTTCTTAAGAGCAACCTCTCCCACAGCACCAACAAACGAAAACTTTATCTCACAAGAATTGTTTTCCCCAATCCTCTGTATGAAATCCATAAGGGGCTGATAGGCAGAAGCTACGCCCTCACTAAAAAGTTGAGAAAGGCCAAGCGTTCCAACACCCCCAACTACCCCAACAGCAATATCTGTACTCTCAATTCCCATAGGGCGGAGATTGTAACAGAGTCTCTTTTTGCAAAACAAGGTCCCTGTATCTTGTAATAAATTCTTCAAGGCTCAAGGAAGACAAAGCCTCAAGATCAATGGTCGTTTTTGAGCTTTGGCGAAAATCTGTAGCCCCTAGAAAATGGCCACCTGGAAGCCCCATTTTTTTAGCCAAAAACGTCGCATACTTCCCTAAGATAGGCAATATTTCGGAGAAAAAATTGGGATTTTCTTTTCCCTCTTTCATCGATCTAAGCAATTTTTCTACAACAATCGAAGAACTCTTTTCAGACAGATCTTCTCCCGAAAGGTTAAGCTCATATCCCAGATAAAGAAACGATGTCTTCTCAGCGATCTCCATAGGCTCACCCGGTCTGCCGGCCATTCAAAATGAATTTTTGGTGGGTCTGATGAATCCATAAGACGGGCCATCCTAGCATGAACAGAAAATTCTTGAAAAGAGCTGTTGAAAAAAGATATAGTCCAACTGTTATGACAAATACCTCAGATCACCCCCTCGCAGAGCCAGCTCGGTCTGCTCGCATTATGGATCCTTGCATCGCCGTCATTTTTGGCGCAAGCGGAGATCTTACCGGAAGAAAGCTTGCCCCCGCTCTATACAATCTTGGAAAAGACGGAATGCTTCCAGCAAACTTTGCAACCGTTGGCTTCGCAAGAAGAGATAAGACCCACGAGCAGTTTCGCGAAGAAATCAAAACCGATATCAGCGAGTACTCCCGAATCAAACCTCTCGATGAGACGTTTTGGAACAATTTTGAGCAAAAACTTTTTTATCATAAGTCTGAGTTTGACAATGATGAAGGATACAAGGCTCTCGATGCCTTTTTAAAAGAACTCGATGCAAAGCTTGCAACAAGAGGCAATCGGGTTTTTTATCTCTCCGTTCAGCCAAAGTTCTTCCCCGTTATTATCGAAAAACTCAAAAAAAATGGGCTCATTTACGACGCAGACGACAAAGAAAAATGGTCCCGCGTCATTATTGAAAAACCGTTTGGGCACGATTTTGAGTCTGCAGGCGCGCTGCAAAAAGACATCTCCGAGCACCTTGATGAATCGCAAACCTATCGAATCGATCATTATCTTGGGAAAGAAACTGTCCAAAACATTCTCGTATTTCGCTTTGCCAACTCCATTTTCGAGTCGATGTGGAACTATAAACATATCGATCACGTCCAAATCACGGTTGCAGAAGACATTGGCATCGGCACGCGGGGACACTTTTTTGAAGAAGAGGGCCTTCTTCGCGATATTTTGCAAAACCATATGATGCAGCTCCTTTCGCTTGTTGCTATGGAGCCTCCTGTTTCTTTAACAGGGTCGGCCATCCGCGATGAGAAAGTAAAAGTCCTTCAATCGATTCGTCGTTTAACCGATACGGATTTTGAAGAGACAGTAATTAGAGGACAATATGGATCCGGTTTTGTCAACGGAAAAGAAGCAATTGATTACCGCAAAGAAAAAGATGTCGATTCCGCATCAAATGTGGAGACTTTTGTAGCTCTTAGGTTGTTTATCGACAACTGGAGATGGGCAGGCGTTCCTTTCTACTTACGAGGGGGCAAACGGCTTGCAAAAAAAGGAACAGAGATTGCGATTATCTTCAAAGATGCGCCGGGTGTGTTGTTCCAACAGGGCGGCAAAAAGCATGATCCAAACCTCCTTGCAATTCGCATTCAGCCAGATGAGGGAATCTCGCTTAAAATCAACTGCAAAGTTCCGGGGCCCAGCAGCCCCATTCAGCCCGTAAAAATGGATTTTCGCTACGGCTCTTATTTTGGGGGGTCTCCTCCAGAGGCCTATGAGCGATTAATATGGGACTGTATGCAAGGAGATAGCACTCTTTTTGCAAGGGCCGATGAAGTGGAAGAATCCTGGAGTATTTACACTCCCCTTCTTAAGTTCTGGGAGAAAAACCCGCCGAAAAACTTTCCAAACTACGCTTGCGGAAGCTGGGGCCCAGAAGAAGCAGACGCCATGATGGAAAAAGACGGTCGATCCTGGAGAACCCTGTGACAATCCAGCAACAAATCGTAGAGCCGGAGTGCATCGAATCGGAGCTTCGTAAGATTTGGGAGACGCTTGCTAAAGAAAAGAAGATGCGAGCCTCTCTTTTCAACCTCATCGTCGTAAACCGTCGTTCGGAAAGAACCGATTATGTTCGCAATATCGTCCAAAAAGTCGTTGAAAAGTTCCCCTGTAGAACCCTATTTATTTCCGAAGATCCCGAAGAAAAAAAGCCCTATTTAAAAACAGCCGTGTCCGTTCTCATTCCAAAAAATGGAGAAAGCTCTACAGCCTGTGATCTGATTGATATCGGCGTTGCAGGATCAGATATCGAAAAAGTGCATTTTTTGCTTCTGCAGCATTTGACTCCTGATCTTCCTGTCTACGTTCTTTGGGCGGAGGATCCAAGTGTGAAACATCCCTTGTTTAATCCTTTATCTCGTCTTGCCACGCGAATGATTTTTGACTCAGAAGCTGCAGATAATCTTTTAGGTTTTGCAAAAACACTCCTCAAACTAAAAGAAGAGACAAGCGTCGAAATTGCAGATTTAAACTGGGCAAGAACTGAAGGATGGAGAGACTTAATCGCTTCGACATTCGATGCTCCAGATCGCGTTGAGATGCTTCGAGACATCTCCTTCATTAAATTCATCTACAACTCTCGCGAGTCAGAGTTTTTCTGCCACTTGAAAATTCAAGCGATGTATCTCCTTGCCTGGATCATGAATCGCCTTGATTGGGAACTTAAAAAAGCGAAGAAAGATCTTTCCTTTAAGTTCAGCTCAGACATTGAGGCAAAAATTGAATCCGATTTCTTTGAAAAACTCGGTTCTGGAACAGTGATTGCAACAGAAATTTCAACAAAAAGCGGACACCATTTTCAAGCAACAAGAATCCGTGAACGATATCACTACGTAAAAATTCATCACTCTTCATCTGAAGTTTGTGAGCTCCCCTACGAATTTATGCTTGGACAGACAGCCACGGGAGCATCTCTTGTAAATGAAATTTGCAAGAAGGGAACAAGCACCCACTACCTTGAAATGCTAAAACAACTGATTATTTTGGATGCAAATAAACTATGTTAGAGTTCGATAGTAGACGGAATCTTTTTATTGGAAAAACGGAAGAAGAAGCGCTTTTATTTGCAGTAGAAAACTGGATGCATACAGCCGCAAGAGCACTGCAGCAGACAGGGAAATTTGCTGTTGCTCTCTCAGGTGGATCGACTCCCAAAGCGATCTATCAAAGGCTTTCCCTTCTCCCTAAAGAAATCGATTGGACAAAAGTCTTTCTCTTTTGGGGGGATGAAAGATCTGTTGCTCCCGATCATCCAGATAGCAACTATCGTATGGCAATGGAGCATTTTTCAAAGCTTCCCATCCCTGAGCATCAGATCTTCCGCATGAAAGCAGAAGCAGATATTGAGAAAAACGCAAAAGACTACGAAGAAAAAATTCGCCATACTTTAAGAAAGTCTCTCTTTGATCTTGTGATGCTAGGTATTGGCGAAGATGGACATACAGCTTCTTTATTTCCAAACACAAAAGCACTTTCTGTGACAAAAGAGCTTGTTTGCGCAAACGATGTGCCCCAAAAAATGACGCAGCGGATGACCCTCACCTACCCTTGCATTAATGAAAGTGCAAAAATCGCAATCTACGCTCTTGGGAAATCAAAGCAAGAGATTGTCCCGAAAGTACTTAATGCACCGATTGTTTCGCCTTTTCCAACAAGTGCGATCGGCACTGAAAAAAGCCCTGCTCTTTGGATTCTAGATTCACAAGCAGCTGCTAATCTATAGTGATGCTTTTACTATTTGGCATCTGCTATTCAAGCACAATCAACCACAGAGAATGAGCCACATCCTTTCGTCCAGAGAATTTCAATCTCCCACGCAGAAGGGATTAACGCAGGAACGGGATACGGGACAAACTACTCTTCTGCGACAATTTTCTTATCTCCCAATTACAAAATGGGAAGCTTGCTTCCTTTTCTTGACGGACGTGTGCACCGCTTCGATGATCATACGTATGGAGCCAATGTTGGAGTCGGATTGAGATACGTTCCAAACGGCGGCAACTTTTGCCATCTGCTTGGTGTCAACGCCTACTATGACTATCGAAGGGGTCACAGATGGAACTACAATCAGATTGGCATAGGAGTCGAAGCTCTTGGGGAGCGTCTAGATTTTCGTGCAAACATGTACTTTCCTTTTGGAATGAAAAAGTACAACGTCTGTTGCAAGTATGATGATTACGTAGGCGATTGGTTTTCAGACAACTTCGAACATTTCTGGAGTAATGGTTGTTCTGCACGTTAATGGCGCTGTTCCTTATACATTCGGAAGTGATACTACCTCTGGAAGATCTCAAACCCTGGTAAGCCTCAGTCTTATTATCTCACTCTCAGACACTGACGTCCTAGACCTCGTCAGTGAAGAAGGAGGCACTGTAACTTTTGGAACGGCAGATCCTGGAGCTTTTATAACGTTAATTAAAATGACCGACTAAATATTCATTATCTAATGTTAAATATTTATACTTGCAATCAACTATAGCATATTATAAGATGTCTTCTACTATGATCATTCTTGGTATTGAAAGCACTTGCGATGAAACTTCGGCCTCCATCGTAAAAGATGGGAAGGAGATTCTATCCCTTATCACAGCATCTTCTGCGGATATCCACGCGCAATATGGAGGCGTATTCCCCGAGATGGCTTGTCGCCGCCACGTTGAGGCGATTCTCCCTGTCATTGAGGCGGCGATGAAAAAGGCAAAGGTTACTCAAGAAGACATCGACCTCATTGCTGTTGCAAAAGGGCCTGGACTCATCGGCGCTTTACTCATTGGCATGCAGGCAGCAAAAGGCCTTGCGATTGCTTGGCAAAAACCATTTATTGGAGTCAATCACGTAGAAGCCCATCTGTATGCGGCCATGATGCAGGAGCCGGGCCCCTTCCCTGCTTTAGGCCTTGTTCTCTCAGGCGGTCACACACTTTTATTACAGATCCAGGATATTGGGAACTATGTGCCAATTGGAACAACCGTTGACGACGCTCTTGGAGAGGCCTTCGACAAGGTCGCTATTCTTCTTGGCCTTCCTTACCCCGGAGGCCCTCATGTTGAAAAACTCGCATTAAAAGGAAATCCAAAGAGCTACCCATTCAGGGCCGGAAGGGTAAAAAAGAGCCCGGTTGATTTTTCTTTTAGCGGGATTAAGACAAGCGTTCTCTACACTGTGAGGGATAAAAAAGAGCTCTCAGATGAGGATAAAGCAGATATCGCTGCTTCCTTTCAAGAAGCAGCACTTAGTGATATCGCCCACAAGACCCAGATCGCTTTAAAAGAATTTCCCGATACAAAAGCAATTTATCTCGGGGGAGGCGTTTGCAATAACGACAGGCTTAGATCTCTTTTTGCAGAAAAATTCCCCGATCTGCCTATTTTTTGGCCCTCTAAAGAGCTCAGTTCAGATAATGCAGCAATGATTGCAGGGCTTGGATTTCAAAAATTTATTCGCAATCCTGTAAGCGATCCACTGGATTTAGAAGCAAAATCACGTATTCCAATTGCTTAAATTGTTATACGTTGGATATACTGGAAGATTCAAATTATTTTAAGGAATTCCCATGGCAAAGAAAGGCGGACGCGAAAAAATTCGTTTGAAAAGTACAGAATCCCATGACTGCTACTGGACAATGAAAAACAAACGCAACACGACAGAGAGACTCGAAATCAAAAAATATGATTCTACTCTCCGCCGTCATGTTATGTACAAAGAAGCAAAATAAGCGTGTTTGAGCTAAAAATAGCTCTTAAGTACTTACTTCCAAAAAAGAGAGCTCTCTCTTCCTCGCTTATTTCCTTGATGTCGGTGACTGTAATTTCTTTAGTCGTCTGGCTTGTTCTCGTTTTTCTCTCTGTCACTTCGGGAATTGAGAAAAACTGGCTTCAAAAACTCACTGCAATGCACGCTCCCATTCGCCTCTCTCCAACTGATGCCTATTACAACTCCTATTTTTATCAGATCGACTCCGTCGCCTCTGCCTCTAACTACACCTGCAAAACCATTGGCGAAAAGTTTGAAGCTCCTGCAGCCGATCCTTACCTCGTAGAGACAGATCCCGAACTCCCCTCTTATTTTGCACAAAAAGACACATCACGAGATGGACAGCTGCGTGATCTTGCAAAGAGCGCTTATGATGCACTTGGGGCTGTTCAAGAGCCTCTTATCTTCCAAGACTATGAGATTAGTGGCGCGCTTATGCGCCTTAATTTGAAAACCTCTGGGACCCTCTCTCAGATGGCCTACCTTCTCTCTATCCCAGAGAAAAGCCCATCAATGCAATCTCTTATGCTGTCACCTGCTGATGAGTATTTTGTAGATGGCAGGTTAGAGCTGCCCGATCTTGGAGAGTACACTCCAGCAATTTTGCCAAAAAACTATCAAGATAGCGGCATTGAGCTTGGAAACTCAGGAACATTTAGCTTTGCCGCCTACTCCGCAGCCTCGATGCAGGAACAAAAAATCCTCTTCAAAGTCGTTGGTTTTTACGATCCTGGAGTCATGGCAGTTGGCAACAAATGCATTCTCGTCCCAAAAGAACTCACACGTGATATCTACGCAACAACGAGAACATTTTCACCCGATGGGACACCAACAAATGGGATTTTTGTTTGGACAGATGATTTATCCAAGGTGGGTCAGATTGAAGAAAAAATCTCTACTGAGCTTGCTGCAAGAGGCCTCTCCTCTTACTGGAAAGTAACGACGTATGAAAACTTTGAGTTTTCAAAGGGACTTTTAGATCAGTTTCGAAGCGACAAAACGCTTCTTCTCATCGTTGGCGCGATCATCTTGATTGTCGCTTGTTCAAACATCATTTCCCTGCTCGTTTTGCTTGTAAACGATAAGAAAAAAGAGATTGCGATTCTCCAAACGATGGGGGCCTCGTTTAAAAGCATTGCACTCATCTTTGGAAGCTGCGGGATGATTATGGGGCTGCTTAGCTGCGTAATTGGATCCTCTCTTGCAATCATTACTCTGCATCACATTGACAAAATCGCCTCATTTTTAAGCCTCATTCAGGGAAGAGCTGCGTTTAATCCTGCCTTCTTTGGCAAGTCGCTTCCAAGTTCTCTAAGCTTTGAAGCGTTTTTATTCATCCTTGTTGTAACGCCTATTCTTTCCCTCATTGCTGGGTTAATTCCAGCAATTAAGGCAAGCCGCATCCGCCCCTCAACCACCCTAAAGGCCGAATGATTTTACAAGCGACAAACATCTCAAAGACCTTTCACTTCCCGAAAGAGACGCGTCTTTTTTCAGACATTTCTCTGACCTTGAAAAAGGGAGAGTCGATTGCAATTACAGGAAGATCTGGCTCCGGGAAAACAACACTCCTCCACATTTTAGGAACTCTTGAAAAACCAGACAGCGGAGAAATCCTCATTGCAAACACCCCCTTTTCCAAGGGAAACAGCCACAAACTTCGCAACCAGCACATCGGGTTTATTTTTCAGTCTTTCAATCTCTTAGAGGACTTTACAGCCCTTGAAAATGTTCTCATGCCCGCGCAAATTGCAAGGAAACCCATTTCCAAAGAACATGGCATGCACCTTCTTGAACAAGTGGGACTTGCCGATCGAGCCAATTTTCCAGCAAAACTTCTCTCTGGTGGAGAGAGACAAAGAGTCGCTATTGCAAGAGCCCTTTGTAACGATCCTGACGTGATTTTCGCGGATGAACCCTCAGGAAATCTCGATGGAGAAAATGCAAATGCCATCGGAGAACTACTGCTCAATCTTACCGAAAAAAAGAACAAAGGTCTTATTTTAGTTTCCCATGAAATGAGTCTTGCCCTTTCCTGTAAAAAGCGCTACGCCCTCTCAAGAGGCTCCCTTGAAGCGATAATTTAGTGGATACAAAAATCCAATTTTGATAGAAAATAGCTCTTTGCAAGGAGTAAATTAATGCAGATTTTGATGGTCGGAACCGGATATGTGGGCCTTGTAACCGGGGCTTGTTTTGCAGAAATGGGACACACCGTTACCTGTCTAGATATCGACGAGGAAAAAATCGCAGGCCTCCTAAAAGGAGAAGTCCCCATCTTCGAGCCCGGCTTAAATGAAATCGTAAAGCGAAATCTAGCCCAAAAAAGACTCAAATTTACTTGCGATTACAAAAGCGCGGTCCAAGGCGCCAAAGTGTGCTTTATCGCAGTTCCCACCCCCTCTTCCGTTGATGGCTCTTGCGATATTAGTTATGTAGAAGCAGCCACAAGAGAAATTGCAAAACACATAAATGACTACAAAATCATCGTAAACAAGTCTACAGTCCCCGTTGGGACAGCAAACCGCGTGACAAAGGTAATGCAAGAAGAAGGGATCTCTACAGATCTTTTTGATATTGTATCTAACCCAGAGTTTTTAAAGGAAGGAGCTGCGGTTCTGGACTGTTTAAAGCCTGATCGCATCATTATCGGAAGCAACAGCGCTAAAGCAACTGCAATATTGAAAGAAGTCTACGCCCCCTTCACGTTGAGCCACGATCGCGTGCTTACAATGGATGTTCTTTCTTCAGAGATGACAAAGTACGCAGCAAACTCCATGCTCGCTCTTCGCATCTCGTTTATGAATGAGATCGCCGACATTTGCAAAAAGGTGGGCGCCAATGTCAATGAAGTACGTAAAGGAATTGGCTCAGACTCGCGCATTGGCTACAGTTTCCTCTACCCCGGAGTGGGTTATGGGGGCTCTTGTTTTCCCAAAGATGTTCGGGCGCTCATTTCCACTGCAAAAAAAGCAGGAACAGAACCTCTTATTCTCGAGTCTGTTGATGCAGTTAACGAACGGCAAAAGAAAGAGCTCGGGAAAAAGATGCTTCACTACTTTTCCTCTCGCGGTGGCGTAAAGGGAAAAACAATCGGTATTTGGGGACTCTCCTTTAAACCAGACACCGATGATATGAGAGAAGCTCCTTCAGTTATTTTGATTCAAGAACTCCTTGCAATGGGTGCAAAACTTCGTTTGTTTGATCCCGTATCCATTCCAAATGCAAAGAAGATGTTGGGGACACAAGATGCGATCACCTGGTGTGAGAGTGAGTTTGAAGCCGCAGATGGCGCAGATGCGGTTGCTCTTTTAACAGAGTGGAAACAGTTTCGCTTGGTTGACTTTCAAAATGTCCACAGCTATATGAAAGGGATTGCTTTCTTCGACGGAAGAAATCAGTACAAACCAGGAGATATGAAGGAAAAGGGATTCGATTACATCGCGATCGGAGTCCCTGATCAGCTTCACGAGAAATGACCATTCAACCCCAACATGATCCAGCAAAAAGGATATTTGATATCCTCTTTAGCCTCTGCTTCTTAAGCCTTCTCTCTCCTCTATTTGCAATCCTTGCTATTTTGGTAAAGCTCACATCCAAAGGGCCTATTCTTTACAAAAGCCTCAGGATGGGAAGGGGTGGCAAACCCATTGCGTGTCTAAAGTTTCGATCGATGTACGAGGACGCTGATAAACGACTTCACGAACTTTTAAAAGAAGATTCTCTTTTTCGTAAAGAATGGAAAGTCTTTCAAAAAGTTGAAAATGATCCGCGCATTACTCCACTTGGAAACTTCCTTAGAAAAACCTCTTTAGATGAAATCCCCCAGTTTTGGAACGTTTTAAAGGGGAATTTAAGCGTCGTTGGACCAAGGCCGCCAACACTGCTTTCCACCCCCAATAAAAGCCTCCAAGAAATTACAAAACTCTATGGAAGCCGGGCAAGCGTCATTCTTTCTGTTCGTCCAGGAATTACAGGCGTTTGGCAAATCTCAGGAAGAAGCCAAATCCCCTTTAAGGAAAGATGCCTCATTGAAGAAAAATACGCGAAAGAGCGCACCTTTTTAAAAGACCTTATCGTTATCGCAAAAACGCTTCCTGTTGTTTTCTCTACTAAAGGCGCAGTATGACGATTCTTGTCACAGGAGGCGCTGGCTACATTGGAAGCCACACGTGTAAGGCGCTTGCAAAAGCGGGCTTTACTCCCATTACCTATGACAATCTTTCAACCGGACATAAAACAAATGTACAGTGGGGCCCTCTTGTCATAGGAGATTTGCAAGATCGCGAACGTTTGAAAAAAACGATTCGAGAGTATACTCCAAAAGGAGTGCTTCACTTTGCTGCAAGCGCCCTTGTCATCGAATCGATGCACGACCCTGCAAAATACTACGACAATAACGTTGCAGGATCAATTGCTCTCCTTGAAGTAATGCGCGAAGAAAACATTTCTTCTCTTGTTTTTTCAAGTACCTGCGCTACCTATGGCCATCCCGAATTTTCTCCAATCACAGAAGAGCACCCCCAAAAGCCAATTAATCCCTACGGAAGATCGAAGCTCATGGTTGAGCAAATCATTCAAGACTACCAAAGAGCTTATGGTCTTCATGCTGTGATGCTTAGATATTTCAACGCAGCAGGAGCAGACCTTCAGTCTAAAATTGGGGAAGATCACACTCCAGAAACACACCTTATCCCTTCGATTATCGAGACTGCGATGGGAAAGAGAAAAGAACTTACCGTTTATGGAACGCGTTTTCCAACAAAAGATGGGAGCGCGGTTCGCGATTACATCCATGTTGAGGATTTAGCAAACGCCCACGTAAGAGCGTTAAAGTGGGTATTTGCGAACAAAAAAAGCACAGCCATTAACTTAGGTACGGGAAAAGGCCTTTCCATCTTTGAGATCCTCAAAAAGATTGAAGCTGTCTCTGAAAAACAAGTCTCTACGCATCTCGAAAATAAACGAGAAGGAGAGCCTTCCCATCTCGTTGCCGACAACAAAAAGGCAAAAGAGCTTCTTGGATGGACTCCAGAAAACTCTTCGCTTTCCTCGATCATTGAAACTGCTTGGAAATGGCATAATAGATGTTAGTCTTTGCCTTTTTCTTAAGCCTGATCACCCTTTTCATGCAGACGATTTTATTTCCAGGGTTTAGCCTTCTTCCCTTTACGCCATTCATCGCTCTTGTCCTGCTTCGCTCAACCTTACTAAAAAGTCTTTTCCTTGCTTTTCTAGTAGGAAGCATCATGGATCTTTTTTCAAGCGATCCAATGGGCATCCACGCTTTGAACTACACTCTTCTCTCATTTCTTCTTTTTCGCTACCGCAGATATTTTCTCTTCGACCAGCCACACCACTTGGGATTTTTCACGTTTCTCATTTCTTTAAGCGCGACTGTGCTTCAAGCCTTTCTCCTTTTTCTCTTTGACACGAGAATTCCCTTTACAGGACAATGGGTCTTAGGGGATCTTTTAATTATGCCCCTTGCAGATGCAGTTTATGCAATGCTTTGCTTTGGTTTGCTCTTAAAAGGAATTTCGCTTTGGCGCAGTATAAAAAAGAGGGTTTTTCCCACTTCACACGAATCGGTATTGAGGCAGCTTTGCAGGCAGGCGAAATCCTTCGCGAAGGGTTTGGGACTGCCTTTTCCATTGAAAGAAAAAGCGGAAGACATAACCTCGTGACCGAGTATGATCACTTGAGCGAAAAGAGCATTCTTTCCTTTTTAAAAATGCACTGTCCCGATGCTGAGTTTCTTGCAGAAGAAAGTGGCTCAACAGGATCTAACGCAGATCTTGTGTGGATTATCGACCCACTCGACGGAACAGTCAACTTCGCCCATCATATCCCTAACTTTTCTGTAAGCATTGCGCTTGAAAAAAAGGGAAAACTCTTTTGCGGAATCGTGTATCAGCCAATTACCCACGAGCTTTTTGTCGCAGAAACAGGCAAAGGGGCATTTTTAAACGGAAAACAGATTCAAGTATCGAAGGTAGAAACATTTGCTGATTCGATCCTTTGCACGGGCTTTCCCTATAATCTTCATGAAAACCCCTTCCACTGTATTGATCACTTTGTTGATATCCTACATCTCGGGATCCCTATTCGTAGAATGGGCTCTGCCGCAATTGACCTTGCCTATACAGCAGCAGGGAGATTTGAGGGGTTCTTTGAAGTGGGTTTGTCTCCTTGGGATTGTGCTGCAGGCTTCCTCCTCCTTGAAGAAGCGGGAGGAAAGAGGTCTACGTGGGATATGAATCCCTTAAACTATCGCATTAAAACGCCAATTCTCTGTTCAAATGGGAAAATCCACGAAGCTCTCTCCGAAGTGTTAAACCGGCCGGTATAATGAAAAACTTGATCGATGGGAAAAAAACCTCCCTTGAAATCCAAGAGGAACTCAAAAGACTCATTTCTCAACATGAGAAAAAGCCTGGCCTAGCCTTTATCTTGGTTGGAGAAAGTCCAGCTTCTCAAACGTATGTAAAGGCAAAGAAAAAAACGTGTCTTAACATTGGGATTGAATCAACTCTAATTGAGCTTCCTCAGGATGTGCAACAAGAAGATCTCATTGCTGAACTTCAAAGACTCAACCAAAACCCTAACATTGATGGGATCTTAGTACAGCTCCCACTGCCACCGCATATCCATGATCAAGCAGTCATGCTGTCGATTGATCCAGCAAAAGATGTCGATGGATTCCATCCCATCAACGTTGGCAAAATGCTCCTTGGAAATGAGAGCGGCTTTATCCCCTGCACTCCAAACGGGATCAAAGAGCTTTTAAAGCGCTATAAAATCCAGACAAAAGGGAAACACGTTGTGATCCTTGGACGAAGCAATATCGTGGGAAAACCACTAGCCGCCATTTTAATGCAAAAAAAGCCAGGCGCAGATGCCACAGTAACCATTGCCCACAGCGAAACAGAAAACTTAAGAGAGATCACAAAATCAGCAGATATTCTCGTTGCAGCGATGGGAAAACCTCGCTTTGTGTCAAAAGAGATGGTCAAAAAAGGGGCTGTTGTCATCGATGTTGGCATCAATCGCTTAGCCAATGGAAAACTTGCTGGGGATGTTGATTTTGAGACCGTTCAGCCCATTTGCTCTGCGATTACGCCCGTTCCTGGGGGCGTAGGGCCAATGACTATTGCCATGTTAATGAAAAACACGTATGAGGGGTTTTTAAACAGAATACGTTGATATGGCACTAAAAACGATCTACTTTGATCTTGGGAATGTTCTTTGCTTTTTTAGCAGAGCAAAAATGATCGGCCAGCTTGCCGCATGCTCTGGGATTGAACCGCAAATAATCAAAAAACTTCTCATCGAAAAGAAGTTGCAGTCTCGTTATGAAAAAGGGCAAATAAACACAAAAGAACTCCATGCGCTGTTCCTCTCTTTAGCCCCAAGGCCCCTCTCATATGAGCTATTCATGAGAGCAATCACCGATATCTTTCATCCCAATAAAGAGCTGTGGTCTGTTGTCGAGCAACTTAAAGACCAAGGGATACGGTTAATCCTCCTCTCGAATACCTGCGAGAGCCACTACCAGTGGATCGATTCCAACTATCCAATCCTAAAGCTGTTTGACAAACAAATTCTTTCCTTTGAAATCGGGCTTGTAAAGCCAGATCCTCTGATCTTTCAAAAGGCACTGACCTTTGCAAACTGTGAACCTCAAGAATGTTTTTACATAGACGATATCAAGGAATATGTTGATAGTGCTCGCGCAGAAGGCCTTAATAGCGAAGTATTCACAGATGTTGCATCTCTAAAACTTCAATTAAAAAACAAATTTAGCATTAATTTGAAATAAACGATATTTAGTTATATAATATACCTATAACAATAGGTGACTATATGATATCGTGCATTTCTAATGCCGTCAAAGGATTTACTAAATTTGTAAACAGTGTCGAAAAAACAGTTAACGCAGTTACAAAGCCCTTCGAATCAGCATCAAAGTTGATTGCTACAATAGCCCCATTGGTAATCGCAGAGAACAAAAAGACGATGCAGCGAGTAGCAATAGGAACCGCAATAGGACTCACAGGCACATATTTTGCTTTTAAGTACGCTTTAAAAAGCTAGCAGTTATACTGGCGCAGAGTCTCAACTGCGTGCTCAAGCGCTGCATAAGTCTCAAGGCTTGCGTTTCCCATATACGCCTTATAGGTCCTTTCTACCTGAACAGCCTCTTTTGTAATTCCAGATCGTTTAATCTCAGGGACTGCGGAAAGAATCAGCTCTAGATGAGCGTCCATTGTCGTGATGAAATGGTCCTTTTTTGGAGAGGGATCTTCTGTTGAAAAATGTCTCAACGCACTCAAAAAATGCTGACAATCATGTTCAAGAGATTTTTGATAATCTTTTTTTGAAGGCTCGTGCGGGGGATTCTTCCCTTCTCCATTTTTCATCTTATTTCCTCTTAAGAAGTTGATTTTAAAAGAGCCTGTTCTCTTCGTGTTCGGTAAAGAATGAAGAGATTACTCCCCACAATCACAGAAGCGCCACAGATCGTGTAAATATCGGGGGTTTTTGCCCACCAAAGAAAGTCCAGGGCCACAACCCAGAAAAAGCTCGAGTAATCAATCGGTGCGAGCGTTGAGCCTTGTGCAAAGCGAAGGGCTTGCGCAATCGCATATTGACCAGCAGCAGTGAGTACCCCAACAATTGAAAAATAGACCCAATCATGGAATGGCATCGACTGCCATGTAAACAAGAGGAAAGGAAATGTCGCTACAACCATCACAATATTCGGATAGATCGCAATTGCAAGACTATGTTCTGTCGCAGCAAGTCTTCGCATCAAGATCTTATTGAGGGCTCCCAAAAAGGTCGCCAAGAGAACCACAAGGGCAGACATCTCAAACACCCCGCTCCCCGGACGCAAGGCAATCAACACTCCCAAAAGACCGACTGCAACGGCCAGCCACTTTTCCCTGCCCACATTTTCTTTAAGCATGATGGCACTTAAGACAATCATGAAAAAGGGAGAGGTGTAGCTCAGCGTATAAATGGTCGTCAAGGAAGCCACAGAAAATGCAAACATAAAGAGGTATGTAAAGGCTAGATTCACCCCTAAACGAGCTGCATGAAGTTTATACCTTTGCGTCCATAAGACTTTTTTGATTCCCCCTTGCACAAACACAGCGATCATAAGAGGAAGAAGGCGAGTCAAAGCCCTTAAAAAACTTGTTTGATGAACCGAATAGGTTCCCATCAAGTGCTTCACAAACGCATCGGAAATGGGATAGAGGGCAAGACCAAGGAGCATGAGACTCACGCCCAGGACAGCGCGATTTTGTATTTTACGGCCTGTTGTCGTTGTTGTTGTCATGGGCCCGAATGTAGCACAATAAGAGCATTTTTTTCCTTGCAATATTTTCTTCATCCGCAGAAAAAGGGAAGAATGACTAAAGAAATAATTCTCGTTACAGGAAGCTGCGGAAGAATCGGAACCTCTGTTATAGAGAAGCTAAAAGAAAAATATTTTGTAATCGGCCTTGAGCTGCCCAATGCTATCCATGGATCCTGCTCCCAAGAGGTCATCCCCATCGATCTTGCCTCCGATGAAAGCGTCCATGGAGCTCTTGAGGCTATTCGAGAAACTCATGGCAATCAAATTCGCTCAGTCATTCACTTAGCCGCCTACTATAGCTTTTCAACCAAACAATCAGATCTCTACGAACAAATCACCGTACAAGGAACAGAAAGACTCTTAAAAGAACTCCAAAACTTTGATGTGGAGCAATTCATATTTACAAGCACAATGCTTGTTCATGCGCCGACAAAACCAGGAACGCCTATTACAGAAGACTCTCCCGTTGTTCCTAAATGGGCATACCCCCTATCAAAAGTCCAGACAGAGAAAAAAATCCAGGGAACGATTCCGTCGGTGATCCTTCGGATTGCAGGCGTCTACGATGATGATTGCCATTCAATTCCAATCAGCCATCAGATTCAGCGTATTTACGAAAAGAAGCTCGAATCATATCTTTTTGCAGGCAACATCACCCGAGGCTCTTCATTTGTCCATATGGATGATGTAACCGATGCGATTGTCTTGGCAGTTGAGAAGCGAAAAGAGCTTCCTCAAGAGTTGACTCTTTTAATCGGCGAGGAAACGACGCTTAGCTATGACGAAATGCAAAAGACGATCTCTTCCCTTTTGACAGGCAAAGAAATGAAGACGTATCGCGTCCCTAAATGGTTTGCAAAAATCGGAGCTTTTTTACAAAATCTCTTTTCATCTTCCTTCATTCAACCGTGGATGATTGATTTTGCAGATGATCACTATGAACTTAACATCGAGCGCGCTAAAAAAGAGTTAGGGTGGAGCCCAAAGCACACTCTAAAAGAGACGTTTCCCAAAATGATTCAACGCCTAAAAGAAAACCCTACAGAGTGGTATAGACAAAATGGACTCTAAGTGGACATCCTACGTATTTATTCTTCTAGGGCTGTGGCTTCTTGCAACAGGTTTTCCTCTTTTCTATAGCGATCTTATTTCGGGGGCCTTACTCGTTATTTTGGGACTGAAAAACCGAAAAAAACCAAAAGCCTCCATTCTCTGGTGCATCGCTTTTATTGGCATTTGGCTCGAATTTGCACCGCTTATCTTTTGGACTCCACATGCAAGCATCTACATTAACGATACGCTTGTCGGCGCTCTTGTAATCACCTTTTCCGTTATCCTTTTTCCCATGCCGGGGCAAGTTCCTGATGTCGAGCCAACGATTCCTCCTGGATGGAGCTATAACCCATCATCGTGGCCGCAGAGACTCCCCATTGCTTTTTTGGGGTTTGTCTGCTGGATGATTTCAAGATACCTTTGCGCATATCAAATGGGCTTTATTGATTCAGTTTGGGATCCTTTTTTTGCATCGGAGAGAGTTTTAGATTCAGACATCTCAAAATCCTTCCCAGTTTCTGATGCAGGTCTTGGAGCTTTTGCCTATACTCTCGAATTTTTCAGTGTCTGCCAAGGAGGCAAGGCTAGGTGGAGAACGTCTCCTTTGGGGGTCCTTATTTTTGGCATTCTCGCTATTCCTTTAGGAATTGTGAGTACCATCTTGATTATTTTGCAACCGCTTGTTGTCGGGTCTTGGTGCACGCTTTGTCTTTTAAGTGCAATCTGTATGATCCTCCCTATTCCCCTGGTGGCAGATGAAGTGATCGCAACTCTTCAATACCTAAAAAAACACAGATCTCTTCTTTTTAAAGGCGGCACATGTCCAAAAGCCCTCGATGATAAAAGGACCCCAAAGATTGAGTCCTCTTTTTCAACACTTTGGAAAGCCTCTCTTTGGGGAGTAAGCATTCCTTGGAATTTGAGCGTTTCCATTTTGCTCGGCGTAGCCCTTATGCTTCTTCCATCGCTTCTAAATATCACAGACATTTTGTCTGATGTAGATCGCCTTATCGGACCTCTCTTAATTGTCTCATCTACGGTTGCTCTTTCTGAGCCCCTTCGTAAGACACGCTACGTGAACCTTCTTTTTGCTTTGGCGCTTCTTATCTTTTCTTTTACAAACATCATTCACATCGCGATTGCGATTGCGATCGCGCTTTTAGCCTTTCGAAAAGGACCCATTTATGAACATCATTCTTTGTAGACACGGCGAGACTGAGTGGTCTCGCGATCACAAACACACAAGCTATACAGACATTTCCCTTACAGACAAGGGCGAGTTGCAGGCAAAAAAGCTAGAAAAGCCCCTACGCGCCCTTGATTTTGATGAGGTCTACACAAGCCCACTTAAACGAGCTAAAGAAACCTGCGCCCTTGCAAACCCTGCAAACGAGGTCCTGCTCGAGCCAGGTGCGACTGAATGGAACTACGGCGAGTATGAAGGGATTACAACAAAAGAGATCCACGAAAAAAATCCCAAGTGGAACTTATTTTCCGATGGAGCACCAGGCGGCGAAAGTCCAGAGCAAGTAGGCAGAAGAGCAGATTTACTCATTGAAAAATGGGCATCGCAGAAAAAAAACATTCTCCTTTTTTCTCACGGCCATTTTTTACGCGTTTTGGGAGCTCGTTGGATTGGCTTATCCCCAACAGATGCAAGGCTCTTAGGGCTTTCCGTCGCATCAATTAGCATTCTTGGATTCGAAAGGAAGCAAAGAGTCCTTGAGGCTTGGAGCATCCCAAATAATTAGGATTCTGTTATACTCCACTGCAGAAAAACAAGGAGCCCGTCTAATGACTCACCACGTTAAAGCAAGTGATATGCTTACAAATAGCCTCCTCAACTATTTGCAAGCTATGGATGCCGAAGAGAACCAGTATCAAAAGCAAGATAAAAACTTGGTTGAAGAAAGAGCAAACCGGCTCGAAAAGTATCTGTGGACTGGGTTTCCAGCTGGCTTCGCTGCTCTAAAAAAGAACACAGAACAATCTGTTACCGAATCTATATCTTCTTTTGCACTCGCGTGTTTATCTGCATGTTGCGAGGAAGATAACGAGACTGCCATGGATTTCAAAAAAGAATTAGACGAAAGGACTGAAAGCGATTTTTCCCTTGGAACGAAGGCATTAGACTTTCAGCGCCTTACAAGATTGCAATGCAAAATATGCGATATCTCTGAAAAGCTAAAAACAGCAAAGGAGCATGAGAAAGCATCTCTTCTTGCGGTCCAGAATGCCTTTCAAAGCATTATTGCTTCCCGCATACCGTCACACAAGAAAATGGTGTAAAGGAGACACTTTCTAGTGTCTCCTATACTTTTAATTCCTTGTTTAAAAAGAAACTAATTACAGTTCTAATAGCCACAATGGAACCAAGAACAATTAAAGAATCTTTAGATGGCTGCAAAACAGTGTGCATAATATCTCCAGCAATCATAAACTCCAGCCCTAGTAAAATATAAGACCCTAATTGAACCCTGATGTTCTTTGTGTCATCTTTCTGTTTTTTACTACTTCTTAAAGCAGCGTATTCTAAACGCAAAAAATCAACGACAACGACCAGAACACCCCAAACAATAACAATTAAGCCGATGATACCTACAAAAAAAGACAGTACATTCAAAATACCCATAAATCACCTAATGCCTGTGATGCCTTCTGTGATGATGTCTGTGGTGTCTGTGGTACCTGTGATGACGGGGATAGTAGTATCCTCGACGATAATAGCGGTTATAATACCCTCTTCTATATTCCACCTCTGAATCATACCAGACCCCGTTGTACCGCCCAGGGCCATACCAGACAGGGCCAAAAAAAAGACCCTCTCGATAATACGTCCCGTCATAGTCGTCAGGACCTACCTCAATCGAGGTCCTTACCATGGCTGAAAGGCCAAAGGAGGCCAGCATAAAGACAAAAAATAATTTAAAAAAACTATATCTACCCATAAACCGCATCATGTGAATCGGAGGGATTTTCCGCAATAGCGTATTCATGAAATTCTTGATTCGCTATTCAAAATATTAGATACTGGGATCACCGGAGGACCTTTATGCCGTTTACTGTGACCATGCCAAAACTCTCCCCCACGATGAGTGAGGGGACCATTGCGAAGTGGCATAAAAAAGTCGGAGACAAAATCGAGGCAGGGGATGTCCTGATCGAAGTTGCGACAGATAAAGCAACTGTGGAATATAACGCCCTCGATGATGGTTTTTTAAGAAAGATCCTCGTAAATGATGGAGACAGCGCCATCATCAATCAGCCGATTGCTATTTTTACGGAAAATGCAGATGAGTCAATTGATGGCTACGCCCCTGAAGGGACCGCCCCAAAAAGCCAAGAACAACCTAAAGAACAACCAAAAGAGGAAGCCGCGATGCCAGTAGAGACGAAACCACAGATTCCTCAAGCCGCCTTCCCCCCAGAGCCTCCGCTTGAAAATTATGCGTTTGAGTTCCCTGCAGGAGATACAAAGGGCCGAACGCCCTCCTCTCCCCTTGCCAAAAAACTTGCAAAGGAAAAGGGACTTGATTTGAACAGCGTAAAAGGAACAGGACCTGGCGGACGAGTGACGAGCAAAGATCTGGACCTGGCTCAAAAAGACCAAGCAGTCTCCTTTGGAAAACGAGAAAAACCAACCATTACTCCAGGAACCTTTGAAGAGGTTCCTCTCACCCAGATGAGAAAAACAATCGCCGGAAGACTCCAAGCTGCAAAGAGCACCATTCCCCACATCTATGTGCGCCAAGAAATTGACGCGCTTAGCTTATTCGAAATGCGTGAGCAGCTTAAAAATGGGGGCCTTAAAGTCTCTATCAACGACTTTATAATCCGCGCCTCTGCGCTTGCCTTGCGAGAGCATCCAAATTGCAATAGCGGATTTAATGCGGCAAACCAATCAACCATCCTCTTTAAAACAATCGATATTTCCGTTGCCGTCAGCATTAAAGATGGACTCATTACCCCCATCATCCGTCATGCAGACTACAAAAACGTTGGGGAAATTTCTCTTGAAATCAAGGAGCTTGCAGCAAGAGCCCGAGAAGGAAAGCTGCAACCCCAAGAATACAAAGGTGGTTCGTTTACCATCTCAAACATGGGAATGTTTGGAGTCACTGAGTTCTCGGCGATCGTCAACCCACCTCAGGCAGCGATCCTTGCCGTTGGAACGATCGAGGATTGCGTACGCATTAAAGATGAACGTGTTATTCCTGGGAAAAAGATGCAACTCACCGTATCTGTCGATCATCGCGTTCTTGATGGAACAGACGCCGCAAAGTGGATCAAGACGATGCAAAAATACCTAGAAAACCCAGCGCTTATTCTTGCATAAGAAGTTAGTTAGACCAAGCCGATAGAACAGACTCTCTATCTTCTGCTGGAATTTCGATGACTGCTAGCATCAAAACAATCCCATCCAGTACGTCCATTTTTGGAGCAAAGAGCGCTTTGGTAAGCTCGATAACAAGAGCCCTTTCCTCGCTTGGAATTTTAGCGATCATCGAAATGAATGCCTGTTTCTCAAAAGCAAACATTCTAGGAGTAAATAGTGGTTTGGTCACCTCGGTTACAAAAACTTTTTCCTCTTCCGATAAGGATTCAGGCATCTCAAAAGCAAGAGCCCTTTCCTCCAGTGACATTTTGATAACTCCTTGAGTCAAGTGTGCCACTGTAAAGGAATCCATCGCGGGAGTACGTAGCAATTTGACAAGTTCCACAACAGATTGTATCTCTTCTGCAGGACGTTTGGCTGTTTTTGACAACAAGCCATCCCTATCATAGGAGGATATTGCAGGAGTAGATAATAACTTAACAAACTCAACAACCTGCTCTCTTTCCTCACTTGGAATTTGAGCTATCGTCCATATCAAATCTTTCTTGTC
>CBDUSP010000016.1:0-25149 GCA_965370365.1 uncultured bacterium | reverse complement strand
TTTTTTCAGTCATAGTAGGGAACTATAACTCTTTTTTTCTCTATTGTCTAGGGGTTACCAGTACATCGTTTCAGCAAAATCTTGTCGTGTAGGGGCCGTCATCACGCTTTGTTATTGCCATTTTGCACTAACCACGTCAATTGAGTGAGCTGCTCATTTGTGAAGTCGAGCTTCCCCGTGAGGGTTCCTTCTTTACGCGTTTCTGGGTTTAGGAGGGTGTTGAGCCCATTTATGCAATCATTGTAGTTGCTTTCGTATCCGTCATTCTCCATACCGCTATTTTTTGGCCACCCCATTTGTTTTGCTTGGCTGAAGATTTGCTGTTTATGCTCTTCGAGAAAAGAGCGGAGTTTATATGCAAAAGAACAGAGCTTCTCGATGTTTTTAGGAGAGGGGTTTGCTTCGCAAACTTTCAGATGTTCTCGATAGTCTTTGAGCATCTGGTTCATTTGGGCGACGATCCCGGATTGCGGGCTTCCGCTTTTGTCAGGCTCTATTGGAGGAGGATTTCCGATTGGGTTAATGTCCATTTAATACCTCTTGTCCATCAAGAGTTAATTTAAATGAAATTAATTTAATTGTCAATCCAGTCTAACACCAAGTTTTGAATGTAACCCAAAGGCTCAGATTAGTATTTTGACTGTTTGCTCGCCCAGCGCTTGAGCCAACCATCAATGGAGACTCTTCCGGGGCCAAAAATAAGCACGAGAAATGCTGTGATTAAGAACGGGTAGGGGGCTTGGTGGACAAGCCTTGCGGGCTCAAAGAGAAAACGAAGCTGGATGAACGCATCTGAGTGAGCAAGAGATAGGGCCGATATCATAATCACGATGAGTGGGACGGCGGCGAGTCTTGAAATAAAGCCTAAAAAGAGACAGATTCCTCCTACGACTTCAAAAAAGGCCACAGCATAGGCAACAAATTCAGGATGAGCGAGGTTTAGGGAGGCAAAAAACTGAATGACTGTGTCCATATTGGAAAATTTCCCCATTCCGGCGAGGAAAAACTGGTGTCCCCAAACAAGACGCATGTACAATAAGAAAAGACTTTGAAAGTTGCTTCCGGATTTTACGATCCATCCGTAACAACAATCCATAATGCGTAAAAATCGACTCTCGTACATGATTCCTCAATATAATTTTATCATCGCTCGAATTGGGTTTTAAAACAAGCAAAAGCATGGTACAATCTCGGGCATCATGAAAGATTTTTGTTCATTAAAACTTTTTGAATGCCAGGAATGGATGAAGCAAAACGGGCAGAAGCCGTTTCGGGCTTCTCAAATTTTTGATTGGGTGTATGCAAAAGGAGCCGATTCCTTCGATGCAATGACTAACTTAAGTAAAGATTTGCGTTTAAAACTATCCAAGGAGCTTAACTTTCCTGTCCTCAAGTGCATCCGCACGCAGGAATCAGAAGACAAAGAGACGCTAAAATTCCTTTGGGAGCTTAAGGACAAGAAGAAGGTAGAGTCTGTTTTAATCATGTCCCGCGACAGGCGTACGGTTTGCGTGTCGAGTCAAGTTGGGTGTCCAGCTAGATGCGCTTTTTGTGCGTCGGGTAGGCAAGGCCTCATGAGAAATTTGACCGCAGCAGAGATTGTAGAGCAAGTTCTTCATATCGATCGGGATTTAAAAGAAAAAGGGGAAAGGGTATCACACATCGTTTTCATGGGAATGGGAGAGCCCCTTGAAAATTACGATGCAATTGTACGGGCAATTGAAATTTTTAACGCTCCTGATGGGCTGGGTATTTCGCAGCGCAGGATCACTGTTTCAACTGTGGGTCTTGTCGATGAGATTCGAAAACTTGCAGAGGAATCCTTTAACGTAAATCTTGTGCTTTCTTTGCACGCGCCCAATCAACACATTCGAAAGAAAATAATCCCCTATGCAAGGCGCTATGATTTGGGTGATCTTTTACGTGCGATGGATGAATATGCAGGACTTACCAAGCGCGATATTACGTATGAGTATATCCTTCTCTCTGGAATCAATGATGGAAAAGAGCATGCTGAGGAACTTAGCTCTCTGTTGCGAGGAAAGCAGTGCACCGTGAATCTCATTCCATACAATCCAGTTGAAGGACTGAAATTAAAAAGGCCAGAGAGAGAAGAGATTGAGGGGTTCCGCGCTATTTTGGAAAAAGCCGAAATCAATACAACCTGGCGTTATACAAAAGGCAAGGATATTGCCGCTGCTTGTGGTCAATTGGCCTTGCAAAATTAAAACGAATTAGTGTAGAATTTACTAAGCATGAATATAGCTCATTTCTTTACATTACTGCGCTTAGTGATAAGCCCCATCTTCCCACTGCTTTATTTGAAGCATGAGTGGTTTGGGGTCTCTTTTGCAAGCGTCCCGTATGTTTTGCTCATTCTTTTGATCGTTTGTGAGTGCTCCGATCTCTTCGATGGGTTTTTCGCAAGACGCAATAACATCGTAACGGATCTTGGTAAGATTTTAGATCCAATTGCAGATAGCGTGACGCACATCACCCTCTTTTTGATGTTTACGCAAGGGGTTATTCAGCTTCCTCTCGTGATCGTTTTTATTTTCCTCTATAGAGAACTCTTTATTGGGGGTTTAAGAACTCTGTGTGCTCTTCGAGGGTTTACGCTTGCCGCGCGCTTTAGCGGGAAGGTAAAGGCAGTTTTGCAGGGAGTTGTTTGCGCTCTAATTATTGCATTGATGATCCCTTATTCTAAAGGGTTTATGTCTTTGGAAACGCTTCAAATGACGAGCTTCATTCTTTCAGGAATCGTTGCAATTTATACGATCATTTCTGTTGTCGATTACGTGCTTGCAAATCGGTACTATATCCAAAGAGCGCTTCAAAGAGTTTCTACGAGCTAGGGGGTGCTTTCATAGAGCTCTAGATACTGCTGCGCGGCCTCTTTCCATCCAAAATCCTGATGCATTGCATGATGGATCATCGAGTGGAAAGCCTTTTCGTCTTCCTTGAAAAGATGGATGGCCCTTTCAACTGCACTCCGAGTATCTTTTTTCGTTGCTTTTTCAAAAACAAACCCATTTTCAAGATCAAAGACCGTGTCTTGAAGTCCGCCCGTTTTGCGAACAATGGGGAGGGTTCCATAGCGCATGGAAATGAGCTGGGCAAGTCCGCAAGGCTCAAAGCGAGACGGCATGAGAAAAAAGTCAAATGCTGCATAGAGCTGATGAGAAAGGGGCTCATTATATTCAAAGAAGAAGAGGACGTTTTTATTATCCTCGTACTTTTTTTTGAGTTTGTTGAAGTGGGACTGGAGGGCGCGAGTTGGAGAAGATCCAAGGAGAAAAAAGCTTCCTCCCATTTTTAGTGTTTTGCAAAGACCTTCTTCGATAAGCTCAGGGCTTTTTTGAGGAACAATTCTCGTAATGGATCCGACCCAGGGCCTTCTGTTGTCACCGAGGCCAAACCGCTTGTGGATTTGATTGCGAGCGTCTTCTTTTGCTTTAAGGATTTTTTCAAGAGGATCTTGGGCGCTATATTGAGCGCTTATGTAAGGGTCTTGAGAAGGATCCCAAATCGTTTGGTCGATGCCATTGAGAATGCCAGAAAGCTTATCTTTGTTTTTGCGGAGGACTTTGCTTAGAGTCCCGCCGATCTTCGGTGTGAGGATCTCCTTTGCATATGACGGAGATACCGTATTGACTTTATCGGCATAGATGATGCCTCCCTTAAGGAGATTAATGGTACGGGGATGCCCCTCATCTTGGAGTTTCCCTTTTTCTAAGTATGTTTTCCCTTTAAGTCCAATTGCATCGAGATCCCAGGTCGCGGCTTTTCCTTGGTGCTCCGCATTGTGGATTGTAAGAATGATGTTTTTAATGGGCAGATTAAAAAAATCTTTTGCAAGGACAGCCGCGGCAGAGGTGTGCCAGTCGTGTAAATGAAGCACGTCAACTGTTTCGTTTTTTGCCTTTAAGTATTCAAGGCAGGCCTTAGAAAAATAGAGAAATCTCGCCGTATCGTCCTTGCATCCGTAGATTTTGCCTCTTTGAAAATATTCTTTTGGGTGATCTGTCTCAAGAAGGAGGAGTCTGCAGTCTTCAACAGTTGTGGACCACATCCTGTTTGTATGGGAAATGCCCTTTTCCTCACAGGCGAAGTCAGCTAAGTCAAGCTTTAGGTTTTCTAATTCAAGAAAATCATATTTTGGAAGAATGATTGTGGTGTCTTGCCCAATCTTTGTGAGCTCTCTTCCGAGCCCCACAAGGACGTCTCCAAGACCGCCCGCCTTTGCAATCGGCGAAAATTCGGCAGATAAGTGGATGATTTTCATACGTGTTCCTTATAACCAAATAGAGTTTTTTTTGGATTGCAAAATATTTCCCCCATTGGGTACTATAAGTGACTTAAATTTAGGTGGGGTGTCGCCAAGCGGTAAGGCAGCGGTTTTTGGTACCGCCATGCGGAGGTTCGAATCCTTCCACCCCAGAATCTATTGGGAGAAAATCATGAAATTGTCGGTGTCCTCAAGGGCTGGTAACAAAAAAAGCGATGTAAAAAAACTTCGTCGCGCGGGGCAAATTCCTGCAATTATCTACGGACCAGGAAAAGAAAATAAAAATATTTCCTTTCCGTTAGAGCAATTACAAGAAACGCTTCGAACGATTCACCCAGGAAGGCTTGCAACAACAGTTTTCGATCTTGAAGAAGGGGGAAGCTCGGTTAAAGTCCTCGTTAAGGAAGTTCAGTATCATCCTGTTTCCTACGCGGTTTTGCATGTTGATTTTATTCTCATCGAAGAGAAAACGCCGGTAAAAGTAAATGTACCTCTTCGGGTTTCTGGCCAGGCGGATTGTGTTGGGATAAAGCTTGGTGGATTCTTGCGTCAGGTGATTCGCTCTATGAAAGTACAGTGTTTGCCAAAGGATCTTCCTGAAGAGCTTGTTGTGGATATACGAGAACTTGAAATCGGTGGATCAAAGACGTTGAGCGATTTTCCTGTTCCTGAGAAAGTACATCCCCTAGCGCATATGAAAGAAGTCGCGGTCGTCATTACGAAAAGAGCGTAAGTGTCTTCTCTTATTGTTGGGCTTGGAAACTTAGGAAAAGCTTACGAGGGAACAAGGCACAACATTGGCTTTGTGGTTGTCGATGCCTTTGCAAGGAAGCTCTCTTTAACGTTCAAAGAGAAGGTAAAGTTTAAAGGGCTGTTGGCGGAAGGGTCATCTCTCGTAGTGCTGAAGCCGACCACGTACATGAATTTAAGCGGGGAGTCGGTTTTTTCCCTGTCACAGTATTTGAAGATTTCCCCGTCTAAAATTTTAGTGGTTGTAGACGATGTGGATCTCCCTTTTGGGCAGATACGGCTTAGGATAAACAGTGGCCCGGGAACACATAACGGGCTCAAGAGTATTGAAGAGCATCTCAAGACCAACCGGTACGCAAGATTGCGAATCGGTATTGGAGGTGACAGAAGAAGGCCGCTTGCAGATTTTGTGCTAAGCAGATTCTCAAAAGAGGAAGAGAAAGAACTTCCTGAAATTACAGAAAAAGCGATTCAAACCATTGAGATTTGGCGGACCCAAGGAATAACCCGTGCGATGGACTTTGCAAATAGAAAGAGCCCATCAAACCCAAGCAAGGAGAATAATGAGTAAAGAGCGAAATAGGCTTTACGAAGGGATGTTCATCTTAAGCTCTAGCTTAAGCAATGACTCTCGGAAAAAAGCTCTCGATAAAGTTACAGATTCGATTTCCGAGAAAGGTGGGAAGATCGAAAAGATTCACGATCAGGGCAGGCGCAAGCTTTGCTACGAAATTAAGGGAAAAAGAGAAGGGCACTACTATACCGTCTATTTTTCCGCACCAACAAGATCCATTTCCGATCTGTGGAAGGATTACCTCCTTCATGAAGATCTCCTTAGGTTCATGACAATGAAGACGGATACTGTTTTGGAGAGTCTTGATTTTAAACCAATTAAAACACAGGGGTAATCATGGAACAGAAAAGAAGTGCACCATCTCCGCAAAGAACGCCGAGACCCTCATCAGGGGACTCATCTCCTTTTGCAAGGAAAAGGAAAACGTGCCCATTTACTGAGGCAAAAGTCAAAGAGATTGACTACAAGGATATAGAGACCTTGAAGCAGTTTGTCACTGAGCGTGGAAAAATCATGCCACGAAGGATTACCGGGGTTTCCCATTTCTATCAGAGAGTTTTAAAAAAGGCGATCAAGCGAGCTCGTTACATGGCTTTGCTTCCCTTTGTGGCTGAGGAGTAAGAGGAATTATGAAACAACAATTACTATTATTAGAAGATGTCGATTCTCTTGGTCGCAAAGGGGAGATTGTTTCTGCAAAACCTGGATACATCCGCAATTTCCTTCTTCCAAGAGGGCTTGCTGCGGTTGCAACCACAAATATTTTGCGCAAGCAAGAGGCTCTTCGTAAAGAACGCGAACAGCAGGCAGTTGTCGATCGTAAGGAATCTGATGCATTGGCCAAAAGTCTTGAGGGAGTTGCTCTTGAGATCACAGTCAAAGTGGATCCAGAAGGTCGCATGTACGGATCTGTAACAGCCGCTGATATCGTGAATCTTTTTGCAGAAAAAGAATTTACAATTGAACGAAGATTCGTTCAGATGACGCGTCCGATTAAGGAAACAGGCAAACATACGATCTCTTTAAAGCTTAAAGAGGAAGTGGTATCTGAATGCGTGCTTACAATCATTCCAGAAGGTGTCGAGATGACAGGCCTTGAGGATGTGGTAGCGTCTGCTGAAGAGGAAGCTCCAAGCGAAGAAATTCCAAGCGAAGAAGCTCCTAAAGAAACAGAATCTTAAGAAGATTTCCCACCGATAAAAAAACACCCTCTTAAGAGGGTGTTTTTTTTTGTCTCTATGTTATAGTCCTTTTCATGGCTAAATCACTCATTGTTGTTACCGGCGCTGCAGGAATGATTGGATCTGGGATCGTTCGCCATTTGAACGATTTAGGACACGATCAACTCGTTCTTGTCGATGATTTGGGCTCTGGCGAGAAGTGGAAAAACCTTCTTGGAAAGAGCTTTATTGATGTCCTTCCGCCTTCAAAGCTTTTTGACTTCCTTGGCAATGAGAAAAATGCACTCAAGGCCATCATTCATATGGGTGCCTGCTCAGACACAACAGAGACGGACGCTAACTATCTCTACGAGAACAACTTCCGTTTTACAACATATCTTGCAAAGGTAGCTCTAGAGGCAAATGCTCGCTTTATTTATGCATCTTCTGCTGCAACTTATGGAGACGGATCCTCAGGATTTTCTGATGATGAATCGGGGCTTGAGAAATTGCGTCCCCTGAACATGTACGGCTTTTCAAAGCATCTTACGGATCTTTGGATGAAGCGCGAAGGGGTTTTAGACAAAGTTGTGGCTCTTAAGTATTTTAATATTTTTGGCCCAAATGAAGAGCATAAGGGCAAGATGTGTTCCTTTATTTTTAAAAAGACCAAAGAGGCAAATGCAAAGGGGACAGTGTCTCTTTTTAAGTCCAATGACCTTGCAAACTTTGCTGATGGAGCGCAGGCCCGTGATTTTCTTTACGTAAAAGATGCAGTCAAGATGACATGCGCCTTTTTAGATGAGCAAGTGGGGGGCATTTACAATATCGGTCTTGGCAAAGTGACAACCTGGAATGAGATGGCGGCGCACTTATTTGATGCTCTTGGTAAAAAGGGACAGATTTCTTACGTCGATATGCCTCAGGAACTCAAAGGCCAGTATCAAAACTATACCTGCGCAGATATGAGCAAGTTTCATAAAACGTTTGCCTTTGCCTCAATCTCAATGTCTGATGCTGTGCGCGACTATGTGCAACAGTATTTGTTAACAAATGAAAGGTGGTAGCATGCAAAGTCTATCGAAAGTATTCCAGCAGCTAAAACCTTTTAAGGCGATGGTCCTCGGGGACTTCCTTTTAGATACCTACACCACGGGCAAAGTGCGGCGAATTTCTCCAGAGGCGCCGGTTCCCATTATGGAGGTTTTGCGTCAAGAAGCAAGGCCAGGAGGTGCGGGGAATGTGGCACTCGGTCTTGCAGCGCTCGAGAGTAGTGTTTGTTGTGTAGGAAGGGTGGGTCCGGATAGTCAGGGGAGTGAACTAAAAGAGCTCCTTAGAATGGATCATAAGCTCCTTCTTACTGAAAAAGAGTACATAACTCCTGTCAAAAACCGTCTGATTGCAGATAGCCAGCAGCTGATGCGGATTGATCGTGAAAAGATTACGCCTTTAGATTCTCACCTGGAAAAATTCCTTATCCAGGAACTTGAAGCAAAAATTCCTGAAATGGATGTGATTGCATTATCAGATTACGGGAAAGGCTTTTTGACAAACAGTTTGATCGGGGCCACTATCGAAATTGCAAAAAAAGCAAATGTTCCTGTGATTGTCGATCCAAAAGGAATAGACTTTACAAAGTACAGAGGAGCAACGCTCATAAAGCCAAATCTTATAGAGGCCTACGCAGCTGCTAAAAAGCCAGATTCAGCGCCTCTATCTGATGTCGCAAGTGAGCTCTTCTTAAGTGCGGAGCCAGAGCATCTTTTAATTACCAGATCAGAGGCGGGCTTGAGTCTTTTTGCGAAAAGCGGAACAAGGCAAGATTTCCCTGTTGTGTCTAAGGAAGTAAAGGATGTTACAGGCGCTGGTGATACAGTTCTCTCTGCTCTTTGTCTTGGAGTGGCAAACGGCCTTGATCTGCCAAGCACACTTCGTCTTGCAAATATTGCTGCAGGAATTGTGATTGAGAAATTGGGTTGCTGCCAAGTCAAACTTAAAGAATTACAGCCCCACCTAGACAGACATCTCCTTTATAAAAAACAACAGACTGTCCCGGAGTAATGGCTCTTTGGGGTTTATCGAATAGAACCTCGCAGTCGGTAGTTAACGTGCACGGAGTCTCTACCTGTCGATAGCGGATCTTTGCATGGCATTTGCACGGCGTCGATGGCGGTTCTGCAATCCACGTAAACTCATGTGCTTTTAGCTTATCTTTAAAAAGGGCGGGGTGATTTTCTCCTCTTTCGACAAAAACGACGTTTTTTGAAATGTCTTTTTCAACGACATACCAAGCATCTCCTTCGCCGCCAAGACCAAGCCCTTTCCTCTGTCCAATTGTGTAGAAGATCGCGCCATCATGGGCGCCTACAACGCTTCCATCGAGCATCTGAAACTCTCCTGGACGTCGTTTAAGATAATTGAGAACAAACGGCTTAAAGTCCCGCTTTCCAATGAAACAAATGCCTGTGCTATCTTTTTTTGCAGCAGTTGGAAGACCTCGTTTTGCAGCCTCTTCTCGCACCTGATCTTTTGGAAGATGACCAATGGGGAACAACACTTTTTCAAGTGTCTTTTGCTTTACCGCATGCAAGAAATAAGACTGATCCTTGTTTGGATCGAGCCCCTTTAAAAGCCTCTTTTGATCATCTAGCCTTGCATAGTGACCGGTCGCTAAAAAATCAGCGCCGAGCTCCATTGCTTTTTCTAAAAACACATCGAACTTAATTTCTCGATTGCAGAGGATGTCTGGGTTCGGGGTCCTTCCTTTTTCAAGCTCTTCTAAAAAGGATGCAAAAACCCTTTCTTGATACTCTTTTACAAAGTTCACGCTATAGCAAGGAATGTCCAAAAGATCGCATGTTTTTAAAACGTCTTCGTAATCTTTCACCGACTGACAAACGCCATCATCACCTGTCTCTTCCCAGTTCTTCATGAAAAGACCGATGACTTTATAGCCTTCTTCTTTCAAAAGAGCAGCGGAAAGAGACGAGTCGACGCCTCCGGACATTCCAACAACGACAGTTTTATTCACAAATGCTCTCTAACCGCTTAATTCGATCTTCAAGAGGAGGATGCGTTGAAAAAAGTCTTCGAAAAGTCCCTCTCTTCACACGAGATGAGATTTTTAAAGCAGCGATTGCCTTTGGTTCTTTTGAATTGTCTGGATGCGTAATTCCCTGAAGGCTTCTCAACGCAGAAATCATCGCATCTTTGCCAGCTAAGCGAGCGCCTCCCGCATCTGCTTTAAACTCGCGGTATCTTGAAAATCCAGCAGTTGCGATAAATCCGAGAGCCATAAAGACGGTCTCAAAAAGCATTGTGCAGAGCATGTAGCTCATGACACTGCCTCCACGCGAGTTTTTCCCCCTTCCAAATCCAGAAAACAGGGACGCCAAAATGCGCGCTAAAAACATCACAAAGGCGTTAATTACGCCCTGAAGCAAGGTCATCGTGACCATGTCGCCGTTGGCAATGTGGGTGATTTCATGGCCTAAAATCCCTTCAATCTCCCTTGGCCCCATCTTATTCAAGAGACCCGAGGAAACCGCCACAAGAGACCTAGACTTCGTCGGCCCCGTTGCGAAGGCATTCACATCATTGGACTGATAAATACCAACCTCAGGCATCGGAATCTTCGCCTTTTGGCTTAAAAATCGAACAGAGTCTATAAGCTCTTTATACTGAAGGCTTTGCGCGTCAATCACAGAAACCCGAAGCATCCATTTGGCCATCTTGCGGGAAAGGGCAAGGGAGACAAGAGCGCCGACCATCCCCCATACGAGGCAGAAGATCATCAAAGACTGGTAGTTCAGGCCATAAGCACTTAAATAAGGCTGTACATGGAAAATATTGAGAACAAGCGACACCATTGAGATGACGAGTAGATTGAGGGCAAAAAAGAGCAAAATTCTTTTAAACATGATATGTACCTCCTTGAGACGAGGGACATTTTATCCTATAAGGAGGGCTCTTCGCAAGAAGAGAACTTCCTGCAGTACAATTAGTCCATAGGACTGTCACTCCTATGGACTAAGTGCTTATTTATGGTGTTGGTATAACAGCCGCAGCTCCTGCGACAACAGAAGTAGTTGCGATCATGCTAACTCCCACAGCAGTTGTTGGCGGGAAAACAGCCAACACAGTCCCTGTTGCAAGCCACAGACCTCCTACAATCCCCGCGAGAAAAGGCCCCCCTCCTCGTAGTCTCTGATTAAAATCCAGTGAATAACCAGGAGTTCCGTTCGTATTTTGAAATGCTTTCAAAGAAAAATATCCAACATCTCCCACGCGCTGCACCTGATCGAGAGAAAGTCCACGAAATTCTTTTGGGATAAATGCTCTTTGTATCTCCACAGGATTTTTACCAGGGAGCTCTACAGCAAACTGTCGATTGTCACCATACGTTAGCCTTGCTTCTCCCATTGAGCTTGGCGCAAGTACGTTATCGTTAGGTATGAAAATACGCATAAATTCCTCGTCTTTAATTGTTGTTCAAGTTCTCTCCTTGGAAAAGAGAGAACCAGCATTTTCGAGGGATTCCTTATTTTTTATCAATTAAATTTTTTAATTTTACTCTGGTGGATTCAAGAACTTCAAAACCGACGAACCCTCTTTTACGTTACGGTACTAGGTTGATATTAACATCTCGACTTGGAGGACACAGGATCGAAAAGGAGAGAAGGTAAAAAAAGTTTCTTGTAATAGGGAGATGCTACCCATCTCTGGGTAGCTTGGCTTGAAAGAACTTGGCTATCAGTATAAATTTCAGTCGTTATTATTTGTAAAAATATTTTTCTAGGGGATGGCAAAGGCTGTTCGACATAAAAAGAAGCAAGAGCACGAGGCATGCAGAAAAACTGGGGGGAAAATATAAGATGAATAACTGGAGTATAGAGCACTTTTTTGCTAGGGGCAATAGCTGATTAATTGCCTCTGCCGTCATCTTTGGGAGGCCTTCTTCGGGACCATAGTGGATTTTAGGCAGATTGTTCCAAGCATTTATTAAGGGATCCCAAGCAGAGTAGCTATTACAAGTACAAGACTCTTCATCTTCGTCCCATAAACAACGAAGAATGGACATAGCGTTAGCGTCTTGGATTCTGGAGATAATTAGAAAGGGAATCAAAAAGGCAAAGGCTGTTGCAGTAACAGCAATAATTGCTTTGTAAACACCGGTGTGTTTTGCAACAAATGCTCTGATTCCAGTGGATGTCCGGTCGCCTTTTTTCGGCGGTAAATAGCATAGCAAATGTGAGGTTTCGTCCGGCTTTGTTACTACTTCTTGATTCAGTTTTTTATCATAGAAGACATGGCGATTGAGCAACTCTCCTAATTCCCTTAGTCTCCAAAACCAACGCTTAGAATTTGGATTGGATAACAGCTGTCGGTATGTAGAAGAAGTGTGTTCAGGGAGTACAAAAACAGGTCTAAAATTTTCTGGAGTTTCCTCTGGTATCGCTTGCCATGCCTTTACCATTCGCTCCAGTAATATTGAGCATCTTAAAAGATGAGATAATTGTCTCCCCAACTGTACAGCTTTTTGATCGAATGGTACTTCTTTCCACGCTTTTTGTACAACATCCGAAGGGAATAAAGCGCTTGCTTGGTCAAAAGCTTTTGATTTAAGTAATGGTGGAAAGTCTTCAAAAGTTAACATGGGAACGGATTGATATAGTTGACGCATTAAGATCACGTAGTCGTGGAGAGTAGAGGTGTCTTTGCAGAGTCCTTCCGCATCCCCGTCATTTTCCGCTATTCGCGATGATGAGCGTAGTTTCCTAAATAATTCAATCCGTTCTTTATGGCTCATGGAGGCTGCAAGAGAAAAAGGAAAATAATGCTCTGTTACTTGAGCTGCAGACAACATTCTAGAGTTGGAAATTCTTGTTTCCTCTTCTTTTGCGCCCTCGTTCTCATTAGCAGCCGGCTGTGGAGCCTGTCCTATTAAAACAGCTTTATCCAAACGGAGTGCTTGATGCGTATCTGTACACGGTGAATGAGAGATTTGAGAAGAGAGATAGCGATCGACAATCATTTGTTTAACTAGGCTGATATTAACATCTCGACTTGGAGGACACAGGATTGAAAAGGAGAGAAGAGAAGGTAAATCATCTGTGGGAACAAATGCACAGATTCTCCTAAATACGGCGAAAGCAGTGAGCGGTGACGCAGGTTTGTTTATTGTTATCACGCATCTATCGGAGGGGCTTGTTGTCTCTGCATTGGTCTGATAAGTTGTTGCCGCAGATTCTAGTAGGGGTTTTGTACTCATCGTATATCCTTAGATTACTGTAAATTAACGCTTTATTAGTAATTATTATAATATAAAAGTTAATTTTTTTAAACTATTTTTATAATTAACAGTTGGTTTGCGCAAAGTTACTGATAACAAGGTGGTTATGGTTGTGAGTCAAGCCGGCGAGATGACGAGTAAATTGAAGGTGAAAAAGTTGATTCCGATCTCCAGATTGACTTTTTCGGTGCTTTTGACTCGAATCCCCGGAAAAACAGTTATTCAACGTTTCCTTAACATGCTTAAGGCAAGTGATTTGTGTGATTGGTTTGAATAAATGCAAGGGTGTGGCAGAATTTCGGAGATGTGCTTGAGGAATTATGTATAAGAGAAATATTCGATCCAAATTAGAGAGAGCTTTTACTTTCAGTCCGGTCGTTCTTCTAACGGGGGCCAGGCAAACAGGGAAGACCACCCTGATGAGAGAAATTGCTAAAGAGCAGGGGTATTCTTTCATAACCCTTGATGACATTTTCAATCTTTCTACTGCGAGGAAAGATCCGATAGGCTTTATTGAAGGCTTAAAAAAGCCAGTCATTATCGATGAAGTTCAAAAAGCGCCTGAGATTTTTCTTCCAATGAAAAAGGATGTGGATGAAAACCGATTTCCGGGAAGATATGCTCTTACAGGTTCTGCAAACCCCCTTCTTCTTCCTCAAATCGGGGATTCCCTTGCTGGGAGAATGTCTGTTTTATATCTAATGCCGCTTTCTCAAGGGGAGATTCTAGGAAGAACCGAATCCTTTATCGACAGTGTCTTCGATCCTGATTTTAAATTTGGGACCTATTCCGCTCTTTCAAAAAAGGAGCTGATTTATAAAGTTCTTAAGGGAGGATTCCCTGAAATGCAAACAGAAAACCTGGAAAAACAGCTTGATTGGAGTCGGTCCTATCTGACTGCGATTTTACAAAAAGACATTCGAGATTTAGCGCAGATTGATGGAATTAAAGAGTTTCCAAATTTACTAGGGCTTCTTGCGTTAAGGACGGGCAATCTACTAAATATGGCCGATCTTGGAAGGGCCTGTGGAATTGCTGGGAATACGCTTAAAAGATACATCCATCTTCTTGAGTGTCTTTTTTTGGTTCATCTACAACCTTCATGGCGAGTTTCTCATGAAAAAAGACTTACAAAAGCTCCCAAAGTTTATCTATTGGACACGGGATTTTTGAACTATTTGCTCAACTTTGATTTTGATCGTTATGAGATGAATCCAAGTCTTTTCGGAGGCGTACTGGAAAGTTTTGTTGTGTCTGAATTGCGAAAACAATCGCAATGGAATCGTTTGAATGTGCGTCATTTTCACTTTCGCCTTGATGAGACATATGAAGTAGATATTGTACTGGAAAGTGGGGATGGATCTGTTGTGGGAGTTGAAGTAAAAAACTCAAGCACAGTTCATCCAGATGATCTGAAAGGACTGAGGAAGTTGCAGGAAGTTGCAAAGAGTAACTTTGTAAGAGGTGTTCTTCTGTATATGGGCACAGAAACATATGCGGTAGGGAAAAATCTATGGGTGGTTCCTATGAGCTCTTTGTGGGAAGTCTAAAACCGATTCTTGAATCATTTTCGGTATAAAAAAATCGCTCAAATTCCTCTAGAGAAAATACACAAAAACAAACCATTTTTTGCTTCTTTGTTGTTGCGTGGAAATTCAGATTCTGTCATTCATTCGGTTTTAGATTCTCAAGGTGTGCGCGACAATGATCAAAAAACTCGTTCAGGAAGAAAGCAGTTCACGCGAAGAAACTCTCATTCGTGCGAAGCAAATGCTAAAAGAGCTCTATCCTTGCTTTGTTCTTATCACGTGTACAGAGCCGACAGAAGACGGCAAGATGGGCGTCGAGATGGACTTTGAAGGAGATGAAGACCTAGCCTCGATGATCACAGAACACGCAACACAAGTATTTGACGGACGCAACTCTGTCCCAAACTCAAATAAAGGATAAAACGATGCAATCTGATATCGGACTCGTGGGTCTTGCAGTCATGGGCCAAAATCTCGTTCTAAACATGGCAGACCATGGATTCAAAGTCTCTGTATACAACCGAACCGCTTCAAAGACAGATGATTTTCTAGCAGGCCCTGCAAAGGGTAAAGAGATTCAGGGGTTTCATGAGATTCCAGAGTTCGTTGCGAGTTTGGAGTCGCCACGTAGAGTCATGTTAATGATAAAAGCGGGCGATGCTGTCGATACACTTATCGAAGAGATCCTTCCGCATCTGTCGAAAGGCGATATCATCATTGATGGCGGCAACAGTCACTTTCCTGATAGTGAGCGGCGATACGCTGATTTAAAAGAGAAAGGGATTTTATTTGTAGGTGCTGGTGTCTCTGGTGGCGAAGAAGGCGCACGTCACGGTCCGTCGATTATGCCAGGTGGAAATCCCGATGCATGGCCACATGTGAAAGATATTTTACAGGGGATTGCTGCAAAATCCGATGATGGAACTCCTTGCTGCGATTGGGTTGGAACTGGCGGCGCTGGGCACTATGTGAAGATGGTTCACAATGGAATCGAATATGGCGACATGCAGCTCATTTGCGAGGCGTATGATCTATTGTGCAAAGGAACGGGTGCTTCTTTGGAGGAGTTGTCAAAGACGTTTACAGAATGGAACAAAGGCCCGCTAGACAGCTATCTCATCGAAATTACAGCAGATATCTTTTCCAAAAAAGATGAAGATGGAAAGCCTCTCTTAACAAAAATTCTCGATGTTGCAGGACAAAAAGGAACGGGAAAATGGACGGGGATTGACGCGCTCGATCGCGGCATGCCGGTTACATTGATTGGAGAGGCTGTTTTTGCTCGATGTCTTTCTTCGTTAAAAGATGAACGAATAAACGCATCGAAGCATTTCAAAGGACCCGACTATAAATGTTCTCTTGCAAAAGATGAATTTGCAAAGCTTGTTTCACAAGCACTCTATGCATCAAAACTCATTTCCTATGCGCAAGGATTTATGCTTATGCGTCAAGCATCTGTTGAAAACAAGTGGGATCTTGCCTTTGGCTCGATCGCACTCATGTGGCGCGGGGGATGCATTATCCGTAGCAAGTTCCTTGGGAAAATCAAAGAAGCGTTTGATAAAAGCTCAGACCTCGAAAGTTTGCTTTTAGATCCGTTTTTTGAGAAGGAGATTACAAACGCTACCGTTTCCTGGCGAAAAGTTGTTGTGGAAGGCGTGATGATGGGTGTTCCTCTTCCTTGCTTCTCAACGGCTCTTAGCTTCTTTGATGGCTATCGTAGTGAAAATGTTCCTGCAAACCTTATTCAGGCACAGAGGGATTATTTTGGCGCGCATACCTATGAAAGAGTCGATAAGCCTCGTGGCAAGTTCTTCCACACAAACTGGACAGGCACTGGCGGGGATGTAAGCTCGAGTACCTATAACGTTTAAAGAACAGGATCCGCTAACGCTTGGCAGTAGGCTAACGCCGGCAGGATACGCGCTTCGCGCTTGCAGAATAAGGCTCAAGCGGAAACAGACTTAGGAAGTAAACATCTCGGTTTAAAATTTAACAGGATCCGCTACGCTTGCAGGATCGCAGCTGACGCTGCGGCAGGATCACCGCTGACGCGGTGTGGCAGGATAGAGTTCGATCAAAAACACGCGCCCCTTCGTAAAAAATCTGTAGATTTGTAAATAGATCTATCCTGCCACTGCGTCAGCAGTGATCCTGCAAGCGTAGCGGATCCTGTTCATTTCTTATTCTGCTTTTAGAACGGCCATGAAGGCTGATTGCGGAATGCTGACCTTGCCAACTTCCTTCATCTTCTTCTTGCCTTTTTTCTGCTTTTCCCAAAGCTTTCGTTTACGGCTGATATCTCCGCCGTAGCATTTAGCCGTCACGTTTTTGGAAAGCGCGCTGATTGTCTCTCGTGCAATGATCTTTCCGCCGATGGCTCCTTGAATGGGAACTTTAAAAAGCTGTTGAGGGATCACATCTTTAAGCTTTGCGCAAATGGCTCGTCCCTTAGCTTCTGCTTTAGTTTTGTGAACAAGACAGGAAAACGCATCGACAGGCTCTTCATTGACGCGGATTTCTAATCGAATGATATCGCTTTTTTTGTAGGTGTCGGGTGCATAGTCAAACGATCCATAGCCGCTTGTGATTGATTTGAGCTTGTCGTTAAAATCGGTGATGATTTCATTCATCGGAAGATCGTATGTGAGCATGAGTCTTGAACCGGGCAAAGACTCTGTTTTTGCAAGGCTTCCTCGCTTGTCTGTACAAAGACTCATAATGCCACCTAAAAAATCAGACGGAGAGATAATATGCACTTTGACCCAAGGCTCTTCTACATAACTGATGTGGGTCGGGTCTGGATAGCGCGCTGGATTGTCGATGTCTAGAGTTTGTCCATCATTTAAGTGAAACTTGTAGACAACGCTTGGCGCTGTTGTGATGATGTCGAGATCAAACTCGCGACTGAGTCTTTCAAAAACGATTTCCAGGTGCAATAGGCCCAAAAAGCCGCAGCGAAAGCCAAAACCCAGGGCGAGGCTGCTTTCTTGCTCTACGTGAAGCGCAGAGTCGTTGAGCCGCAGTTTTGCGAGACCATCTCTTAAAGCTTCAAAATCAGAAGTGTCTACAGGATAAATCCCAGCAAAGACAACAGGTGAGATAGTCTTAAAACCAGGAAGAGGCGTTTTTGCGGGGGCTCTTTGCATTGTGACCGTGTCGCCAACTTTGACATCCGCTGTATTTTTTATATTTGCGACAAAGTATCCAACTTCTCCAGGGCGCAGAGACTCTACAGGCTTTTCATTCGGAGTGAAAACGCCGACTTCGTTGATCTCAAAATGTTTTCCTGTTGCCATGAAGCGAACATGGGATTTTTTCGAGATTTCCCCACTCATCACCCGAATGTAGACCATGACCCCGCGATATGGATCGTAATGTGAATCAAAGATAAGAGCTCTTAAAGAATCGTCTTCAGGTTCCTTAGGCGGAGGAATGAGGGTTATAATCTCTTCGAGAACTTTGTCAATGTTAAGGCCCGTTTTTGCGGAAATTCCAATGGCATTTGATGCATCAAGACCGATGACATCTTCAACTTGCTGTCTAGCGGACTCTAGATCTGCTGCCGGGAGGTCGACTTTGTTGAAGACGGGAAGAATTTCAAGATCCCTTTCAATTGCAAGATAGACGTTGGCAATTGTTTGGGCTTGGACACCTTGCGCCGCATCGATAACAAGTAGAGCTCCTTCACACGCAGAAAGAGACCTGGAAACTTCATAGGAAAAATCGACGTGGCCAGGCGTGTCGATAAGGTTGATTTGAAAGAGTTCCCCATCACTTGCCTCGTAGTACATTGTGACGGGACGCGCCTTGATCGTGATGCCGCGCTCTCTTTCGAGGTCCATACTGTCCAGAAGCTGTTCTTTCATTTCTCTGGCTTCAACTGTGTGGGTCATCTCCAAAAGGCGGTCAGCAAGCGTTGATTTTCCATGGTCAATGTGGGCGATGATGCTGAAGTTGCGGATGTTTTTTCGATCGTAGTGGAACATGAAGGGGAGTATATCGGATCTCTCTCTGAGTTGCAAACTCCTTTGGAGGGGTCAAAAAACTCTTATTCCATCTTTTAATAAGTCCCCTTGCGTTGCAGGTGCTGCAATTGATCCCCTTGGGAAGGAATAGGGTCCCGGGTCTTTGTAATTATCGGTTTTTTCTCTCACCCTTAAAAGATTGGCCATTCCCCCTAAAACGGTTTGCCCAAAGGGCCCATCATACCCAAGCATGGGAATGCTGTTTTTAGGAATTGGCAGGCCCGTTTTTGTCAGATCACGCATTCCTGTGGTTCCCATTGTCATGTATCCAGGAATCAAAGCGCGGACCTTTTCATCAAAATCTCCAATTTCCATTCCTACCATGTTTGGGAACTCGTGCCCCATTTGATTCATGGTGTGGTGCGTCATATGACAGTGAAAAATCCAATCTCCTGGGTTGTTCGCTAAAAACTCGATGACTTTAGCAGCTCCCACAGGGACGAGAACGGTTGTTTCTGGAAGGAGAACGGATTTGTTTTCTGCCCATCCCCCATCAGATCCGATGATTTTAAAGGAATATCCATGCAAATGAATGGGATGGTGGTCCATCGCACTTAAGTTGCCGTATCGCACCCAAACCGTATCTCCCAATTCTGCGACAAGAGGTTCGGTTGCTGGCATCACTTTTCCATTCATTGTGAGAACATTAAAATCCATTTTCATGGTATTGGGTCTTGCTGTTCCCACGTCGATCTTCCATTCATGCAGCATAATAGCAAAATCACGAGTCGGTCTTTTGCTTGCATTGAGTTCTCGCTTATGGACAAGGATCATGCCGGTGAGCCCCATTCCTTCCTGCGTCATTGCGTCAAAATGAGGGTGATACATAAAGGTTCCACTATCGGGGAAAATAAACTCATAAAGATACGTTTGCCCAGGAGGAATTGCAGGCTGTGTCACTCCTGCAACGCCATCCATCCCACAGACAATCAAAATACCATGCCAATGGACAGTCGTAGATGCCGGAAGTTTATTTGTTACATAAATTCGTACTTTATCTCCCTCTGCCACTTCGATCATCGGGCCTGGAACAGAACCATTAAACCCCCAAGTGTGAATCGTAAGGCCCGATGCAACTTCCCACTCAATGGGCTCAGCAATTAAATGAAACACTTTCACACCATCGACAATTTTATAGGCGGCGGTTTTCCCATTCGGGACGACTGCGGGGGTGTACTCTTTATAGGGGATTCCAGGGGGGAGATTTTCTTTTTCAGCGTGAGCCCAAGGTCTGGGAGGAATGTTTTCTTCCGCATAAGACACACAGGAAAGGAAGATGAAAAAACAAAAGAAGAATCTACTCATAATGTTTCCTTACGGGTGTCTCAAATGGCATTGTCCCGAGAACATGGCCATTTAAAAGCGTTTGAAGTTTCACTTTAGCGATCCAATACTCTTGTTGCATATGAATGAACTGAATTTTTTTCTCCAATTCCTCTCGCTTTGCTAAGAGGAGATGAAAAATCCCTAATTGCATGGCATTGTGTTGTAACAGAGTCGAATAGGTGATTTTCTCGGCTAAAGGAACGATCACTTTATTCAAATAACGGCTTTGTCTAAACGTATTGAGCAGGGAAAATCGAGATGAGCGGGCTTTGGAGCGGATTTCTATCGCAAGGGCTGTGTACTGATTCCACTCCTGGATGATTTTTGCTTGCGCCTTTGCTGAATTGGCCTGACCAAAATCAAAGAGAGGAATCGCTAAGCTAAAAGCAGGTCCCACGTACCAGACGCTATCATCCCTTTCGCTACTCGCTCCGAGATTAAATTCAGGGATAACCAGCCTGGTTGTGTCGATTCCAAATCCAGAAGCTGTAGCTAAGAGGCCCTTGTAAGCAATCTTCAGATCGATACTCTTTTTAACGGCATCATTTTCGATATTTTGAAAGGAGTCTTCTTCTTCTGGGATAGGGAGTAATTCTAGAGCGATCTTCCAATCAATCTGTTTTCCCCATAGACCCATAAGGAGGTTGAGGGATTCTCTCGCCTCTAAAACGGCAATTTCCCATGAGGCGACTTCAAGTTTCGTTTGCTCATAAAGGGAGCGTTCCATGGATACCTGTAACTCTTTCATGTTTCCCGCCGTAAAGAGTTTTTGAGCGGCTTCATAAGAGAGTTCTGTTGCTAAAAGAACCTGTTTTTTTAAATGCCATATCTGCTCTTTGGCTTGCAGTGCATAAAACGCAATTTTTGTCTCCGCAACAATCTCCAAAACTTGAGTAGTAACCGTATCTATTGTTGCTTCTAATTCTGTTTGCGCCATTCGTTTTTTTAAAGGGATTAGAAGCATTTCCAAAAAATTCTGAATCAAACCAAAGTCAATTAGATCTGTAATATTTGACCTCGTAGAGAATCGATAGGAAAAAGAAAAAATAGGATTTTTTAACATCCCTGCTTGTGCGAGTTGTGCTTTGGCAATCCCGAGATCTTCATAAATCGCCTGGAGGTTTTTATTGTTAAGGAGTGTGATTTGAATGACAGATTCTTCGGACAATTCTTTTTGAAGTAAGGTTTCCATAGAAATTAAAGTAACAGAGTCTTGAATGGAAGAGTCCCAATAGAGGTGTTGCCCTATACGCGTTGTAATGTCTTCCTGAACTTCATCGAAGAGAGCGATAGGATTCGTATCGACTCTCATGCACCCACTGACCAGTATCGTCAAGAAGGGAAAGAGAAGACTTTTTTTAATGATGGAGAGGCACATGATTTTCTTGTTTTTCGACAGTGATGCTTTGGGAAATATCCAATACAGGTGATAACTCTATTTGAGAAACCTCTACATGGGAAGAGGCTGGGTGACGATCATTTTGAACGGGAATTTGATAGCGTGCACAGCCTGTCACAAAAAGGAGGGCCACGAGAAAAGTGAATTGTACAGCTAACCGACACATCCCTTGCTTTTAAAAAAAAAGAGGGATTATGCGCAATTTATATCGAGGTGTTTTGTGAGACTATTTGTTTTGTTAGGATAGATTCAAGGAGACACTGAATAGCTTCTTTGTCCTCATCGCGATATGCCGCCTCCTTGGATGTCAATAAGCTCTGGTTTTTCGTGAAATGGACATGTTTTAAAATAATTGCTTTACAAGGTTGATATTAAATAGTGTTTTATTGTATTGTTTATTGTGAAAACATCAGCAAAAAGTAAATAAGGAATAGGTTATGAGTACTAGAACAGTAGCGGGGGGTTTTTCTGCGCCATCAACATCCTCATCGTTAGAAGATGGGGGAATGAAGAAATCAGAATCGTTGTCCCCCTTCTCTCAGCTCGAAGACGAGCCTCCAGAAAGAGGTGAAGAATCAGTACTAAACACACCACCAGAAACACCACGATTAAATGAGTTTCCCGTTAGAGGGGGAGGAAGAGTCCTGTCTCCTGCAGAGTTCTTTTGTGAATATTTTCCTGGGACTGTATTTGCAAGAGTTTCTCAAGCCGTCCTTCAGAGAGAGGGGAAAATCTGTGTAGATGCAGAGACTATGCAACAGACTAGTAAGGAGTGTCTCAAAGCACTTGGAAAGCAATTAGAACGGGCATGGGCCCGCGAAGAAGTGATAGAAGAGGTTCTTCGTACTATCTCAGAAAAATTGTAAGAAATTTCTTGAGATTTATTGAACCGGAAGTTTAAAGTCCCTATCTAAATTTTTTTAAGATTGTATATGCGGATTTTTAAGATTCAATCAATCGACCGCGTGATCGAATGGTCCCAAAAACAGGGGGAACAGCTCTTTCATTCGTCAAAGCAAGTGGGAACGAAGATTACAAGCTTCGTTCTCGGATGTCTTGGAGGCAATCGCTCTCAAGGTCAAAGCGTGCGGCGTCCAAAGACGCAGGCCACGGTTTTAGACTCTTCAAAGTCCGTTCTCCGAACTCCCAGTCCAATTTCTAGATCTCCTGCAAAAAAACGACGTCAGGGGCTTGTTGTTCCGGGCAGCCCGATTGGTTTACATCCATGTTCTAGCTGTAGTTGGATCAATGCCTGGTTGCAGTTTGTGATTCATCTTCCTCGTTTTGTAGAGCTCTCTCCCCTTGCAAGCAAAGCGTTCGATCCGTTTTATCTTTTTATCGAGCAGTATCTTGCAGACCAAAGAGAGGGGAAGAGAGTCTCTTCAGCGGATAGCTCTTTTTTATTTCACTCCTTGTCTCAGATGCTTCCTTCTCTTTTAGAGAGTCCTATTCACTTAGGGGAGGTGTCGCTTGAGTTTTTTAAGAGAGTGTTTCCTTTTCCTGGAGGAAAGTCTTCTTGTTTGGTTTTTCACCCTGACTGGGCGCTTTCTTTAGATGAAAGGTTTCAGGAGAATCTTCGCAGTCTTTTTAAGAAGAATCCTTTAGAGATTCTTCTTTCAGTGAGACAGGGGCAAGAAAGTGGACCTTTTTCAGTGCAAAGACAACTTTTCCCAAAGAGGGGAGGCTGTTTTTACGATCTCGGGTCATTTATTGAAGCAAGATTCGATGAGGGTCAAGTCTCTTTTATTACATACATCAAAGTGGGGAGAATTTGGTATCAGTGCGATGATGAAACTGTCCGCCCCGTATCTTCAAGAGTCATGGGGATTCCTCTGCAAAGGGGCATCTTATTTCACTACAAACGCGTCAGGGTCTAAAAGCAAAAAAGGCCTGGGGATTTCTCCCCAGGCCTTTTTAGTTAAAAGAGACGGGTATCTCTTTTACGGTGTTCCTGCTGTTGCTGGCTCTTTTGGAGCTTTTGCAGGCTCTGCAGGTTTTTCTGCAGAAGACTCTGCTGCAGCGGCTTCTTCTTCTTTCGATTTCACAAGCGCTGTAAATCTGCGTCCAAGACCTAGTGTAGAGAAGGCCCAGAAGGCACAGACGAGGATCACAAGTGGCCCAAGAATGAAGGTCAAGCTTGCAAGCGAAACGCTTCCACCAATGACTGCGAGAAGCGTAGATTGAATGAGAGCACCACCGGATTTACCGGCTCTACCACCAATTACCTCTACAGCACCTTGGCCTTTCACTTTTGCCTCTGAATCTAGCGGGATGTACGCCATCTGCTTAGTAGAGTCAAAGAGAGAGTACTTGGTCCCTTTTGAAAGGACGTTTTGGATCATTCCAACGATCACAGCAACCATTACCACGGTTGTTCCCATGAGAGGAGCAAATGGTGAGCTCTTTGTTCCATTCCACACAAAGAAGAAGAAAACACAAGAGGTCGCAAGTACCATGATTGGTGTTATAAGCGCCGCTTTTGTCCAGCTGAACTTCCTTAGAATATTATTGCCAATGATCATGAGAATAATCGTCATAGCCCCTGTCCATGTAGAGAATTTCCCCATGAACATTGCGTAATCGTTCATGTCAGGAAAGGCCATTTTAATTTGCCCTTTCCACACGCCCTCTACAAGGTTAATTGTAACTCCATAGGAGATCACCAAAACAGCGATGAGACCGAGGTAGGGGTTTTGAAGAATATACTTGAAGCTCTGTAAAATTGAGAGCTTTGGCTTGTCCTTCTTCTTCTTCCCTTCACCTGGCTGATAAAGAGCTGGGTCGGTAAGTACATTTTTATGCATCCATCGATATGTGAGGATTGTCATAAATCCAGCAACAGCCACAAGACTCATTAAAAGTTTTAGGTTGGGTCCAAATGCATCTGCACCGCTCTCGCCGGCAAGAGACTTTGCATACTTAGATGTCCATACAATTAATTGGCCGGAAACAATAAGTCCCACGTTTCCAAGCATTCCGAAAAGACCATAAAAACGCTTTGCTTCAGTGACTTTACTAATTTGATTTGCAAACTGCCAGAAGAGCATCGAAAGAACAACGCTGCCCCAGAGCTCTGAAAGGATATAAAAGAGACTAAAACTCCAGTTCCCAACAACAGGGATGAGCCAGTGGAGATTTGGTATCGATGCTTGTGTTGCCTGAAGTGTCTCTAAAGACATGTGAAGCATTTCTTTATTCGGGTAGATGATAAACGCAAATGCAGCAAAGAACACGAGAAAGGGTGTTAGAACCACGTAAAATAGGCGCTCTTTATTGAACACATTTGCAAGCTTCATGAAGACGACCATAAATAAAATCGCTGCAGGAGTCACCCCATAGAGTTTTAAGAAGGAAAGGCACTCTGCGCCTCCTCCAGGAGCATTGATCACGAGAGTGTCTTTGATGTCTCTTAATATTGTGTAATTGAAAAGGATACACATCATCATTAGACCCATTGGTAAGAACTTCTTCAATTCGAAGTTATGAATGGGCCAAAAAATTCCGCGAATGCCTTTAAAGGCAGAGTCGCCGGAAGAGGTTGTTTTTGTTGTCATAGTTTTTGAGTTCTCCCTCTAATAATTTCTTTGCAGGACGTGCCTGCTATTTCTAACCTAGGATTATAAGCTAAAATTCTTAAAAAGCAAGAGGAAATGAGGATAAAAAAACCCCAGAATTATAGAGATTCCGGGGTCATTAAAAAGAAAAATTAATGTTGAGAAGCTGCCATAGGATCAGTGATCAACAACTGATTATATGTATTTGCTGCTTCTGTGTAGCTTGTCCAAAGTTCTTGGTCGATTTTG
>CBDUSP010000015.1:0-25782 GCA_965370365.1 uncultured bacterium | reverse complement strand
CACCCTTTGTTGGGGCAATAGATGGGGTGGCCAGTTTAATGCAGGCTGTTGGAGGCGTTGGAGAGGCTGCAATAAAAGGGATAAGAAATCTCCTTCAAGGAACGTTAGATTGGAATTCAGAATGCTTAAAGAGAGGTGGGCTCCAAATTGTTTTAGGAGGAGGTTTAGTAGGTATTGTTTCTATTCCAGTGATTGTTGTCAGGACTCTGCGCATAACGGTTGGTATGCTAATGAATCCAGAGGAAACTGCTCGTATTCAAGCTGAAAACTATGCAAAGAAAGTGTCTACTGCGCCTCAAGTTGTGCTAAGGAGCCACTGATCAATTCATTTGCTAGCTCTTCGGCCAAAATTCACCGAAAAGCCATCTTGCTGTCTGACGAAGGATGGTCTTCTCAGCAAATTGCAAAAGCATCGATTTGCTGCTTGCTTTGAGTTGCTACACCGACCGTGATAAGCCCTCAAAGGGTGACTTCCTAGATTCTTTCGATTTTGGGTGACTTGCTTGAGAGAGAGGGTATATAATCTCCTCGATGTTTTTCAATGAAAGTCTATTTTTTGCCCATGTTTTTGTTGTCATTGGGCTTGTTTTTCTTGGCGTGCGTTTTGGGAAGAATGCGCTGATTTCTCTCGTTGTTTTGCAGGCTGTGTTTGCCAATTTATTTGTTGTTAAACAAATGTCTTTGTTTGGCTTTTCTGTGACTTGTAGCGATGTGTTTGCAGTTGGCGGGATTTTAGCGATGAACCTGCTTCAGGAGTACTATGGAAAGGCGGAGGCAAATAAAGCCTTATATGCGTCTTTCTTAGGCCTTGTGTTTTTTATTGTAATGTCAAAATTCCATCTTGGATATGAGCCTCTTGGCACAGATCAAACGCATGCGGCGTTTTCTCAAATCCTTTCCAACGCAACGCGGATTTCCCTTGCATCGATCGGGGTGTATTTCGTCGTGCAAAAGTTGGATCTTCGCCTGTTTGGCTTTTTGCAGAATTTTTTCAAGGGAAAGCGCTTGGCCCTTAGAGTCGCTCTTTCTCTTGGGGTTACGCAGCTTTTAGATACCGTGCTTTTTACATTCTTTGGTCTTTATGGGATTGTCTCATCTGTTTTCGATGTCATTTTTGTCAGCTTCCTCGTAAAGCTCCTCATTATCTCTTGTAGTAGTTTGCTGGTTCTTCTTGCAAAGAGGAGGATCAAAAATGTTCCAGTTTAAAATTCTCCATCGATCGAAAAAATCGCGCGCAAGAGTTGGGAAAATCATCACACCTCATGGAGATATCGACACACCGAATTTTGTTGCTGTCGGAACAAATGGAACGCTAAAAGCTTTGGATAACCAGATGGTGGAGTCCATTGGTTTGCAGCTCATGTTTTGCAATACATACCATTTGCTTTTGCAGCCAGGTGCGGATGTGATCCAGAAGGCTGGGGGATTGCACCGTTTTATCAATCGCAAGATGCCGATCATCACCGACTCTGGGGGGTTTCAAGTGTTTTCCCTTGCCTATGGTTCTGTTGCAAGCGAGCTCAAAAGCCAAGGGAAGAAAAAGCAAGAAGGACATGTCCTTAAAATCGGAGAAGAGGGTGTTGTCTTTCGCTCCTATCGCGATGGGAAAAAAATGCTGCTCACTCCTGAATCATCGATTCAAGCGCAAAAAGCCTTTGGAAGTGACATCATCATTCCCTTCGATGAGCTTCCTCCCTACCATATTGGCCCTGAGAAGCTGAAAAATTCCTTCGAGCGCACACACAGGTGGGAAAAGCGCTCACTCGACGAGCATCGAAAGAACCCGCAAGGCCAGGCGATTTATGCAGTCATTCATGGCGGGGTCGATCCAGAGCTTAGAAAAGAGAGTTGTAAGCGGCTCACTGCTTTTGGTTTTGATGGATACTCGATTGGCGGCTCACTCGGCAAGACAAAGCCTGAAATGGTGAATATGTTAACAAACTTAATGCCGCATCTTCCCGAAGAATGCCCAAATCATCTGCTTGGAATCGGGGATCTTGAATCACTGCGTCATTGCATCCCTCTTGGGATTGACACATTTGATAGTTCGTATCCAACAAGAGCTGCAAGACACGGCCTTCTTCTTACAAAAAGTGGGGGAATCAAAGCGAATCAAGGCAAGATGGCAAACAACTTTGGGCCAATTGAGAAAGACTGCAGCTGTTGGACCTGTCAGCACTACTCTCTGAGTTATCTGCACCATCTTTTTAAGGCAAATGAGCTAACGGCCTACACGCTTGCAACAGTGCACAATCTCCACTTCATGGTCGAGCTTATGAAAAATTATCGTGAGTCGATTCTCTTAGATCATGCTTGAAAGAAAAAATCCCTTTCCCGCAGGATGAGTAAATCATTTGACAAGGCGGAGAAGTTATGCGCGAAGGAGTATTGTTTGAACTCACAAAAGATCATCTAGAATCGGGATTTCGAGGAGTCCCTGCGGGCTATTGCGTCACCTCTCACATCGATCCCAAAAAAGGGCTCTCTTATGCCGGCAGACCGATTTCTGGACTCGTTTCGAGGAGCCCAGAAGAGGTTATCTATTTGCTTTATTATGGAGAAATGGGGAGTAAAGATCAGGTAAGTGAGTTTTATAGCAAGCTTGCTGAAAGAGCTGTTTGCAAAGAAGAGGTGGTAAAGCAGATCTACTCGCTTCCAAAAGTGGGCCGTCCAATGGATGCGCTTGCAACGGCCATTTTAATTGCGGGTATGCATGAGGCAACAGATGATTACCGCGAAGATTGTTTAAATATCATTGCCAAAATTCCCCATATTGCCGCTTGCGTGATCAATAGTCAGGCGTTTTCAAAAGAAACACCGCAGCCAAATCCAGATCTTGGTTACGTTGAAAGTTTTGCCGAAATGCTTTGTATGCAAAAAGGGGAACTTTTTACTCAGACACTTCGCATCTTTAGCATTTTGAATTTCGATCATGGAGGAGGAACTCTTTCTACCTTTGTCGGGAAAGCAGTATCGTCGAGTCTTGAAAACATGTACGGATGTCTTGCCTCTTCAATGCTTTCTCTTGGAGGAAGGCGGCATGGGGGCGCTCTTCAGGATGCATTTTCGTTTGTATCGAAACTAGCAAAAGCGGGGGAGACAAGAGAGTCAATAGAGGGTATTTTACGAACACAGGAAGGCCATATTCCAGGCTTTGGTCACGCGATTTTACAGACGGAAGACCCGCGAGCTCACATTTGCTATGAATACTGCCAAAAACATTTCCCTGATAATCCCCTTGTGAAAACTGCATGGATTCTTCGAGAAGAAAGTGCAAAAATTCCGAACCTATTTCCCAACATTGATGCGATCTCGGGAGTCATGCTTAACATCGCAGGATTTGAACAGTTAGAATATTCTCCCGTGTTATTTGGGACAGCCAGAAGCATCGGGATCGCTATCCAAATTGTCTACGAAAGACTCCACGCATTAGATGGCAAGGGAACTCCGATTATGAGACCTTCCTACATCTATAAGCATCGCCCATGAAAACAAAATACCCCCCAATTGAACCGTATAAGACGGGGCATCTCGATGTTGGAGATGGACATCAGCTTTACTTTGAGGAAAGTGGGAATCCTGAAGGAACGCCTGTTGTCTTTTTGCATGGAGGACCTGGCTCTGGCACATATGGACATCATCGCTCGTTTTTTAACCCAAAGCTCTATCGAATCATTCTCTTTGATCAAAGAGGCTGTGGCAAAAGCACGCCTCATGCGGAAATTAAAAACAACACGACATGGGATCTTGTCTCTGACATCGAAAAGTTGCGCTTATTTTTAAAGGTCGATACATGGGTTGTATTTGGCGGTTCGTGGGGAAGCACGCTTGCGCTTGCCTACGCCGAAGAGCACCCAAATAAGGTTCGGGCTTTGATTTTACGGGGTATTTTTCTTGGAAGGAAAAAGGAAATGCACTGGTTTTATCAATTTGGAGCGCACCATATCTTTGCTGATGAATGGGATAAGTTTCTTGAGCCGATCCCTTTAGATGAGAGGGGTGATCTCTTAACTGCTTACTATAAGCAACTTACGTCTGCTGATCCAAAAGTGAGGAAAAGGGCTGCAAAAGCATGGACGATTTGGGAAACGATCAACTTGCGCCTTGTGTTTGATCCTGAGCTGTTTGCTGAGTTTACAGAAGATGAGCATGCAGATGCGCTGGCTCGGGTTGAATGTCACTACTTTTTAAATAACTGCTTTTTCAAGACAGACAATTTTCTTGTTGAAAACGTAGATAAAATCCGCCACATCCCTGGCGTTATCATTCAAGGGAGGTACGATCTTGTTTGTCCGTTTGAATCAGCCTGGGAATTGCACAAAGCTTGGCCAGAGGCAAAGCTTGAAATCATTCCAGACGCAGGCCATTCATCAAGTGAAAAAGGAATAATGGATGCATTGATTCGCGCGACCGACTATACTGCTGGTCTATGAACTGGACAAAACTTGAAAAAGCCTTCAATAGGGCTCTCTATTTTTCGTTTTCTCGAAGAAGATTGCTTCTTACCTTTCCGACTCTCGTGCTCTGTGGCATTTTGACGGTTTTTTGCAGAGCTCTAAGCTTGAATGCAAATCCTTGGATCTCACTTTGTTTGGGGTTTTTACCTTTTTTCATCTCTACTGGAATTTTGCTTGCGCTCGGTGTTCTTTTATCAAAGATGTATCCAAGAGATATCAATGGAACGAAAATAAATGTTCGACGTCTGATTGGCTCTTCCATGGATTTAGTCATTGGAGTTGCCTACGTCGCAGTTCCTCCTCTTCTTGTATATTTGTTGCTTTGGATTCTTCTTGGCTTTTTCTTCCTCTTAAAAGAAATCCCGGGAGTTGGAGAGTTTTTTAGCGTAATCTTTTCATTTGCTCCGTTCCTTTTGATTTTTGGATCGCTTGTTCTTTGCCTTATCAATCTGGGGATTTTGTTTTTTGTTACGCCTGCTGTGAATCTACTCTCTGTTCGTAAAGGATCGTGGATTAAGAAAATTTTTAACTTTTTAAAAATGCGCATTTTCGGTGCGACCTGTTTGTTTGCAATCGGGGTTTTCCCTCTACTTTTTACCTTTTTTCTTTTATCTGTTGCTGCTGTTTTTACAAACACGAGCTTCTTGCTAGCTAGTGGATCTCTTGCCATTGCAATTCAGTGGTTTTTTATGATGATTCCTTTTGCAGCACTTATCAGCCCAGCAATTCTCTTCTTTTTCAATTTTTCATCGGAGAGTTATGCCCTCCTCCAAGAAAAAAAATGAAACTTGCCGTTGTTGGCGCAGGTCTTGCCGGCCTTTCTGTTTGTTACCACGCACTTGAACAGGGCTTTGATGTGACTCTTTTTGATCCTAAGGGGATTGGAAAGGGAGCCTCTAGCGCTTCCACTGGACTGCTTCATCCTTTTGCAGGAAAAACCGCCTCCCGTTCCTGGGAAGCAGATAAAGGGATGGAATCAACTAAAAAGCTGCTCCTGTCTTCGGAAGAAGCTCTTGGAATGCCAGTTGCAAGTTACACAGGGATTTTTCGCCCTGCTGTTACAGAACAACAAAAGATCGATTTCCGCAAAAACAAAGACGCTCTTTGGAAAGAAATCTCTCTTGGAGGAAACAAAGTAGAGGGACTTTGGATTCCGCAAGGGATTACCGTCTTTTCTAGAAGATATTTAGAGGGATTGTGGCTTGCCTGTGAAAAAAAGGGCGCTATTTTTGTGAAGGAGCGTTTTTCTGGGGACTTTGACCGGGTCGTTCTCTCTGTTGGGTCTGAGATTCACCAGTTTGAAGAATGCAAGGATCTTAAAACGCGCACGGCAATTGGCCAGTCGCTTGTTTGCAGATGGGATCAGCCATTGCCATTTAGCGTGAGCTCTCAAGGCTATATTGCAGTTACAGAAGACACTCAGTTTTGTCAGGTAGGATCGACATATGAACACACGGCAGAACCTTCTCCGCAAAAAGCAATCGAGCTTTTAGACAAGGTCTCAGCCTTTTACCCGCATGCATTGGATTTTAGCTTAAAGGAAATTCGCTCTGGAAAAAGAATTGCCCCGAGGGAGGGACATAAGCCAATTGTAGCTCAAGTTGCTCCAAAGACCTGGGTTTTTACAGGTCTTGGCTCTCGGGGGCTTTTATATCATGCACTTTTAGGCAAGGCGCTTGCAAGGCTCCTTAAGTAGGCACTTTTTAGACTGTCTTCTTCCTTATTAAGAGCATCGAGTCTCTCTTTCATAGCAAGATTCGTTTCTTTTTCCTTTGCTTCCATAGTGCGGCCTCTTTTCTTTTCTACTTGAAACAAAGGCCTTTCTGTTGCGAGATTACACTCCTGAACTACTTGATTTTTTTTCTCTAAGATAAATTTTGCTTTATATAAGAGCTCAAAGGACTCGTCTGGCAGGATGTCAAAAGCCTTCAAATCATTCATAGAATACTCTTCTAGATGTTTATCAAAACTCAAAGGCTCCACTTCCTTCAAAAATTTGGCTCTCCAGTTCGAAGGACGTGGAAGTTCATATAAGCATTCGGGGTCTGCTTGTTTAACAGATTCAAGTGCTTTGCTTGCATCTTTATACAAAGCAATCAGCTCATTGAAGGAGGCACTTTCTTCAAAAGATTGGAATTTCTCCGCAAAAGTCGCTGGCTCTAGAATCTTGTGCGTGAACAGATTTTCCCATCCATGCTGCTTAACTGTTTTCTGAAGGGAATCTTGTATAGCGGCATCCCGGCTCAGTTTAAGGTCTTGAGGGTTCTCATAGTTTATGTTCGCGCGAAATTTTGAGAAGACCCCTGCCGCCACACTGAGAATCAGCAACAGCAGCCCAGCACCAGTTGTCGTGGAATTGTTGTTGTACATTCCTGCTAAAGCAGTTGTAGTGCCTATACCTATACCGCCAAGAGCACCGTTTAAGACAACTTCTTTTTGTTCGGTCGTAGGCATTTCCGTGTTTGGTGAAGTAAGTTTCTGGAGAAGAGTCCGCTCTGGCACTTTCTCGGAAGACGCTTGCTCTGTATCGCTAGTGTTCTCTACTTTAGAAGCTGCATCCTGAATCTGTTGCTGAGCAAGCCCAGCGACTTTTTGGTCAGTATCCGATGCATTTTGGGTGTTAGGTGAACTCTCGATGGTTTCCGTGCGGGTTGTTGGGTTATGCGTGGCGGAAGATGGTCTACTCATAATATCCTCTTTTTTGGTGAAATGTTTTTGTTTTTCTTACTTGTTTGGTTCCAAAGATTCCTTCGTAGGAACCTTTTGCTCTCAGCCTTCTTGAGAGCTGCTTAAGTTTTATGTGGTCTCTATGTGAGATGAACCTACTGTCTCTGTGAGTTTGCTTAACGTCTCTTGCTCTTGAGAGTTAAGAGGGCCCTTTTCGGCTTTTTCTTGAAGCTTCTTAAGTGCATTCTCTGTCTGTTGTGCGGACGTGAGTGTCAGCGAGTTGTGAGTAATAAGACTGTCGATAACCTTTGCGGTTTTTTGTTTAACAGAATCCTTTTTCTTGCTGTTTTCCTCATGGAGTGTTTCCTCCTTTAGAATGGTTGCAATCTCGTCGTTTTCAAGAATTTTGAGTCGTGCTAAATGGGTAAGATCATATTTTTCAGACAATTTATGAAGAGGAATATCTTTTGTTTCCTCTTTAAATTGGTTCCTTAATTCAGATGGATGAGGGATTTCATAAGGGCAAGGAGTTAGAGTCGTATTGGTTTTTATCAGGGCGCGCCTTGTTTGACTATGGAGAGAAATAGCCTCGTTTATAGAAAGGGTCGCAACATGGGATCGATATACTTGTTGAAACTCTTTGTTGTTCAAAATTTGATGTGCGAAAATTTTATCCAAGTCATATTTCTTGATGATCTCTCCAAAGCTAAGACTATGAGCGTCCTTACGGATGGATTCGCGTGATTTTTCGCTGTCGTAATCGACTAAAGAGCTTGCATACCAAAGAAGAATTCCGGATGCCGCAAGAAAAGGAACGGCTCCAATAAAAGAGGCAAAAGTGTGAGGAATAAGACTTCCAAAGGTTGCTCTTACTCCAAGCAGACTGTATCCTGAGGTAAGCACTAAAATTGCTTGGCTGATCTTTGTTTTCGTTAACTCTACGGACAGGTTTGGAGCTAAAGAAAAAATCCTTTCCTTGGCACACGCAATCAATCCAGTTACTTTTGCAAGCGTTGTATTAAAGAGACCGGTAACTTTGTTAGTGGTTCCTTGGAGACTTTCTGGGGGAGTGGGGGAAACGTTTGTTAATGCTTGAGAGCCTTCTACCGAGAGGACGGGTGTTTGGATGTTTTGCTCAGGAATATTTCCCTGTGCTGGAGGAGGTGTGGATGTGGTCTTTGGTGTGGATCCGAATCCGAGAAGTGAGGATAAGCTACTTAAAATGCTACTCATAAAATTCCTTTTTTTTTGAATGAAGAGGGAAGATGCTACCAGTTTTGGTTTTTTTTGTAATGATTAATCTTTCATCTTTAAGGATGTTAAGATTGTGTTAAAGATGGCGAAGAAAACAAAGAAGGTGATACGATCACTTATTGTTAAGATGAAGAATAAAGGCACTTTTTTATTTTTGGGAACATCGGCATCTGTTGGAATCCCCGTGATTGGATGTAAGTGTCCCGTTTGTTTTTCTGGCGTAACGCATAACAAACGCCTGCGACCTTCTGGTCTTTTGAAGGTAGGCGATCGTTCTCTTTTGATCGATGTGGGGCCTGATTTTCGTGAGCAAGCTCTTCGATACAAGATCGATCATTTAGACGGGCTTCTTTTGACGCATACGCATTATGATCATATTGCGGGAATCGATGAACTTCGAGTTTATTATTTCCTCTCGAAGAAAAGGCTTCCTTGTCTTCTGTCTGCTGAGAGTTTAGAAGATCTCCAAAAGCGTTATGACTATCTTTTTCGTCCGATTGGAAAAGGTCCAACTCTGAGTGCCCAGATCGACACACACGTGCTTGAGGGCGATGAGGGGGAGCTGGATTTTCTTGGGGTTCGCATTAGGTATATGAGCTATTTTCAAGGGGGAACCAAGGTCAATGGATTTCGTATTGGCGATTTTGCCTATATCTCAGACATTCGCGAGTATGATGCGTCCATTTTTGAGTGTCTTCAAGGAGTGCAAACGCTTGTTGTGAGCGCTCTTCGAGAAGAGCCATCTCCTCTTCACTTATCTTTAGATGAGGCCGTTGCCTTTGCTGAAAAAGTGGGGGCTAAGCAAACGTGGATTACTCACATTTCTCATGCAATGGATCATGAAAAGATCAATCAAAAGCTTCCTTCCTCGATCCAATTAGGGTATGATGGCTTGGAAATGGAGTTTGAGTTTTCATGAAACACGGTCGTCTTGTAGAGAAGGACAGGCAAACTAAAAAAGCCCTTCTCATAGGAACATATACAACATCCTTGAAAGAGACGTGCCTGGAACAGCTCGAGGAGTTAGAAAGCCTTGGGGATACCTATGGTCTTGAAACCGTTTTTAAAATGGCATGCCCTCTTCGAGAAATTGACGCAGGCACATATCTAGGCTCAGGGAAAATTGTAGAAATCCGCGATAAAGCCAAAGAAATTGATTGCGATGTTGTCATTTTCGACGATGAGATTTCTCCCCAGCAGCAGCGTAATATCGAAAAGATCGTAGAAAAATCTGTAATCGATCGCACCGAACTTATTTTGTCCGTTTTTGCTCAAAGAGCGCAGACAAAAGAAGCCAAACTCCAGGTCGAGCTTGCAAACTGCAGATATCAGCTGCCACGCCTTCGTAGGCTTTGGACACACTTAGGAAGACAAAGGTCAGGCGGTGCAGGTAGCGGATTTGTTAAGGGAGAGGGGGAAAAGCAGATCGAGATCGATCGGCGGATTTTAAAGGATCAAGTGACCAAACTCCAAAGAGAGCTCAAGCAAGTTAAAAGATATCGTGAGGTGCAAAAAAAAGCGAGAGAGCGCTCTGGAATTCCAACCTTTGCAATCATCGGCTATACCAATGCGGGGAAGTCAACGCTGTTAAAAGCGCTTACAGATGCGGATGTTCTCGTTGAAGATAAGCTTTTTGCGACGCTTGACACGACGACAAGACAGTTCACTCTTCCAAATAACCAGCCGATTCTTCTCATTGACACGGTGGGATTTATTCGGAAGCTTCCCCACACTCTTGTTGCTGCATTTCGAAGTACTTTAGAAGAAGCAGTAAGTGCAGATATTCTTCTTCATTTAATTGATGTGAGCAATCCCAAAGCAGACCAGCAATCGGATGCAACCTATGCAGTATTAGAAGAGTTAAAGGCGCTTAAAAGACCAATGATCACAGTGCTCAACAAGACAGATCTATGTGAGAATCGATTGATGATCGATCGGATTCGCTTTAAGTATCCAAAAACAGTTGAACTTTCGGCTGTAGAGAGAACGGGTTTTGATAATCTCTGCGATCGGATGATTGAAGAGACAAAAGCGCTTCGAAAAGTTGTTAATATCCGTGTTCCACAAGAACAATATTCTATTTTAAGTGAAGTGATCCGAGAGGGAAGAGTTGTTTCTCGCAAATACGAGGAAAATGATATTCTCTTAGAAGTGGAAATCCCGCAGTATCTCGAAAGAAAAATCGCAAATTTTATTGTTTAAATGGAAGAACTTAAGACAGCTATTAAGAAAAGAAGAACGTTTGCCATCATCAGTCACCCTGATGCGGGGAAGACAACGCTTACTGAAAAACTCCTTCTCTATTCGGGAATGGTGCAGACAGCTGGGATGGTTAAAGGGAGAAAAGGGCGCAAATCAGCAACCTCTGATTGGATGGCCATGGAGCAAGAGCGGGGAATTTCGATCACATCCTCTGCTATGCAGTTCCCGTACAAAGGGGCGATCATCAATGTTCTCGACACGCCAGGTCACGAGGACTTTTCTGAAGACACCTACCGGACTTTAACTGCAGCTGATTGCGCAATCATGGTGATCGATGCCTCAAAAGGGGTTGAAAAGCAAACGCGAAAACTCTTTGAAGTGTGTCGATTGCGCAAGATTCCCGTGCTGACTTTCATTAACAAAATGGATATGCCAGGAAGAGATCCGCTTGATCTGATGAACGAAGTGGAAAATGTGCTGCAAATTCAGTCCTATGCAATGAACTGGCCAATTGGCTCAGGGAAACAGTTTCAAGGGATTTATGATCGAGGGACTTCCGAGTATCTTTTTTTCACAAAAGTATCTCACGGCGGCGCGCAAAAAGCAGAGGTGCAACGCTTAAAAGATCCCCAAGAAAAAATAAACGCCGAGGAATCTGCAACGCTTAAATCAGAGCTCGAGCTTCTTGACATGGCAGGCAATGCGTTTTCTAAGGAAGAGTTTTTAAAGGGAAAAGTAACGCCCATCTTTTTTGCATCTGCACTCACGAATTTTGGAGTGGAGCCATTTTTTGATGCATTCCTTGATTTAGCTCCTTGTCCACATGCAAGGCCTGCGAATCTTTTATCTGATGACTCGGAAATCGAAATCGACCCAATAACAACTCCGTTTAGCGGCTATGTTTTTAAGCTTCAGGCAAATATGGATAAGCGCCACCGAGATAGCATGGCCTTTATTCGAATCTGTTCAGGGCGTTTTGATCGGGATCAGATGATCAAGCATTCGCGCTTAAAAAAAGAGATTAGGCTCTCGCGTCCCCACAGTATGGTTGCAGGCGAAAGGACGACGCTCGATGTTGGTTACGCAGGAGACATTATTGGGGTGATTAATCCATCGCTTTTTGCAATTGGGGATACGATTTCTGTAAGTGGAGGATTCAAGTTTAAACCATTGCCGCAGTTTCAGCCGGAGATTTTTGCAAAACTGTACCCGAAAGATGTGGGGAAGCGAAAGTCGTTTGATAAAGGGATTTTACAGCTTGTGAGTGAAGGGGCAATTCAACTTCTGAAATCCTATCCAGATGGAGGAGAGCAGATGTTTGCAGCAGTTGGCCAGTTGCAATTTGAAGTGATGCAATATCGTCTCAAGGATGAGTATGGGGCAGAAGCTGTACTGACGCCTCTTCCGTATCATGCGAGTGCGTGGGTTCTAGGGGATATGAATCTCTTTGCAAAGCCGACAAGTGCCGCTCTTGTAAAAGATAGACAAGGAAGGCCTATGGTGCTTTTCTCAAGTGCGTGGGAAAAGGACTACTGTATGAAGCAAAATCCAAATCATGAACTTGTTGATGTGAGAGTTTGACACAGGGAACCAGAAACTCCCCCACTAACATTCTCCGCTAAAAATGAACAGGATCCGCGCTTCGCGCTTGCAGGATCGGCTCCGCCGGCAGGATCACCGCTGACGCGGTGGCAGGATAAAATGTTTTGGTCAAAAACATACACGCTTTTCCGTATACCCATGAAAAAGCTGGAGATTTTCAAATAAATCTATCCTGCCGCAGCGCCAGCTGCGATCCTGCCGGCGTAGCCGATCCTGCAAGCGCGAAGCGCGGATCCTGTTAATTTTTGTCGAGAAGGTAGCCCCACTAGAATTTCCTCCTGCCATCTTTGTTGGTGTCCCTCCTGCAAGCGAAGCGGATCCTGTTTTTTTTAATGCGTTAGCCCTGGAACCCCCCATTTCTTACCTTGAATATTTATTGAAAACGTCTTATGCTCATCGGAGATTCAATCAAAGAGGTATCTCGTGAACTATATTCATATTGCAGGACATTTAGGCGCTGATCCAGAAACGCGTTTTACGCAGTCTGGAAAAAAGGTAACCACCCTCCGCGTGGCAACAAAATCCCGTAAAGGGGGACAGGATCTCACGATTTGGTGGAGAGTAACCATTTGGGATGATCAATTTAAAAATATGATTCCCCATCTGAAGAAGGGAAGCGCGATCATGGCCTCCGGAGAAATCCAAAAGCCTGAGATCTACAATGATCGGGACGGATCTCCTCAAGTTTCTATGGAACTCACCGCGTCACACTTGCAGTTTAGTCCGTTTGGTAAGCCAGGTGGAGCGCCAGGCGCGCAGCAGCCTCAAGAAGCGAGCTCTTCTTTTGAAGCTCCGGCAAATCCTTACGCGGGTGCAGCGCCGGCTTCAGAGCAGAGCCCAAAGGGAGCTACCTTCGATGATGAGGTTCCCTTTTGAAGACCCGTCTTTTTCCGCAAGTCGATAAAAGAGAAAGTGCTGATGTGCTCGTAATTCCTTTTTGGAAAGGGGCACTTGATAGTGATTTCAAAGAGGTTCTCCCTGTTTTACGCTCCGGCGATTTTAAGGGAAAAAACGGCGAGACGCATTTTGTTTATCCAGAAGGGTTTAAAGAATCAAAAATTCTCCTTCTGGGACTTGGGGATAAAGAAACTGCTGATTTTTTACGCAAAGCCTATGCATCAGCTGTTAAAGCAATTCGAAAAGTTAAGGCAAAAAGCGCCAATTTTATTCTCCCTAAAAAGGCTTCCCTGGAAGCGGTGTTGCAGGGGATCTTGCTTTCCAATTATGCATACGATCACTTGAAGGGAGACACTCTAAAAGATGCGCCCCCTTTGCTTGAAAAAGTAGGTCTTATTGGGGCAGAAGATGAATCGATTTTAAAAGAAGTTGAAACCATCGTGGATGGGGTTTTCTTTGCTAGAGATCTTGTGAATGGTAACGCAGATGACATAACACCTGCAACGCTTGGAAGTGCGACAAAAGAGCTCGAAAAAATCTCCAAAAACGTCAAAGTTACTGTGTATGATCGCAAGTGGCTTGAAAAGGAAAAAATGGGCCTTATTTTAGCTGTTGGAAAAGCAGCTGAAGTCGATCCTGTTTTGATTCAGGCAACATATACAGGCAATCCTTCAGTAAAAGAGCAGATTGTTTTAGTTGGCAAGGGAGTGACTTATGATACTGGGGGTCTTTCTCTAAAACCAACGGATGCAATGCTCGACATGAAATGTGATATGGGTGGCGCTGCAGCTGTACTGGGCACGCTTCGCACTGTTGCAGCTCTTGGCCTAAAAGTGAATGTAACAGCTCTTGTTCCAAGTGCTGAAAATGCGCTTGATTCAAAAAGTTATAAACTTGGCGATGTGTACCGTTCCTACTCAGGCAAAACAGTTGAGATTAACAATACCGATGCGGAAGGGCGCCTTATTTTAGCAGATGCGCTTTCTTTTGCCGTAAAAAACTTAAATCCAAGCTATGTCATCGATCTTGCAACACTCACTGGGGCGGTTATTGTAGCTCTTGGGGAGAATATAGCAGGTCTTTGCTCAAATGATGATGCTCTTGCCTCAAAACTCCTTGATGCATCGAAAGACACAACAGATCCTCTTTGGAGGCTTCCCCTTGTTAATGAGTACAAGGATAAGCTTAAATCAGGGATTGCAGATCTGATCAATTCTGGGGGGCGCGCAGCCGGATCAATAACAGCAGCTCTTTTCTTACAAGAGTTTGTAGGAACAGCTAAGTGGGCTCATCTTGATATTGCAGGCGGTGCTTACCTTTCGAAGCCAAGAGATTATCATCCAACCAAGGCAACGGGCTACGGTGTCCAGCTTCTTGTCGAATTTCTAAAAAAACAAAGTGCGTAAAAAAGTCTTCCGTGTAGATGTACGTATACAGCTCGCCCACTTTCTTCAAGAAAAAGTGGGGGGCTCGATTAAAGGCATTCGCAGATCTTTAGAGAAAAACTGCTGCAAAGTCAATGATCAGATTGAGCGATTTGGTTCTGTTTGGTTAGAGAAGGGAAGTGTTGTCGAATTTACCCCTCCTCAAGAACAAACCATCAAGTGGACGACTCTTTTTGAGAACAAAAATCTTCTGATTGTGAATAAGCCTGTAAACTGGGTGTGTAGTCAGCCAAATTGTGCACGCACTTTTGGGAAAAACATCTTTCTGGTTCATCGTTTGGATAAAGACACAACAGGAGCGCTTCTGCTCGCTAAAAGTCTTAAAGTTAAAGAAGAACTAATTGAGCTCTTTGCAGCTCATGAAATTGAAAAAGAGTACATAGCGCTTGTCGATGGAGTTGTTCGAAAAGAGCAAGGGGTCATCGATAATTTTTTGGCAAAGAAGGGGAGTTTTGAAGGGCAGACCATTTGGGGTGCGTCCAAGAGGGGATTAAGAGCAATCACCCACTTTAAAGTCCTCAAAAGGGGACTTAAAGAAACTCTTCTCAGTTGCAAGCCAATTACAGGAAGAACCCATCAGATCCGCGTCCACATGGCTGAAATGGGGCATCCGATTCTGATCGATCGGCAGTATGCAAAGTCTTTTCGCTCTAAAGTTTCGGCTTCAAGGCCTCTTTTACATGCCCACCTTCTTCGCTTTGTCTTTCGGGGAGAAGAGATTTCTGTAACGTCTCCTTTGCCCAAAGATTTTCCATAAATTCGCGAAGTACACGGTTTACCCCAATAAAAAACGGCCATTTCTTTTCGCGGAGGCGCATGCCCTTGATATTTGGAACAAGGGCGTGGGGACGAATGATTCGCGGAGGATACCATCCCGAGCTCCAAAGGGGCATTTGCCTTCCCTGACAGATGATGATGTGAGGGATTGCATAGTAGGATGCAAGGTGCGCGGGTCCAGAATCATTCCCAATTAAAAATCCCGACTCGTACACAGTGGTAGCTAGTTCTTCAAGCGTTGGAAATAGAGGGGCATTCGCCTCTGTCCAGTGTTTACGCTCTTCTGGAGAGAGGATAAACACGGGCTCAAATCCACGTTTTTCAAGCTTTTTAGCGAGTTTTAAAAACTTTGAGCGCAGCCAATTTTTATCCTCTCTTGTACTTTCTGGGTGAATCAGCACCCTCTTTTCATATTTGCGATGAGCAAGTGGAAGTTTTTGCAAGAGCGAACTCTGCGTGCTTGGCACAAAACCAAAGAGCTCTTTGATCGCGAGACACACGTTGTCAACCATCGTCTTTTTCTCATCAACCGGATAGTCAAAGCCTTTGAGGAGGGGGCCATGCTTTGAAAGGCGATAGTTTGTGTAGATGATGTAGAGATTCAAACCCTCTTCCCGAAGCTTTACAATTTCTTTGGCTCTTTTTGTTGTATCATATTGAAGAATGACAGCATCAAAGGAGGAAAGCTCTTTGTGAACTGGAAAATAGTCTCCTTCCTCTAAAAACTTTCCAAAGCTCATCAAGTGGGGGCTAAAGACGGTGACTCTGTGTCCTTTTTTACGCAAATTATGGGCGATGATCGAAGAGATGAGTGCATCTCCAATTCCATCCGCACAAACAAGAGCAAAATGTTGTGTCTTCAAAACGATGGAAGTCCTTGATTGCGTGCCCAATTATGAAGAAGGTCTTGAATACGCTGAATTTCAGATGCAGGCTCTTTTTTTTGGCTCTCAAGAAACTCGATGTTCCCAACATCTAACTGGATAGGAGTGTCTCCTAAAAAGCCATAGTTTGCTTCGATCATAAAGCTTCTTTCGATATCGATAAATCCCTCTTTTGCCCTTTCTTCAAAGAACCGATTAAGCTTTGAGAGAATCGCTTGTTTTTCGGGATCAGATGCAGCGTGTAATTTTTCTTGCACAAGCTCTGCTTTGTGTTGGAACACAAAAGAAGCCTGGTTTAAGTCAATTGGGTACCGATTCCCATACTGGTCTTTAAGAGTGACTTGAGGAAGGTTCCCAAAAGAGGCATTCAAATGGAGGGCAATGATGCCTGTTTTTTCTCTCATTTTTTGATAGGCGCAAGAATAGTTTTTCATTGCTTTCATGAGGCTTCGGTGGCGCTTTTGTTCTCTCTGTGCCTGTCTTTTTTCTCTATGTGAGGAGATCCAATGGGTGGGCTTTGGAATGGGGAACCTCTTTTCTCCATGGAGCTGTTTTTTGAGGAAGAATTTGAGGACGTAGCAATTGTCCTGGCTTGCAAAGGCAACAGCTTGCCCTCCATGGCCAATATAATGAAACTCCTTTCCTCCAAGAAAAGAAAGATCGGGCATCTCAAACTCTGGCAAATCCTCCTGCATGTCGAGGGCTACTTTATCTAGTCGAAACGCATCGGGAAGGCGCTCTTCAAGACGTGGTTTTACCCACGGGATCAGAGCTAAGAAACTGAGCCCAAAAAGCGCTAGAAGGAGGGTTTTCGTTTGTTTTCGCATCATCGACTGTGATATACCGCTCGTGATTCAAAAGTTAGTTTTCGCAGCATTGACTTTGCCTCGAAATGATCCTCCTCACTCATGCCTTGCCTCTCGGCAATGGTCATTCGCTCCGGAGAATCCTTTCGAGGAGTCTCCTTGTCAAACCCAACTTTTGAATCACTCCCGGTATAGTAGCAGAACTTGAGACACGGCTCAAGCTTCCTTTTTTGTAAGTATTTACAAGTAAGAGGGTTGTTATGTATAAAAATCACGCATGGTTTATTATTGATAATAAAGCGTTTTTGGCTCATAATAATTATTAAAATATAGGTGTTGTTATGCCAAAAACATTAGCTGCATCAGAAATGTCTTTAGGGGCATCTCTTCTCCCAATGTCTTCGACACAGGAAGACACCACAGACGTGAACAAAATATCTGAAATCTTCCAAGAAAGCAGTTCCTTGGGTGACATAGAACCAGAAATCCTTGAAGAGCAAGACGTAGAGCTTGAGGAAATCATTGAAGAGATCTCTTCAGAGACACCATCTACAGAAGGTGCTGCAGGAGGAGATTCTGATGAGCAAGGTGCATCAGGGGAAGATCTCAAAGTTCATGAAGATCATGAATAGTTCTTCAACCTGAAAAATCTGTCCCGATTTGTTGCTTGATCTCTGAAATGCTTTGAGGCTCGTCTACTTTTTCAAGAAACGATAATACGGCCATTTTTTGTCTTTATACGGCCATTTTTCAACAAGATACGGCCATATTAATTCTTATCTTGCTTATAATCAGGAGGTTGCGTGCTTGTCCCTATGACAGTCTTATTCCTTCAAAGGGGGCATGTGTAGACAATATGCGGTTGAATTGAGGGAGTTTTCGTTCAAAAGAACGTCTCGTTTCTTCAACCAAAGAAGCTTCTTCTCCCGATGGATTTGGTTCTATGTAAAAGATTTTCTCGTGCTGCAACGAGAGATCAGAAACGGCAATCCATTTGGATTCAAGCTGCATAAGCAGACAAGCGGGAACTTTTTCTTTTGAGTGAAGCGCTTGGGCCAGCTCTTCAATCGTATTGATTTGCAAAGATTCGCTAGAGCAGGCCGCATCTTTTTTATTCCATGTGTTGATTTGCTCTGCTGCTCGAGCTGCTTTGAGCGCAATCATTTGGAGATTAAGCCATGAAGAGTGAACTTGTGGAGTGGTGTCACCCGAGCTATTTTTTGGAGAGATGAGAATGACTGGCACTGGGATTTCACTTTTTTCGGGAAAAACAAGATCCTCGGAAGGCGATTGTGAGAAAGGATCGTGAAGAAGAATCTCTTCAGACTCTTCTTTCACGAAGAACCATTTAGTTGCCAGATGTGCGATTGCAAACGATCCGGGTGGGTTTTCAGAGATTAAATGCTTAAGTGCTTTTGAAGAGTCTATGTGGACACACTGATGGGGGATATTTTGATTATCAAGCTCTTTCAGATTCCAGCAAGCACGGGGATGATTCCACTGTCTTTGCTGCCACATGAGCATTGTGAGTATCGTTTTTTCTAAAGAACCATTTAGGGGGAATCTCTGCAGCTGCGCTTTTAATTCAAGTCGCCTTGCTTGAGAATAAAGCTCCTTGTCTTCTGGAGGAGTATATATGGTCGTTACACCGTTTCCCCAAACATCTTCGAATGTTTTTCTGTTTTCTGTAGTAAGCTTATCGCCTTCTTTTAAGGGGTTTAGATACGTGATTTTGCCTTCTGAAGCTTCAAGCACGACTGTCCAACTATTTCCCCAAGGCATGATTAATACAGATGGGGTTTCTTTGGATGCGCTTAAAGAGTTAAAGGCTCTCTTTAAATCCTCTGTGTCGTCAACAAGCATGAGTGAATGAGAAAGAGAAAGCTCGTCGCACCTTGCCTGGATGGTTTCCCAAGCTTTTGTTAAAGACGCCACTTTGTATGCTTGGGAGAGAACCTCTTCAGAAGTGGTGCGAAGAATGTTCTTAGGCTCTCCTTTAAGATGAAGCCAACCAGTTGATGGAGAGTTTCCTGGCATTGTAGAGAGTGATCCTGCAAGCAAGGATCTAGAGGAAGACTGATTCGGATGGAGTACAGTTTGTAGCATTTTTGTCTTTGACGCGTATTTAACTTCCTATAAAACAATCCACATATTGGATTTTAAAAGCGCAAATCTTATCAGTATATCTCTCGGATACAGCTTCTCGGCTTTTTTGAAGGATTTTGAGAAAATCAGCATAAGGTTTTGTTTGAGTCCCTTCGGATCCTTGTTTAGATACTGCGGTGAACTCCACTTGATCGTCATCAACATGAGAGAAGAAATAGGACGTAGAGTCTGGCAAAAAAAGAAAAATGATCGGAGTTCGCTCACCCGTGTCTTGTTCCAGACTAAATTGCGTGAATAGCTTGGCAAGAATGAGAGAAGAAGTTTGTCCTATTTCGGAAATAGGTGAGCTTACAAGTGATTTGTTCTTTTCTTTGCAGATTGCTTGGATCGTAGTTAAGAGTTTATCCGAATTCTCCTCCATACAGGCCTGGCAAGCTTTGCCAGCAAATGAATCCTTTCCTCCACAGAGAGAAGCAGCAAGGAGCTCTCCTCCGACAAAAGCTGATTGGGAGTTATCAAATGCCCAACTACTTTGCGAATTCTTGGGAAGTAGGCTCTGTGAAGTTTGTTCTTCATGCTGTGTCCCAGAGGAACTACTGACTGAATCTGTTGTCACACTGGAGAAAAGGGAAAAAACGGTTGTTACTGCGGAGAAAACAGAGTCCAGGATGGTCCTCTCGGAATGCTTGCTGTTAGTGTTTTCGGAATTTTGGGGAAGCTCTTGCTTGACAGGATGGAAACTCGATAATGCTTTTGCGAAACCAAGGCTCAACGTTCACCTCCTAAGGTAGAAAGGAGCGAGTGTATTATAAAGATTTAATTTGAATCCACTTGTTTTTTCTTAACAAAGCTAAGAAGTCTCCCTTGCAGTCTCTCAAAGTAGTAGTAGAGAACAGGGGTGAGAAGGAGTGTGAGCAGTTGTGAAATCACAAGCCCCCCAACAATGCAGAGTCCAAGAGAAACACGTGTTTGAGCAAGCGCGCCACCCACACCAAGCGCAATCGGAACGGCGCCCATCATCGCGGCGATTGTTGTCATGATGATGGGACGGAAACGAATATGCGCCGCTTGCACAATGGCCTCTTCAGCTGTCTTCCCTTCCTTTGCAACGGCATCATTTGCAAAGTCAACGAGGATAATCCCGTTTTTAAGAACGATCCCGATCAAAAGGATTAGACCGACAAAAGAGTAGAGAGAAAGCGTTTGGTCAAAGACATACAGTGTGAGGAGGCCTCCAAGAAGCGCTGGCGGAAGTGCGCTCATCACTGTAAGTGGGTGGATAAAACTCTCATACAGAATGCCCAGCACAATGTAGATTATAAAAAATGCGATGATAAGCAGCGTATTGAGACTTTGAAATGACGCTTTAAACACATCTGCTGTTCCGATCACTTGTCCATGGACTTGGGAAGGCTTTGTTTTTGCTGTGATTTCATCGAGTGTTGCAAGAGATTGTCCCAAGGGAACATTGGTGCCTGGGTTAAAGGAGATGCCAACCGAGGTAAGGCCGTTGTAGTGATTAATGGTAAGCGGTCCTGATACTTCAACGGGATCTAAGATCTCAGACAAGGGAACAAGATCATTTGTAGAGGACCTAGCATAGAGATTGGGAAGAACGCTTGGGTCTTTATAGAATTTGGGGAGAGTTTCAACGATCACATCATAGACGTTCACTTCACCATGGATCTGAGAGACTTTATTATCTGAGTAGGCGTACTGGAAAAAGTCTTCAATTTTCTTGGCGGACACGTTGTAGTTTGAGGCTCGATCCCGGTTGATATGAAACGACCACTGGGGCTGCGAAATGCGTAAATCCGATGAGACTTGAGAAAAGCTTGGACTCTCTTTCATTGCTCGGGTGAGCTTTGGCGCGTATTCATAGAGCGTTTTGCGATCGATGCCAGTGAGCGTATATTGATAGAGCGCCTGCGCAGTTGTGCCAAGGGAGAGGTTAATCATGGGAATGGGAGACAAAAACGTATTGACACCGCAAAGATCGTGCAGTTTGTTTGATAGCTCATGAATCACCGGGTACATCGACTGGCGATCCTTAAATGGCTTTAGCTTGATGAACACGATCCCTTCATTTGGGTTTGTAAAAGAACTAATCGAAATCAACGAATTAACATTTGGATTGTCCATTGCAATTTTGGAGATTTCTTCGTGATACTCTTCCATGAGATAGGGAGAGGTACCATCTCTTGCTGTTGTCCATCCGTCAATAAAACCCACATCGCCTGGGGGTAAAAAGTCTGTTGGTAGTGTTTTAAAAAGCACGACTGAAAACACGATGCTTGCAAGCCCAAGGACAAGCATTAGGGGTTTTTGTCTCATGGCAAAGGCAAGACATGGTTTATAAACGCTTAACATCCAGTTTGTTACGGATATGGAAAGCGTTTCCATGCGCGGCTTTTTTTTGTCTCCATAGGGCCTGACAAACCGGCTGCCAAGCATAGGGGTGAGCGTTAGAGAGACAAAGCCAGAGATTAAAACGGTAACGACAATTGTGACTGCAAACTCTCTAAAAAGGCGCCCTACGACGCCTCCCATGAAGAGCATGGGAATAAAAGCAGCTGTCAGACAAAGCGTCATGCTCAAGACAGTGATGCTGATTTCTTTTGCGGCTTTTATTGAGGCGTCGAAAGGTTTTTCTCCCATTTGGACATGGCGGACGTTATTTTCAAGGACAACGATTGCATCATCGACGAGAAAGCCGATACACAAAGTGAGCGCAAGCAGTGAAACGATATCAATACTAAAGCCCAAAAGCAGCATTACAGCAAAGGTGCCGCTAATCGATATCGGAATGGCAAGAGCGGGGATGATTGTGTTGAGCGCTTTACCAAGAAAGAGATAGATGATTGCAACGACAAGACAAAACGCGACAAACAGCGTGAGTTTAACGTCATCAACGCCTTCGATAATTGTTTCTGACTGATCATAAACCCGGTGGAATTGGAGCGTGTTTGGAAGTTGATCCTTCATTGCATCGAGGGTTTTGTTCACTTGATTGATGATTTGAACGGTGTTGGCGCCTGCGATTTTTTGCACAGCCAAGATAAGACAGCTTTGGTTAACTTTTTGGTTGATGTAACGCATAAAGATTTTGTCTTGCTTGACGCTATCAATTGCCCTTCCAATATCTTTGATTTTGACAAGGTTGCCATTTTCGTTTTTGATAACAAGCTCGTTATAGTCATCTGCCTTCATGAGCTGGCCATCGACATCGATTGTAAAGTCATCACGGGGACCAAAGAGTGTTCCGAGAGGAAGGTCGACGTTTCCTTGCGCAACGCTTGCAACGACCTGATCAATGCCAATATTTTTTGCAGCAAGTTTTTCCGGATCTACCTGTACTCTCGCAGCGTAGGGAGAACCGTAGGTAATTACCTGGGACACTCCCTCAATCATCGATAAGCGATCCCCAATAAAGGTGTTGCCATATTTATACAGCTCACTCAGCGGCATATTGGGATTTGCAATTGCTAAATAGAGGATCGGAGTCGCTGCTGGATTTACCTTTCGATAAGTAGGTGGATTGGGAAGGTTTGATGGAAGATTCGGTGTTGCAGCTGAAATCATCGTCTGGACATCGGTTGATGCCGCATCAATATTGCGGTTTAGATCAAAGACAAGCACAATTGTTGTGCTTCCCGTATTGCTTGAGGAAAGAATCGAATCAATTCCTTGGATTGTCATGAACTGCTGTTCAAGAGGTGTTGCAACGGAGTTTGCCATCGTCTCGGGGCTGGCTCCTGGATAGCTCACCGTCACTTCAATTGTCGGCATGTCGACATTTGGCAAGTCGCTAACCGGAAGCGCGCGATAGGCCATCCATCCGAAAATAAAAATGGAGAGCATCACGAGGATGGTCATCACAGGTCGCCTGATAAAAGGAGCGGATAAATTCACTTTCCTCCTGGAACGAAGACTTTAGAACCGGAATAGAGGTTCATCTGGCCTTCAACGACGATTTTTTCTCCAGACTCAACGCCTTTTAAAACGATAACAGAGGCGTTGTCTCTTTGGCCAAGCGTGACCGTTCTTTGATCAACTGTCATGTTGTCTTTAACAACGAAGACGATAGGCTTTTCTTGCGTCATCTGAACTGCCGTAAAGGGAATGACAACCGCATCTTTCAAAACTTTTAGAATCACCCGCGTGCGGATGAACTGCCCGGGAAATAGCGCTCGATCCTCATTTTCAAAAATCCCCCGAAGTTTGACCATTCCCGTTCCTTGATTGACCGTGTTGTCGAGCATGTAAAGAGAACCCTCAAATGTCTCATCCTCCTTAAAATCCTCGTAGGCAGCAACGATTTTTAAATTAGAGTCCTTTGCTCTTTGAATCTTGGGAAGCTCAATTTCTGGAATGGAGAACGTTACAAAAATAGGGGACATCTGATTTAAGGTAACAAGGGGGTTTTGGCAACTTGCGCAAATGAGATTTCCATAGTCAATGTTCAAAATGCCTGTCTTGCCATCAATCGGTGCAAAAATCGAGCAGTAATCGAGATTGATTTTTGCCTGATCGACATCTCCTTGGTTTGCAACTTTTTCTGCCATGTTTGCTGCAAAATTTGCCTGCAGAGTTTCGTAGTCGATTTGTGAAAAGTACTCATCTTTTGCAAGTGTTTTGTAGCGCTTTACCTTTTCTTCTGAGAGCGCCAGATTGGCGAGTGTCTTTTCAAATGTTCCCCGCGCTTGTTTCACTTGAGCTTCATAAGGTCTTGGATCAATGCTAAACAGAAGATCGCCCTTTTTTACTTCTTTCCCCTGAATGAAGTGGATGCCTGTGAGTTCGCCTTCAATTCTTGAGTAAATATTGATGCTTGTAATGGATTGAACGTGACCGAGCGCTTCAATAAAAATGGGGGTGTCTTTTGTCACAACTTCTGTGATTTTCACAGGATAAGAGGGCACTGCATGGGTTGTAGGTTTTTTATGACAGGAGCAAATTAGAAGCAGCAAAATTATCTTGTACATTCAGATTCCTCATTTGGGTTTGTGCAAAGCGATCCTGTTGCATAGGCAATGGAGGCGAGCGATGAAAACCAGTTTTGTTCGGCCAAAGCCTTTTTTCCTCTCGCATCTGCAAGAGAGCTCTGCGCGCTCATGACATCGAGAATGGTCTTTATCCCGGCCTTGTAATTAGCAATTGCAATTTCAAACTCAAGCTTTGCTGCTTTTAAATACTCATTTGAGTCTGAGAGGTTTAGAGCAGATGTTTTTACGGCCATGTGAGAATTGGTTACATTTTGGACCATCGAAAGCTCTTTCTGGTAAAGCGTCGCTTTTGAGGCTTCTAAGTGAGCTTCTGCATCTCTCACACCATTTTTAAGATGGAAGCCATCAAAAATGGGAAAGTTTAAAGAGAAAGAGGCGATCCAATGCATTCCTTTTTCCTGGACTCCTTTTTGGAACCAATAGTGACCTGAGTTAAGACTCGTGCTTAAAATCGGATTTCCGGCTCGCTTTGCCTCTAGAAGAAGAGCTTCTTTTGACCGGATATCTGCTTCTGCAGCAAGGACGTCTTGCCTTTGCTTCTGCGCAATTTGAACAAGCACATCAACGTCTGCTAAAACAGGATCGGCGCTGATTTGCTCTGGCATTGGCTGGACTTTGAAGTGGATGTTTGCTGGCAAGCCACTATCTACTGCGAGTTTTGCAAACGCGTTTTCGACACTTTGTTTTTGGGAAGTTAGCTGAATCCTGCTTTGTAAAAACTGGGTGCGAGCTGTTGCAACATCGCCAAGAGCAGCTAGCCCCAAAGAAAACCTGTCATTTGCAGCATCTAAAGACATTTGAGCATTTTCAAGATTTGCTTCATTTGAGCGAAGAAGGGCGATCTGATACACATACGCATAGTAGTCATCCATGACCGTCTGTAAAATAGTTTGAATTTCCTGATTGTGGTTAAGATCCGCGTAGTAAAGAGCCTCCCTCGCAGCCATCGTGCTAGCGGTTCTCTGCCCAAAATCGAAGAGGGTGTAGCTTAAAGAGACATCGGGGCCTCCCTGAGAGGCGTAAAATGTTTTAGGAAGGAGTGAGTTGCTCTGAACGGTGTTTCCGACAGCTGTTGCGCTGCTCGCTCCAGAGGCTTCTGTTGAGCCACCAAAGTCCTGTGAGGTTGGAAAGCTTCCTTTTTGTCGAACAAACGTGCTGCTTGTACTAATCCGTGGATAAAAAGCGCTCATCGATTGGCCATACTGAGCGGCAGCCGCTCTTGCATTTGCCCACGACTTTTTCGTCGACGGATTATTTAGCAAAGCAACATCGAGAAGTTCGGCTAAAGAGATCGCCTCCTCTCCAAAATTTTGAGGAATCAGAGTCTTACAATAGCGCGAGGAGACGAGTTTATTGCCTTTCATCGGCGTCCACGTGGAATACTGATTTTCAGGGGAAAGAGCCATCGGGTTTGCAGCATCTCTTGCACAGCCACAAAAACAAAGTGCAGCTAAAACAAAATAAGAATAAAATTTCACGAGAGTGCAGTACCCTTTTGAGAGGGTGTTTAAGAATTAGGATTCATCGATTTTCGGGATTATTTTGGCCGATTTTTGATTTTCTTGAATGGGGTAATATACACGTTTATTACCCCCTTCAAGAAAATCAAAAATAGGCTCAAAAGAACCCGAAAAGCGACAGAACCTAATTATTAAGTAACCACTTAGTCACAAATAATT